>NZ_CP070978.1:902104-1202806 GCF_018417535.1 Burkholderia pyrrocinia | reverse complement strand
TTCCCCGGCCGCAATCTGGTGCCGACTTATACGCTCGAGGAATTCGTCGCGTCGCTCGAAACGCCGCGCCGGATCCTGATGATGGTGAAGGCCGGCGAGGCGACCGATGCGACGATCGCGTCGCTCAAGCCGCTGCTCGAGAAGGGCGACGTGCTGATCGACGGCGGCAATACGCACTTCACCGACACGATCCGCCGCAACCAGGAACTCGCGCAAGCGGGCCTGCATTTCATCGGCACCGGCGTGTCGGGCGGCGAAGAGGGCGCGCTGCGCGGCCCGTCGATCATGCCCGGCGGCCAGCGCGACGCGTACGACCTCGTCGAGCCGATCCTCAAGCAGATCGCCGCGAAGGCACCGTCGGACGGCGAGCCGTGCGTCGCGTACATGGGCCCGGACGGTGCGGGCCACTACGTGAAGATGGTCCACAACGGTATCGAATACGGCGACATGCAGCTGATCGCCGAAAGCTACTCGGTGCTGAAGGACGTCGCGGGGCTGACCAACGACGAACTCGGCGCGGTGTACACCGAATGGAACCAGGGCGAACTCGACAGCTACCTGATCGAGATCACGTCGAAGATCTTCGGCAAGAAGGACGAAGAAACCGGCAAGCACCTCGTCGACGTGATCCTCGATCGCGCCGCGCAGAAGGGCACCGGCAAGTGGACGAGCCAGAACGCGCTGGATCTCGGCGTGCCGCTGCCGCTCATCACGGAATCGGTGTTCGCGCGCGTGCTGTCGTCGCTGAAGACCGAGCGCGTCGCGGCCAGCAAGATCCTGTCGGGCCCGACCGCCGCGCCGTTCGACGGCGATCGCACCGCGTTCGTCGAAGCGGTGCGCCGCGCGCTGTACCTGAGCAAGGTGATCTCGTACGCGCAGGGCTTCGCGCAACTGCGCACGGCGTCCGAAGAGTACGGCTGGAACCTCGATCTCGGGACCATCGCGAAGATCTTCCGCGCGGGCTGCATCATCCGCGCGCGCTTCCTGCAGAAAATTACGGACGCGTATGCGAAGGATCCGGCGCTCGCGAACCTGCTGCTGGATCCGTACTTCCAGGACATCGCCGCGAATTACCAGGCATCGCTGCGCGACGTCGTGGTCGCCGCGGTGAAGGCCGGTGTGCCGGTGCCGGCGTTCGCGTCGGCGGTCGCGTACTTCGACAGCTACCGTTCCGAGCGGTTGCCGGCGAACCTCGTGCAGGCGCAGCGCGACTTCTTCGGTGCGCACACGTTCGAGCGTACCGACAAGCCGGGCAGCTTCCACGCGAACTGGTCGTAACCGGCCCGCGACGGCAGCATTGTTGCGAAAATCTATTCTATGAATAGGGTTTCTCTATCCCGGATGCCGACATTGTTGGCTCCGGGGAAACAGTGTTTTCGCTCTTTCATGGTTTTCCCTAGGGGACGCCGGGACTAAACTCTGTTCCATCGCTGCAGACATGGTGTGTGCGGCGGAGCAAAAAAATCCCGGAGGTAATCATGAAATCGCTGATCGCAACGTTCGCTGCTGCCGCTGTCCTCGCCGTTCCCGCCGTCTCGTTCGCCCAACAGAACGCGCCCGTCACCCGTGCGCAGGTGAAGGCCGAACTGGTCCAACTGCAACAGGCCGGCTACAAGCTGGGCAGCGACCGGACGAACTACCCGGAAGGCATCCTGGCTGCTGAAGCCCGTGCGAACCCGCAACAGAACGTCGCCGCCGCCGACACGACCGGCTATGGCGCGCAACCGGCCGCCGCGCAAGAATCGGGCGCTCCGGCCGCGGCAAAGACCGGCTGGCAAGTCAAGCGTATCGCTGACGGCGCACCGGTCTACAAGGGTCGTTAATGGCGCGGCCGCCCCGGCGGCCAAACCTGACCCCATGTAGTACAAACAGCCCGTCGTTCCGCTTCGCGGAACGACGGGCTGTTTTTCATTGGTGGCACGTGCGGCGCCGGTTCCGCTTTGCGGAACGGCGGGCTGTTTTCATGGGTGGCACATGCGGCGCCAGCGGTCAGTGCAGTGCTCGCCTGCCGCGGCCGATATCGCGGAACAGCGCTTCGGCCGGCTCCAGCACCTGCAGCCACGTTTCGTCGTAGCCGCTCAGCGTATCGAGCGCATCGCGCAGCCGCTCGAGCGCGAGGACCGGCAGCTCGACGCTGTGGCGCGTGGCGCCCGTCAGGTGCGCGACGCTCGCCAACTGGACGAGCGCATCGGCCGCCTCGGCGACGTCGGTCGCGAACAGCAGGTGCCGGTTGAGCAATTCGACCAGGCCGCTGGAGCCGGCGAAATCGTCCGCATTGAGCTGCACCGAAAGAAACGTCGCATTGTTCATTGCCATGCTCCTCGTTGTCGTTGGATTGCGCTGCGCAACACCGAGTATAGGCGGCGATCGAAGGGGAGAATGTGACGAAGCCGAGACGGCAGATGGCGGCGGCGAAGTGTGCACAATACCGGCGGCAGGCCCGCCGGCCGGCCCGCGCGGCGCGGTTCGCGGGCCATCGGCACGCTTGGGCGGGGCCGCAAGATTGTTGCCGGAACCTGCAACTGTCGCGGTCCTGACCGCGACAAATGGTATCTTTGCCGGTCGGAACGACGCGGAAAAGGGGCCGGTGAGCCCGTTCGCACCGACGTTCCGCTGTGGAAACTGACGGCCGCGAGAGCGGTCGGATACTGGTTGGTCCGGCCGTCCGGCCGGACATCGTGCGTCGCGCGCCGGAGGGCGGTGGGCGGCGCGACGACGCAAATCCGGGAGGACCCTTGAGAAAAACTATTCCCATCCACGATTCGCTGGCGCGCTGGCTGCCGCAGGCGGCGCTCGTCGCCACGGCCGTCGCGCTGTCGGGCTGTACGCTGACGCCGTGGACCGACAACTGGCAGCCGTCGCGTTCGTCGACGCCGACTTCGGTCGCGACGCCGGGTGTGATCGCCGGCTATTACCGCGTGAACCCGGGCGACACGCTCGCGGGCATCGCGAGCGCCTACGGGCAGCGCGTGCAGGACGTGGCGAGCTGGAACCGCATGGCGCCTACCGACGCCGTGTCGCCCGGCCAGGTGCTGCGCGTCGCGCCGCCTGCCGCGACGTCGTTCGGGCAGCCGCCCGCGGCAGCCGCACAGCCGGGCTCGCTCGCCTGGCCGGCCACGGGCGTCGTCGCGACGCCGTTTGCGGCCGGCAAGGCGCGCGGCATCGTGATCGCCGCATCCGGGCCGGACCATTCGGTGCGCGCCGCGGCGAACGGGCGGGTGGTCTACGCCGGGTCGGGCGTCAAGGCCTACGGCCCGCTCGTGATCCTGAAGCACGACAACGGGCTCATCACGGCCTACGGTCACAACGGCAAGCTGCTCGTCAATGAAGGCGACGCGGTGCGCCAGGGCCAGCCGGTCGCCGAGATGGGCACCGACGCGAGCGGCCGTTCGACGTTCGAATTCGAAGTCCGCCAGAACGGCAAGGTCGTCGACCCGATGAACTTCCTGCCGCGCAACGGCGGCTGACGAGCCGCAGCGCCACGTGTGCGCCGGGCGGCGCACACGCTCCCGCCTTCTTCCCCCTTCATCCTTCCTTCAGCGTCGCGGTGCCGGACTGTCTCGCGTGATTGCCGAGCCAGCGGATGCCCAGTGCGAGTGCCGCCGCGCCGAGCGCGATCAGCGAGCACTGGATCGCCACCGGCAGGTAGCCGTGCGGCCGCGGATCGACGAACGGATAGGGATACCAGTTCTCCAGCGCGCCGCGCACGAGCGTGTAGCCGAGATAGACGCCCGGAAAGCCGAGCCACGCGAGCGCGCTGCGCCGCGCGATCGGCGAGCGCGGCTCCACGTACAGCCAGTCGCACAGCATGACGAGCGGCACGATCCGGTGCAGCACCCAGTTGTTGAATGCCGGCGTGACGTGGCGCAGCGCATCGACGCGCGCGAGCAGGAGTTCGTAGACGATCGCGGTGATCAGCACGTACAGCACGGCCGCGCCGCGCATCGATTCGTAGCGGGCCGAGCCGGGGCGCGCGATGCGCCAGAGCCCCGCGGCCAGCATCACGGCCGCATAGAGGCTGCTCAGTTGCGTGAAGTAGCTGAGGTAATTGCCGAGCTGAAACGCGGGCATGCCCCAGTAGCCGGCGATGCTGTGCAACGTCGTGGACACCGCGAGCAACGCGGCAGTCAGCCGGTAGGCCGCAACGAAGAACGCCTTGCTCATGATGCGCGCGCAACGTCGACACCAAAGCTTCATCGTGCCACAGCCGTTCCCGTGCGCGATGCGGATTTTCCATATGCGGGGCCCGCGCGGCGCGCGTTGACGATTCGTAGGATATTTGACCGCGCCGCGCAAAACCGGACACCCGTGCGGCTACAATCGTGGCAGCTGCGCCCCTCCCCGCATACAACACGAGACGTCGCATGAGAAACATCCTCGCGAAACAGACGCGCTACAGCTCGCCCGCGATCTTCTTCCACTGGGCCATCTTCCTGCTGGTGGCGCTGGCCTACCTGGCCATCGAGATTCGCGGGCCGAAAGGCAGCGACAGCCGGGTGTTCTGGATGAACGTGCACCTCACCGCGGGCACGTTCGTGCTCGTGCTGTCGGTGCTGCGTGTGCTGTGGCGGGTCGTCAGCCGCGTGCCGGAAGCCATTCCGCAGGCCGCGCTGCTGCGCTGGCTCTCGAAGCTCTCGCATGTCGCGCTCTATGTGTTCATCATCGCGCAGCCGCTGCTCGGCATCATGATGATCAACCTGGGCGGCAAGCCGGTGTCGCTCGACTGGCTCGGCGTGTCGTTCACGCTGTTCGGCCCCGACAAGGCGCTGCGGCCGACGATCAAGGCAGCACACGAGCTGATCGGCAACGCGTTCTACTTCGTGATCGGCCTGCATGCACTGGCCGCGCTGTACCACCATTTCATCCGGCGCGACGACGTGTTGCGCCGCATCGCACCCTGAGCGTCGCGTTCCGGACGCGCGCAGCAGGCGGGGGCGCATGGTTGTGTTGACAACCATGCGCCCCCGGTCCGTTTACCGTCATCTGCGGCTGGTCATCGCATCGAACATTCTGTAACATCTCGGCTGTTTTTACATTCCGCTTACTCGCCGCCGCGCATGCTGCACCGACATCGTCACCTGACCGCCTGGCTTGGCGTGCTCGCGATCTGGTTCGCGATCGCGGCGCCGCTGGTGTCGCAGTGGCGCATCGCGCAGGCGGCCACGCCTGACGCGATCGTCTGCAGTGCAGAGCACGGTGCGCATCGGTCGCCCGATGCGGGCCGCATGCACGATCACGCGCTGCATCTCGATGCGTGCGGCTACTGCGGTTTCTTCGCACACAGTCCCGCGATCGGCTCGCCTGCCGCCGCATCGTTCGCTTCCGCTTCCGTCGTTTCCGATTCCGCCGCCGTGCCGCCTACCGTCGCGGCGCGCACCGACCGCTATCCGCGCGCGTATCCACGCGCACCGCCCGAGCGCGCCTGACGCGCTGTCTTCCGTTCCATCTACCGCCGATATCCGTGCGGCCCGTCGAGGCCGCGTGGAGGGCGTCACTCGGGCTTTCGATCATGACCATTTTCCAGTTGCGTGCGCCGCGGGCATCACGCAATGCCTGTGCGCGGCGCGTGCCGCGCATGCTGAAACTCACCGTTCCCGCGCTCGCCGTCGGTGCGCTGGCCGCGACTGCCGCCGCCGAAACGACGCGCGCGGCCGGCGTGCCTGCGGACGACGCGGCCGTGCTGCTGCCACCCGTCGAAGTTGTCGCGTCGCCGCTGACGACGCCGCTCGTCGTCGTCACGGATCCGAAGGCGCCGCGCCAGCCGCTGCCCGCCAGCGACGGCGCGGATTACCTGAAGACGATTCCCGGCTTCACATCGATTCGCAGCGGCGGCACGAACGGCGACCCCGTGCTGCGCGGGATGTTCGGTTCGCGGCTGAACATCCTGGCGAACGGGATGCCGACGCTCGGCGCCTGCCCGAACCGGATGGATGCGCCGACTTCGTACATCGCGCCGGAAAGCTATGACAAGGTCACGGTTGTCAAGGGGCCGCAGACGGTGATGTACGGTCCCGGCGCGTCGGCCGGTACCGTGCTGTTCGAGCGCGTGACGCCGCGGTTCGACAAGCCGGGCATGCGTTTCGAGGGCAGCCTCGTCGGTGGCTCGTTCGGGCGCAACGACCAGAACATCGACGTGACGGCCGGCACGCCTGACGTCTACGGCCGCGTGACCGCGAACCACGCGCATTCGCAGGACTACAAGGACGGCAACGGCAACACCGTACCGTCGCAGTGGGACAAGTGGAACGCCGATGCGGCGCTCGGCTGGACGCCCGACGACCACACGCGGGTCGAACTGACGGCCGGCACGGGCGACGGCTACGCGAAGTATGCAGGCCGCGGGATGGACGGCGCGCATTTCCGCCGCGAGACGTTCGGCCTGTCGTTCGACAAGCGGCATCTCGGCGACGTGCTCGACCGGATCGAGGCACGCGTGTACTACAACGAAGCCGACCACGTGATGGACAACTACACGTTGCGGCAACCCGACCCGACCAGCAGCATGCCGATGCGGATGGCGGCGGAGGTGCGGCGTCGCACGTTCGGCGCACGCGCGGCCGCGACGTTTCGCTTCGGCGACGACTTCAAGCTCGTGACGGGTGTCGATGCGCAATCGAACCGGCTCGATTCGCGCTCGGCGATGGGGCGGCAGAACTACGGCGACCAGCCGTGGAATGCGCAGGCGACGATGTGGAACGCGGGCGTGTTCGGCGAACTGACGTGGTACGCGAGCGACGTGTCGCGCGTGATCGGCGGCGCGCGTGTGGACTACGCGAGCGTACGCGACAAGCGCGCGACGACGAGCGGCATGATGATGAGCAAGCCGAACCCGACCTTCGACGACGATCGCGCACGCGTGCTGCCGAGCGGCTTCGTGCGCTACGAGTGCGATCTCGCGTCGCTGCCCGTCACGTGGTACGCGGGCATCGGTCATGCGGAGCGCTATCCCGACTACTGGGAGCTGTTCTCGGCGAAGCGCGGGCCGGCCGGTTCGGTCAACGCGTTCTCGGCGGTGCAGCCGGAGAAGACCACGCAGCTCGACATCGGCGCGCAATACAAGAGCGACCGGTTCGATGCGTGGGTGTCGGCCTACGCGGGCTACGTGCAGGACTTCATCCTGTTCAACTACGCGGCCGGCATGATGGGCCCGACCACGCAGGCGACCAACGTCAACGCGCAGATCATGGGCGGCGAGGCAGGCGTGTCGTGGCGGCCGGTTGCACCGCTGCGCGTCGAGACGTCGCTCGCGTATGCGTGGGGGCGCAACGTGGCGAGCGGCGATCCGCTGCCGCAGATGCCGCCGCTCGAGGCGCGCATCGGGCTCGAATACACGCAAGGCGCGTGGTCGGCCGGTGGGCTGTGGCGGATCGTTGCGCCGCAACATCGCGATGCACTGAATGAGGGCAACGTGGTCGGCAAGGACTTCGGCCCGAGCGCCGGATTCGGCGTGCTGTCGCTGCATACGCAGTACAACGTCAGCAAGACCGTGCAGATCTCGGTCGGCGTCGACAACGTGCTGAACAAGGCCTACACCGAGCACCTGAACCTCGCCGGCAACGCGGGCTTCGGCTATCCGGCGAACGCGCCGGTGATGGAGCCGGGTCGTACCGCATGGGTACGCGTGAGCGCGAAGCTGTAGCGCATTGCGCGTGTGCAATGCAGCATGCGCGCGCATGAACGCGGCCCCGCCCGAACGGGCGGGGCGCGTCAACCGATTAGAGAACCGTGTCTAGTCGGGGCGCAAACGTTGGCCAGTCGTGTTTCACTCCCGCATTCGACGGTCACGGCGCACGCGAGGGCGCCGCATGCGTCGATTCGATTTCATTCGCACCGGCAGCACAATAATCAGGAGAACATGCATGGCCAGATCGATGCGTTCCAGGGTGGTGGCAGGGGCAGTGGCATGCGCGATGAGCGTCGCGCCGTTCGCGGGGACGACCGCGGTGATGACGCTCGCGACGACGCATGCGGCGATGGCGGCGACCGCGCCCGCCGACAATTACGCGACGACGCGTTATCCGATCATCCTCGTGCACGGGCTCTCGGGCACCGACAAGTACGCGGGCGTGCTCGAGTACTGGTACGGCATCCAGGAAGACCTGCAGCAGCATGGCGCGACCGTCTACGTCGCGAACCTGTCGGGCTTCCAGAGCGACGACGGCCCGAACGGGCGCGGCGAACAGTTGCTTGCGTACGTGAAGACGGTGCTCGCCGCGACGGGCGCGACCAAGGTCAATCTCGTCGGTCACAGCCAGGGCGGGCTCACGTCGCGTTATGTCGCGGCTGTCGCGCCCGATCTCGTCGCATCGGTGACGACGATCGGCACGCCGCATCGCGGCTCCGAATTCGCCGACTTCGTGCAGGGCGTGCTCGCATACGATCCGACCGGGCTTTCGTCATCGGTGATCGCGGCATTCGTCAATGTGTTCGGAATCCTTACGAGCAGCAGCAACAACACGAACCAGGACGCGCTCGCGTCGCTGAAGACGCTGACGACCGCCCAGGCCGCCACGTACAACCAGAACTATCCGAGTGCGGGCCTTGGCACGCCGGGCAGTTGCCAGACCGGTGCACCGACGGAAACCGTCGGCGGCAACACGCATCTGCTGTATTCGTGGGCCGGCACGGCGATCCAGCCGACGCTCTCCGCGTTCGGTGTCACGGGCGCGACGGACACGAGCACCATTCCGCTCGTCGATCCGGCGAACGCGCTCGACCCGTCGACGCTCGCGCTGTTCGGCACGGGCACGGTGATGATCAACCGCGGCTCGGGCCAGAACGACGGGCTCGTGTCGAAGTGCAGCGCGCTGTACGGCCAGGTGCTGAGCACGAGCTACAAGTGGAACCATATCGACGAGATCAACCAGTTGCTCGGCGTGCGCGGCGCGAATGCGGAAGATCCGGTCGCGGTGATCCGCACGCATGCGAACCGGCTGAAGCTGGCGGGCGTGTAATCGATGACGGCACGTGAAGGGCGCGCGCCGCTGGCGCGGCGCGCTGCGATCTACGGTGTCGTGGGGCTGGCGGCGATCACCGGCGTCGCGATGTGGAGCGGTGCGGGATGGCATCGCGGTACAGGGTCCGCCGGCGAGTCGCCGGATGCGGCGGCGGTGGGCGGCGTGGCTGCGGCACCGCCGCAGGCCGCCGTGCCGGCGAGCACGGGCCTGCCGTCGTCGCTGGCCGGTTCCAGCGCGCCGCGGCTGCCGCTCGATGCCGGCGGCCATCTCGCGAAGTCGCGCGCGGTGCGCGATTTCTTCGACTACTGCCTGACCGCGCAGAGCGACCTGAGTGCGGCCGCGCTCGATGCGCTCGTCGCGCGCGAGATTGCCGCGCAGCTCGACGGCACGGCCGCACAGGCCGAGGCGCTCGACGTGTGGCACCGCTATCGCGCGTATCTCGACGCGCTTACGAAATTGCGCGATGCCGGCGCGGTCGACAAGTCCGATCTGGGCGCACTGCAGCTTGCGCTCGACCAGCGCGCGTCGATCGCGTATCGCACGCTCGGCGAGTGGAGCCAGCCTTTTTTCGGCGCGGAGCAGTGGCGGCAGCGCTACGATCTCGCGCGGCTGAAGATCGCGCAGGATCGCACGCTGACCGATGCGCAGAAGGCCGAGCGGCTCGCGGCGCTCGAGCAGCAGATGCCGGCCGACGAACGCGCCGCGCAGCAGCGTGTCGAGAAGCAGCGGGCCGCGATCGACCGGATCTCGCAACTGCAGAAGAGCGGGGCGACGCCCGATGCGATGCGCGCGCAACTGACCCAGACGCTCGGGCCCGAGGCTGCCGCGCGCGTCGCGCAGATGCAGCAGGACGATGCGTCGTGGCAGAGCCGCTACGCGGACTATGCGGCGCAGCGTGCGCAGATCGAGTCGGCCGGCCTGTCGCCGCCGGACCGCGACGCGCAGATCGCCGCCTTGCGGCAGCGCACGTTCACGAAGCCCGGCGAAGCCGTGCGCGCGGCTTCGCTCGATCGCGGCACGGGCACCGCGCAATAACGCGGGCAGCGCTGCGTGTGACCGGCCTCATGCCGCGCGCGTGATGTGCTGCGGCAGATGCCGCTCGATGGTCGCAGCGAGCGTGTCGAACGCGGGCTTGATGCCTTCGTGCGCGACGCACGCATAGCCGAGCAGCAGGCCGCGCCGCGCGGTGTCGAGGTTGCTGTAGTAGCTGGTGAGCGGGCGCACGATCACGCCCGCGTCGAACGCGCTCTGCGTGACCGCGCGATCGTCGCAGGCATCGGGCAGGCCGAGCACCAGATGCAGGCCGGCCTCGTCGCCCATCACGGGCAGCGCGTCGCCGAAGCGCGCGCGGATCGCGTCGATCATCAGTTGCCGGCGCTCGCCGTACAGCGTGCGCATCCGCCTGACGTGAGAAGTCAGGTGGCCGTCCATGATGAATTCGGCGAGCACGGCCTGCTGCATCAACTGGCCTTCGCGATACAGCTCCGACAGCCCGGTGCGGAAGGTGTCGACCAGATGCTCGGGCACGACCATGTAGCCCATCCGCAGGCCCGGGAACAGCATCTTGCCGAGGCTGCCGACGTAGATCACGCGGCCGCCGTCGTCGAGCCCCTGCAGCGACGCGAGCGGGCGGCTGCCGTAGCGGAATTCGCTGTCGTAATCGTCCTCGATGATCCAGCAGCGGTGCTGGCGCGCGTATTCGAGCAGCATCCGGCGCCGCGCGAGGCTCATCACCATCCCGAGCGGGTACTGATGCGACGGCGTGACGAGCACGAGCCGCGGCGGATGCTGCATGTCGCTGGCACGCGGGGCGAGCCCTTCCTGGTCGACCGGTACCGGCGCGAGCGTGAGCCCGGCCGCCTGCATTACGCTGCGCACGCCCCAGTAGCATGGCTCCTCGACCCACGCGCGATCGCCGATGTCGGACAGCAGCCGCACCGCGAGATCAATCGACTGATGAATGCCCGTCGTGATGATCACCTGGTCCGGCGAGCATTTGACCGAGCGCGCGACGCGCAGGTAATCGGCGAGCGCGCGCCGCAATGGCCGATAGCCGCCGCCCGGCGCATAGGTCAGCAGCTCGGGGTTCGCCTCCTTCCATAGCCGCGCCTGCAGGCGGCTCCACGTGCGGCTCGGAAACTCCGACACGTCCGGCACGCCCGGCATGAACGCGCCCCACTGGCGCCGCGACACGCCGGCGTGCTCGATCAGTCGCCGGCCGCGCATCGACAGGCTGCCCTGCGCGTCCGGCAGCGGCAGCGTGCCGGCGTCGGACGGCGGCGGCGCGGCGCCCGGCGCGCGGATCGCGGCGGCGTCCGGCCGCGTGTCGGCCACGTAGGTGCCGCTGCCGGTCGTCGTCAGCACGTAGCCTTCGGCCGTCAACTGGTCGTACACATGCAGAACGGTATTGCGCGCGATCGACAGGTCCGCCGCGAGCGTCCGGGAACTGGGCAGTTTCGTTCCAGGCCCCAATTCCCCGGTCAGGATGGCCTGCTGCATCTGCTGGAGCAACTGCCGGTACATCGGCTCGGACGAGCCGCGGTCGAGGCGGGCGGAGAGCCAGTCGGCAAGGATCACGGTATCCAAAGTGGTCCTACTAGTAATATTGAAATGGTTCCCTATTGTAGAACCGTGCGCACCGTATAGTGGATCGCATCTCAAAAAGCGATTGTCGCGGAGCAAGGGGACAGCCACGATGAAGTCCGATGATGTGATCGTCAGCTTTCGCGGTGTGCGGAAGACCTACGACGGCGAGACGCTGGTCGTCAAGTCGCTCGACCTCGATATCCACCGCGGGGAATTCCTGACGCTGCTCGGGCCGTCGGGTTCGGGCAAGACGACCTGCCTGATGATGCTCGCCGGTTTCGAGTTTCCGACCGGCGGCGAGATCCGCCTCGACGGCGAACTCCTGAACAATGTGCCGCCGCACAAGCGCAACATCGGCATGGTGTTCCAGAACTACGCGCTGTTCCCGCACCTGACGGTCGAGCAGAACGTCGCGTATCCGCTGAGCGTGCGCAAGCTGCCGGCCGCCGAGCGCGCGGAGCGGGTCGCGCATGCGCTGAAGATGGTGCAGATGGAGCGCTTCGCGAAACGCTATCCGGCGCAGTTGTCGGGCGGCCAGCAGCAGCGCATCGCGCTGGCGCGTGCGCTCGTGTTCGAGCCGAAGCTCGTGCTGATGGACGAGCCGCTGGGCGCGCTCGACAAGCAACTGCGCGAACACATGCAGTACGAACTGAAGGCGCTGCACGAGAAGCTCGGCGTGACCTTCGTCTACGTGACGCACGACCAGGGCGAGGCGTTGACGATGTCCGATCGTGTGGCCGTGTTCGACAAGGGCATCGTGCAGCAGCTCGACACCGTCGACCGCCTGTACGAATCGCCGTGCAACGAATTCGTCGCGAACTTCATCGGCGACAGCAACCGGCTGCGCGGCACCATCGCGCGCGTCGACGGCGAATTCTGCGAGTTCCGGCTCGACGACGGTACGAAGCTCGTCGGCCGCCATATCGGCGAAGCCGCCGAGGGCGCGTCGGCCGTCGCGTGCATCCGCCCCGAACGCATGAGCCTCGCCGCGCACGGCGCGAACGGGCACGCGAACGGCGCAGCCGCGAACCGGCTGACCGGCGAGGCGCGCAGCCTCATCTATTTCGGCGATCACGTGCGCATGCGCTGCGCGCTGCCGGGCCAGGACGAATGCTTCGTGAAGGTGCCGCTCGGCACCGGCGCGCTCGACGCGTTCTCGCCCGGCGCGCCGGTCGCGCTCGCGTTCGCGCCCGAGCACCTGCGCGTGTTCGCGTGAGCCCGGCTTTCCCGATTTACCGCAGCACGTCGTCAACAACAACTGCCCACTTCCACCACGAGAGGAGAGGAACCATCATGAAACGAGCAAGCTTTACCGCGCGCCGCACGGCGCTGGCACTGGCGCTCGCCGTCGTCGGCGCATCGGCAACGGCCGCCGAACTCACGGTCGTCAACTTCGGCGGCGCGAACGGCGACGCGCAGAAGGCCGCGTTCAACCAGCCGTTCGAGAAGGCAACCGGCAACAAGGTCACCGCCGTCGAATACAACGGCGAGCAGGCGAAGGTCAAGGCGATGGTCGAGGCGAAGCACGTCAACTGGGACGTGGTCGAAGTCGAGTCGGGCGACCTGAACCGCGGTTGCGACGAAGGGCTGTACGAGAAGCTCGACTGGTCGAAGATCGCGAAGAAGTCCGACCTGATTCCGGAATCGCCGCAAGCGTGCGGCGTCGGCTTCTTCGTGTGGTCGACGGCGCTGTCGTACAACGCGGACAAGCTGAAGTCGGCACCGACCGGCTGGGCCGATTTCTGGAACGTGAAGAAATTCCCCGGCAAGCGCGGGATGCGCAAGGGCGCGCGCTACAACCTCGAATTCGCGCTGATGGCCGACGGCGTCGCGACGAAGGACGTGTACAAGGTACTCGGCACGAAGGCCGGCCAGGATCGCGCGTTCAAGAAGCTCGACGAGCTGAAGCCGTACATCCAGTGGTGGGAAGCGGGCGCGCAGCCGCCGCAGTTCCTCGTCGCCGGCGACGTCGTGATGTCGACCGCGTACAACGGCCGCATCGATGCCGCGCAGAAGGAAGGCAAGAACCTGAAGGTCGTGTGGAACGGCAGCATCTACGACCTCGACTACTGGGCGATTCCGAAGGGCTCGCCGAACAAGGCGCTGGCCGAGCAGTACATCGCGTACTCGCTGACGCCGAAGCCGCAGCAGGCCTATGCGCAGCACATCGCGTACGGCCCCGCGAACGTCGCCGCGATCAAGTCGCTCGACGCGAAGACGCTCGCGAACCTGCCGAACTCGCCGGCCAACGGCAAGAACGCGGTGCTGGAGGACATCGGTTTCTGGACCGACCACAGCGACGAGCTCGAGCAGCGCTTCGCCGCGTGGGCGACGAAGTAAGCCGGGCGCCTGACGCAAGCAACCGGCCGCGCGGCGTGCGCTGTAGCGCGCCGCGCGGCATGCCGCCGGATCGCGGTCCGGCCGGAGAGAACCGTTGAACACGATGACGATCGCGCCTTCCTCGTCGAGCGCCGCGCTCAAGCGCGAACTGAAGGCTGCCGAGGCCCGCAAGCGCACGATGGCGCTGCTGCTGGTCGCGCCGCTCGCGATTTTCCTGCTGCTGATCTTCGTCGTACCGATCGGCACGCTGCTCACGCGCGCGGTGCAGAACCCCGAGATCGCGACCGCGCTGCCGAACACGGTTGCCGCGCTGTCGGGCTGGGACCGCAAGGCGCCGCCGGCCGACGCCGCGTATGTCGCGCTCGCGGCCGACATGACGAAGGTGGCCGACAGCGAGGCGATGGGCGCGCTCGCGCGACGCCTGAATACCGAGATTCCCGGCTATCGCTCGCTCGTCGCGAAGACGGCGCGCGCGATGCCGCTGAAGGGCAATAACGATGCCGCCGACGCGACGCTGACGCCCGCGCAGACGCGTGCGAAATTCATCGAGCTCGATTCGCGCTGGGGCGACGTTGCGTACTGGCAGTCGATCGCGAAGAACGGCAGCCAGGTGTCGCCGTTCTACCTGCTCGCGTCACTCGACCACAAACAGGACGGTTTCGGCCACATCGTGCAGGCCGATCCCGACCAGTCGATCTATCTCGCGATCTTCGGCCGCACGTTCGTGATCGGCATCGCGGTCACGCTGTTCGCGCTGCTGCTCGGCTACCCGCTCGCGTACTGGATCTCGACGCTGTCGGAGCGGCGCGCGAACCTCGTGATGATCCTCGTGCTGATTCCGTTCTGGACGTCGGTGCTCGTGCGCGTCGCCGCGTGGATCGTGCTGCTGCAGAGCGAAGGGCTCATCAATACGGCGCTGATCGGCAGCGGGCTGATCTCGCATCCGCTGACGCTGCTGTTCAACCGCGTCGGCGTGTACATCTCGATGACGCACATCCTGCTGCCGTTCATGATCCTGCCGCTGTACAGCGTGATGAAGTCGATCCCGCCGACCTACCAGCGCGCGGCCGTGTCGCTCGGCAGCCATCCGTTCGCCGCGTTCTGGCGCGTGTACGTGCCGCAGACCTATCCGGGCGTCGGCGCGGGCGCGCTGCTCGTGTTCATCCTCGCGATCGGCTACTACATCACGCCTGCGCTGCTCGGCGGGCCGAACGACCAGATGGTCAGCTACTACGTCGCGTACTTCACGAACGTGACGATCAACTGGGGCATGGCGTGTGCGCTCGGCGGGCTGCTGCTCGCGGCGACGCTCGTGCTGTACGCGGTGTACGGGCGCTTCACGCGCAGCAACGTGAGCCTCGGTTGAGCGCCGCGTACAACGAAACGGGAAGGGGAATCCGACCATGAAACTCGCCAGGCCGCTGTTCGCGCCGCACATGTCGTTCGTCGAGCGCGCGTGGTACGTCGCGCTGCGCGTGCTCGTCGTGCTGACGCTGCTGTACCTGATCCTGCCGGTGCTCGCGATCGTGCCGCTGTCGTTTTCGTCGAGCACGTTCCTCGTCTATCCGATCCCGGGCTTCTCGATGCGGTGGTACGAGAACCTGATCGCGTCGGACGAGTGGCGGATGGCCGCGAAGAACAGCTTCATCGTCGCGCCGTCGGCCACCGTCGTCGCGACCGTGCTCGGCACGCTCGCCGCGATCGGTCTCACGAAGGCCGACTTCCGCGGCAAGGGGCTGCTGATGGCCGTGCTGCTGTCGCCGATGATCGTGCCGGTCGTCGTGGTCGGCGTCGGCATGTACCTGTTCTTCGCGCCGCTCGGGCTCGCGAATACCTATACCGGGCTGATCGCCGCGCACGCGGCGCTCGGCGTGCCGTTCGTCGTGACGACGGTCGCCGCGACGCTGCAGGGCTTCAACCAGAACCTCGTGCGCGCGAGCCTGTCGCTCGGCGCGAATCCCGTGTCGACCTTTTTCCGCGTGACGCTGCCGGTGATCGCGCCGGGCGTGATGTCGGGCGCGCTGTTCGCGTTCGCGACGTCGTTCGACGAAGTCGTCGTCACGCTGTTCCTCGCGGGCGCGGACCAGACGACGCTGCCACGCCAGATGTTTACCGGCATTCGCGAGAACATCAGCCCGACGATCGCCGCGCTCGCGACGATCCTGATCATCTTCTCGACGAGCCTGCTCCTCGCACTTGAATGGCTGCGCGGACGCAACGCGCGGCGCGCGGTGACGTGATCTGACCCGGCGCGACGGCGGCGCACGTACACCATGCTTCGGCTCATGGCCGATGCGTGGTGCCGCCGGCAGACGCGGCCGGGCCGGCCGCCAGCGCCGACACGACGAAGACGGGCACGCGCCCGGAACGCCGCCCGGCGCTCGCCGGATCGTCGATCGTTGTGCGCTCAACGATGCCGCGCGCAAGGCACGGCATCGCCCAAGCTTTCGTTTCGCTGACTGACGTGGCGGCCGCCTGCAGGTTCGATGCGGCTCTGCAACAATACGGATCGCGGCAACGCGCGCGCCGGTCTTGCCGTCCGGCACGCACGCCGCCGCGCCGCTCAATCCGCGACGTCGCACGTCGCTCGTCAGCCGAGCCTCATCTTGTCCGAATTCGCTTCCTCCGCCGGCGCCCGGGAGCCGGCCGTCAATTGGCGCGCGATGTCCGCCGTGCTGCTGGCCGTCGCGCTCGCGACGCTCGACACCGCAATCGCGAACACCGCGCTGCCCGCGATCGCCGCCGACCTGCACGCGTCGCCGGCCGCGTCCGTGTGGATCATCAATGCGTACCAGCTCGCGATGGTCGCGACGCTGCTGCCGTTCGCGTCGCTCGGCGACATCGTCGGCCACAAGCGTGTGTATATCGCCGGGCTCGCGGTGTTCACGCTCGCATCGCTCGGCTGTTCGCTCGCATCGACGCTGCCGATGCTGACGGCCGCGCGGATCGTGCAGGGCTTCGGCGCGAGCGCGATCATGAGCGTCAACGTCGCGCTGATCCGCGGCCTGTTTCCCGCGCACCGGCTCGGGCGCGGCGTCGGCTTCAACGCGCTCGTCGTCGGCGTGTCGTTCGCGGTGGGGCCGACGATCGCGTCGCTGATCCTGTCGGTCGCCGCATGGCCGTGGCTGTTCGCGGTGAACGTGCCGCTCGGCGTGTTCGCGCTTGCCGTGGCGATTCCGTCGCTGCCGCAGACGGCGCGCGGCAAGCATGCGTTCGATCCGGTCGCCGCGCTGTTCAACGTGATCACGTTTGCATCGCTGATCTTCGCGCTCGGCGAATTCGCGCAGCGCGGGCCGCTTTCCGTGGTGTTCGCGGCGGCCGCGGTTGCGCTCGCGTTCGGCTGGCTGCTGATCCGCCGCCAGGCCGGGCACCCGGCGCCGATGCTGCCGGTCGACCTGTTTCGCCGGCCCGTGTTCACGCTGTCCGCGCTGACCGCCGTGTGCGCGTTCGCCGCGCAGGGGCTCGCGTTCGTGTCGCTGCCGTTCTATTTCGAAACCGTCCTGCATCGCAGCGCGGTCGAGACGGGGTTCCTGATGACGCCGTGGTCGGCGATCGTCGCGCTCGCCGCGCCGATCGCGGGCCGGCTGTCGGATCGATACCCGCCGGGCCTGCTCGGCGCGATCGGGCTCGCGTTGCTGAGCGCGGGCATGGTGTCGCTCGCGGCGATGCCGGCCGCGCCGGGCGTGATCGACATCGGCTGGCGGATGATGCTGTGCGGCGCGGGTTTCGGCTTCTTCCAGTCGCCGAACCTGAAGGCGCTGATGTCGAGCGCGCCGCCCGAGCGCAGCGGCGGCGCGAGCGGGATCATCGCGACCGCGCGGCTGATCGGGCAGGCGACGGGCGCGGCGCTCGTCGCGCTGTCGTTCGGGATCGCGGGGCGTCACGGGCCGACGCTCGCGCTGATGCTCGGTGCGGGTTTCGCCGGGGCTGCGAGCGTCGCGAGCGGGTTGCGGCTGTTTGCGCCGTCGCACCGGAACGGTGTGCCGGCCGTGCAGGAGCGTGTGAATGAGCGGGCGACTGAATAGGGTCGTGCGCGAACAAGGTGCGACCTGTAGACGGCAAGCAATTCGGCGCGCGGCAAACCACTGCCGCGCGCCGGCCTTCACGAATCGCTCAGAACCCGCCCGACTTGATCAACTGGTTGAGGTTCGCGATGTTCAGGCTGCCGAAGCCGGTCGTCAAATCCCAGCCGGTGCCGGCGGTGTAGCCATACCCCTGATAACCGTTGTTCCCCGACACGACGTCATAACGCACGAGCGACGGGTTCGACGGAATCGCGCTATACAGGTTGCTGGCCGGGAAACCGAGGCCCGTGCCGTTCGCCGCGAGCAGGCGCGCCCAGAAGCCCGTGAAGATCGGCGCGGCGAGGCTCGTGCCGCCGATCTGCTGCAACTGGCCGTAGTTGTAGATATACGCGCCCGTGCTTTGCGCGGCGTCGAACGCGACGTCCGGCAACTGGCGGTTGCTGCCCGACTGCCACGACGGCGCGGGCAGGATCGTGCTGACGCCGCCGCCCGTCGCCCACAGCTTGCCGTTGCCGTCGAGCCCTTCGTTCCACACCGTTTCGTTCGAGAACGCGCCTGCCGACGTCGTGTAGAGCGTCGTGCCGCCGATCGCGAGCACGTGCGGCGACGAAGCCGGCCACGACACCGTGTAGTTCGAGCCGTCCGGATAGCCGCGGTTGTTGCACTCGTACACGCCTTCGTCGCCCGACGACACCGAGAACGTCTGGCCTTGCGCCGCGGCCGTCGTGAAGATCTGCTCTTCGGCGTCGATCGTGCCGTCCGCGTTCGCGTCGGTTTCGCACCAGCCGAGCGACACGTTGATCACCTTCGCGGTGTTGTCCGACACTGCGCGGTTGAACGCCTGCGTGAGGCCCGTGTTGCCGGTGGCGTTGAGGTCCGCCATGTAGAACACGAGCTTGCCGACCTGGCCGCCGGCCGAGCCGACGATCGACTGGCTGTCGAGATCCCATTCGCCCTGGCCGTCCTGGTCGTCGCTGTAGCTGCCGCTCGTGCCGGTGCCGTTGGTCTTGACGGCCTGGGTCGAGACCGTGCCGTAACCGTTGCTCGACGTGAACTGCTTCAGGTCCTGCAGCGTCTGCGACACGCCGCCGATCGTGATGATGCCGACGGTCACGCCGGCTGCGGTCGGCACGCCGGTCGCGTTGTAGAGGCCCGGGAATTCCTTCGGATAGTGGCCCGTCGCCGTGCCGGCCGCGAGCGCCTGCGGTTTCGCCACATTGCCGATGCGCAGCAGCGGCCGTGCACGCGCGACGCTCTGCAGCCCGAGCACCGAGCCGACGACGTCGCCGAGCGCGCTCGGTACCTGCGCGGTCGATGCGTTCGCGAAGCCCGAGCGGCCCGCGTACTGGAAGTGCACGAGCGACGTGTTGAAGGCGGTCTTCACGGTGCCGGCCGTGCCGTGCGCGGACACCAGCAGCCGGTTCGGCGCGACCTCGATATTCACGAAGCCGCTCTTGCGCAGATAGTCGACGACCGACTTCACCTGCGCGTCGGTCGGCGCGTAGCTGGCGAGGAACTGCTCGTGCGTCAGGTACTGGCGGTAATGCGCGCTGCCGGGCCGGTTCACGTCGCGCGCCAGTTGCTTGAGCTGCGCGGCGTTGCGCAGCTTCAGGCTGACGACGACGTCCGTCGTCTCGCCGGCCGCGAGTTCGAGCGAAGGCGCCGCGCTGCGCGCCATCAACTGCGGGCCGGTCAGAAAGGCTTTCGTGTGGGTATCGACCCAGTCCGTCGTCGCGTGCGCCGCGCCGGCGGCGAGCACGAGCGGCCACGCGCACGCAAGGCGGCGGGGCGACGGAAGAGGCAGGGCAAACCAGGCGTTCCTTTTCATCGGGAGTCCTTTTTAGGAGAGACGACGTTGCTGGAGCCCTCGACCCTTGTGGGGCCGCGAGCGGTGACGAGCGTAGGGCGTCGGTGCCGTTCAGGTAGCTGCCAGTTTCCATAGCTGTCAGTTCTGACATCGGCGTGCGGAATCGCGCGTCGCGCACGACGAACGCGGCGAGCGGCGGGCGCCGACGACGGAACCGGTTCGCGACACGACGGCACGACGACGCGCGACGTTCGCGCGCACGAGTCGTTCGCTGCAACGCAGGAACGTGCGCGATGACGTCGCGGACCGGCATACGCATGCGTGTTTCGCGACCGGGTGTGGACGCAGGTCGAGTCGCACTATGTGGTCAAACGATGCGATGTGGGCTTGACCGGTTCGCGCATGCACAAAAACAGGGCCGGCCGATCGCAAATGCTTCCCGAACTGTGGAACAGCGCATCGCGCAGTCTTGCGGACGGCTTTCGATTGCGGGGGCGTCGCCGCGAATTAGAGGAAATGCTCGAGTCTGGGCGAGGGAAATTGGAACTGTCCGCGGTGCCTTCGTGAAGCAACGCCGCCGTTGCGCGGGAGATTCTCCCCGGTGCGGCGCGCAATGATATGCGGTAGTGATCGCTGACGTTTGATCTCCGCCATCGCCGAAATTGGATTGGAGGGGCTCAACGCGCATTTCGCGAAGTGCCGGGCGGGAGCTTTTCGTATTGCATGTTCGATTATCAGCCGGCCATCCCGATTTTCACGAAATGCTTTCGAGTCCTCGGCGTCCCGAGGGTGACGTTCGGTCGCCCTTCGGCACAGACGCCCCGTTGTCCTGAACGCACCGGGGGCATGTCGCACGGTGAAGATCTATGCGCCAGCAGCGTGGTGCCAATCAAGCGAATCGCTATCTGGGAAGCACGGAGTCTGTTTGTGTTCGACCAGAGCCCGTTAATCGATTCGGCTTCGAATCCCGTTTTTTGCAATTTCATATTCGTCCGATGGCGGCTTCGTCCCTCGCGCCGTTAAAGTCTCGCGGGTTATTCCGCAAACGTTTTCGGAGGGCTCTTTGACCGCGAGTACGGCCATTTCCGACACACCCGCGCGCGCGGGCGTCAACATTCACCAGTTCTACAGCCTCGATCTCAGGGGCGCGCCTGCTGCTGCGCTCGCCGACATATACGAGTTCGAAGGGGCGCGAGGGATCGGCGAGCCGACGAAGTACACGATCCAGTTCACGCATCCCCGTCATGACTTGTCGCGCAGCGAATTCCTGAACCGGATGGGCGCGTTCGTGATCCAGCCGCCGCCGCGTGACTGCTGGAGCCAGCCGGAAGGCGCGCGACGCGTGCAAGGCGTGGTAACGAGCTTTGCGCTGAAGGCCACCAATCGCGACGAGTCGCTGTACGAGATCGTGCTGGAATCGCGTTTGGCGCTGTTGCGCAATACGCCGAAATGCCGGTTCTTTCTGGACATGTGCATTCCCGAGATCATCGAGCGGATTCTGCGGGAGCATGAATTCAACCGGATCTTTGCGAGTTTCGAATTCCAGTTGTATCGGACCTATCGCAAGCGCAGCTTCGTGATGCAATGGGGCGAGGATGACCTGGCGTTCATTACGCGCTTGTGCCGACGCTCGGGTATTTGGTTTGTGTGCGACGAAGGCGAACGTTGCGAGCGCGTGCGCTTCGGCGACGACTATGCGCACTATCGTCGCGATCCAGAGCGCCTGACGGTTGCGTACCGGCCGCACGGAGGGCTGGAAGCCGGAGGCATCGAGTCGGTCAGTGCGCTCGAAATGCACGCGAAGACCTTGCCGGCGGCCTACACGGTACGCACGTTCAGCACGGAAACGGCGATTTCGGATCCGATCGAGGCGGTCAGCCCGATCCGCGAGGATCGCGGCACGTATGGTGAAGCGTATACATGGGGAACGCCGAGCCAGAGTGAGGACGAGGCGAAGGAAGAAGCGCAATTGCGCCGCGAGGTTGCGCTGGCCGGGCAAGTCGAGTATCGCGGCGAGTGCGACATGCTGGACCTCACGCCCGGCTCGGTGCTGAAACTGTCGAACCGGGAATTGCACGATGCGAAGCACGGGCTGGTCGTGGTGCGGGTGACGTGCGGCGCGAGCCGGAAGAAGGCCTATTACGTCAAGTTCGACGCGATTCCATCCGATCGCCAGTATCGAATGCCGTTGAAGGAAGCAACGTGGCCCAGGATCGACGGGGTCATCACCGGGACGATCGCGTCGTCCGGCGGCTGGAAAGACCCGTATCTGGACAGCGAGGGCGAATACATCGTCGATCTCCATCTGGATCGCGACACGCGAGCACCGGGTCTGCAGAGCTGCCCGATGAGGCTGGCGAAACCGTTCGCGGGGCCGAACTAGACCGGCTTTCACTTCGGGCTCGTCGAGGGCACGGTGGTCGGCGTGAGCTTTCTGTGGGGCTGCGTGGATTTGCCGTTCATCAGCCACGTGCTGCATACCGCTCAGCACACGGATCCGATCGTCGCGGGCGTGCCTTGGGGCACGCGCAATACGATCCGCACGCGCTCGAACAACACGTTGGAGATGGACGACCGGCAGGGTCGCGAACACATCAAGGTCGCGACCGAGCATGGCAAGTCGCAGCTCAATCTCGGCTATACGGTGGACCGCGACCAGCAACTGCGCGGCGAGGGTTTCGAACTGCGCACCGACGATCGGGGGCATGTGCGCGCGGGGGGCGGTCTGTTGGTGTCGTCCGACAGGCAGGAGAAGGCGATCGGGCAGACGACCGACATGCGGCCGGCGACGAACCAGTTTGCGCTGACACAGGCGCAGGCCCAGGGGTTGACCGACGCCGCAGCGGTGGCGCACGCGGAGTTCACGGACCTGAAGGCGGAAAACGCGTGGCTGAAGGAAGAACTGGCGAGCTTGAAGACGGCCGTGATCGCACTGTCCGCGCCGAACGGCATTGGTCTGGCGACGCCGGATCGGGTGATGGTGTCGGCGGGCAAGGACGTGAGTGTCGGCACGTCGTCGCGGTTCAACGTGAATGCGCTCCGGAACGTCGCGATCGCTGCGGGCGAGGTGCTGTCGCTGTTTGTGCACAAGTTCGGCATCAAGCTCTACGCCGCGCGCGGCAAGGTTCAAATCCAGGCGCAGTCGGACACGATGGAACTGGTGGCGCAGAAGGACATGCGGATCACCAGTGCCGACGGCACCACGACCGTCAATGCCGCGAACGGGGTTGTGCTCGGCGGTGGCGGTACGGCCTACATCAAGGTGCAGGGCGATAACGTCGAGATTGGCGGGGCCGGCTGCCTGATCCTCAAAATCATCGAAATCCAGAAGGAAGGACCGGGCGCGCTGTCGTTGCCGCTATCGAAGTTCAACCAGATCGATATCGCGAACGACGAGCGGTTCATTCTCAGCGACGACATCACCGGCCGACCGGTCGCGAACCGACCGTACAAGATTCAGCTCGCCAGCGGACAGATTATCGAGGGCATAACCAGCGACAAGGGAGAGACTTCGTTGAGCCAGCAGGATGTTGCGCGGGGGCTCAAGTTGCTGCTTCATAACAATAAGGAAACCTGATTCATGACGGACCAGTCTAACCAGCCGGACGACACGGACGACGATGCTGGTACACCGAAACCCTATCGGCACGACACCGCAACGCGCATCGTGCCTATGCAGCGAGATCATCTAGGGCAACCGTATTGGGAGTCCTATCACACTCCGAGCAGTTTTCAGGTGCGCGCAGAGTGCCGCATTCCGCCGCACATGCCAGGCGTCATCATCTTTGTGCATGGCGTTAATTCCACGGGGGAGTGGTATGACGCGGCGGAACAGGCGTTGTGCCAAGGGCTCAACGAACGGCTGAAACGGAGTGATCTGAAGGCGAATACCTACAGCACCACAGATGGTGAACGTGTCGTACCTAGGTATGTCAAGAAGGGGGATGAAGGCATCTCCCCGGTGATCCGCTTCTACTGGGGGTACAGCGCGACCCCCGGCACCGAGCGCAACTGGCGAATCCCGATGCGCAACTCGCGCGGCTTCGATGCCTGGGACCTCGCGTGCACGAACGAAACAGGTCCGTGGTATTGGGGCGGCGGCCCGTTCCAGAACGGCACCAACAACCTTCCGCAATTGTGGAGCCGTGGGGGATTCAAGCGTCACGTGCTCAGGTTCGATATGGAGTCGTTGAACACGGAGGCCGATCGCCAACTGCAGGACTCTCCGCCGCGCACATACTACGCGCATGCGGCCCGACGGTTGGCCGACCTGATCGACCGGATTCGCGACGAGTGTCCGCGCGATACGGTGACTGTGATGTCGCATAGCCAAGGGACGATGATCGCGCTCGCGGCGACCGCCTTATGCAAGACACGCGCGCCCGATGCGGTGTTTGTGATGAACTCGCCGTATGCCCTCGATGACAAGATCACGGACGCTCTGACCTGTGGTGCGGAACGCCCCACTTCGGAGGCGCGCATCAACACTTTTCGGAACATCGCAAACCGGATCAAGCAGGACAAGCACGTGTTCACCGAGACGGAATTGAAGCAGCTTCAGTGCGGCGCGTCCGAGGACATGGATTTCTGGCGCCCCGACAACCGGCGCAAGTCCGGCGTGCACGAGCGAGACAATCACGGCCGGCTGTACGTGTACTTCACGCCGCACGATCGCGTGATGGGCGCAACGCCGCTGCAAAGCATCGGCTGGCAGGGCGTGGATGACAAATTGCTCGCCGAGTTGGGCGATACCGTCAAGCAGCGCATGCTGGCGCGTGGTACGCCGGTGGGCGACGCGCCGGGAGTGAAGAAGTTCGGCACGCTGCCGCCGACTCCCGAAGACAAGCTTGTATCCGGGGCGAAGTCGACCGATTTCTGGAACGGTAACCGGGCTATTTTTACGCCTCTCCTGACGCTGTGGGCGGTACCCCATCCCGACAAAACTGTGATGATCAATGCTGAAGAGGTGCCGCAACCGGTTACGGCCGAAGAAATGGACGTCTTTGAGGACTCCCGCGCCGATGCTCCTCCCATGGGCAAGTGGGTCCCTGATCCGAATGATCCAAACACTGGGAGCTACGCTGACTCCGACTACCGTTATATGCGTTCGATTTATCAGCCGGAGCGCAGCGTGACGACTGAGGACATTTACAGTTCCCGTCGCGAGACTCGGCCTGAGACTCGGGACGAAATGCTGGAACGACTCGATGCCTATCTCGCTGAACCGACCAATCACAGCACGCTGCCGAAGCATCAGGCGTTTATGCGTCGGGTGGCTGCCTACGACCTGCCGATTGGATTCTGTGATGCGTATGAGAGGCCGGCGTTCTGGAACCGCCTGATCAAATTCGCCGACTGGACGCTGGGCTATGACGCTTACTTTGAGCTTGGCGTCCCCCAAAGCATCGTCAAGCCATCCTATATCGATTGGAACACGGTCGCTGACGAACAAAGTAAGGCCGAAGCTGAACAACTCAGGCAACAGCAATGGAAAGGGGGAGCGTGATGAGATACGCCGCTGCCATAATCGCGCTGGTCGCTCTCGTGCAGGGGTGCACGGCGCAGCCCCCAGGGCGCCCGGTTTTCAGACTCGCAGATTTTTGGAGTTCGACGCTCAAGGAGTTACCGTATGACTCGCCGCCCCAAGTCATCTACCGGATTGACGACCACCGCTTTGTGACGTTGGAACGTTATCGAGACTGTTACCACGGGGAATCGTACTACAACGATACCCGTGCCGGTATCAGAAAGTATTTAGGACGCGGGCATTTTGAAAATTTCCAGGGTCGTATCATTAACGCCGATCCGGCTGGAATGAATATCGTTTTGCCTCTGGCTTATCCACCGAGAGCATTTTGCGGTAACGGTGAAAAAGGTTGCGTAGTGCCATTTTGGTACTCGACGGACGGCGGAAAAACCTTTGATACTAAGGTTTACATGGAGCGCAGTTTTGATGCCTTCGAGGATTCGAAGGACTATATGGTGGCAGTCACAAGCGACAAGCTGTTTGTGGCAAAGAAATATCAATACAGATTGGATCGCCCGGAATACGATTTAAGCGTGCGGCAATATCCTCTTGTCCGTGCTGTTGATCCTGGCAAGCCTCACCCACCAATCTTTGAATCGGACGGTGGTTGGGCATCCCAAAAAAAGCTGATGCCGGACGGGCTGCGCACGCCCTCAGGCCAGGATCGAATCACTTGCGATACGTCGATCAAGCCGACTAACCCGGATGCACCGCTGGTACCCCAATGAGACGCAAGATAATGAGATATAGCATTGCCATAATTGCACTGGTCACCCTGATACAAGGGTGTGTGGTGCAACAACGGTCGGTATTTTCACTGGGTGATTTTATGAATGCAAAAATCCTACCCTATGATTCGCTACCGCAGATCATCTATCGAATCGACAATCACCGCTTTGTGACGCTCGAGAGCTATCGAGACTGCAATTATGGTCAGGTCTATTACAACGATACACGCGCTGGTATAAAAACAGGCTTGGGCAGGGCGAGTATCGAAAATTATCAAGGAAAATTGATTAATGTCGATCTAACTGGGCGAAATTTAGCCTTTCCGTCCGGTGCTCCACCGCATCTTGGAACATCAGATCACGGTGTTGATGTTGGATTGTTGTATTCGACGGACGGCGGAAGAAATTTTTCTGCAATGGTTTATATGAAGCACAGTTTTGATCCATTCGAGGACTCGAAGGACTATTCGGTTTTTGTAACAAAAGATCGACTCTATGTCACAAATAGATCGGCAGACGATGACGCCTACGTTGTCGAATATCCGATGATTCCAGGCATTGACTTAAGCGGCCCCTATCCGCCTGGCGTCAAGGGCGGGAGCTTTGCAGCATCAAAGCGGCCGGGAATTTTTTCAAAGCTTCTCACCCCCTCCGGCCAGGATCGAATCACCTGCGATGCATCGATCAAGCCGACCAACCCGGATGCACCGCTGATACCCCAGTGAGGTACTCCGCTTCACCACCGTGCATGGAGCACACCATCATGAAAAACCCAATATGCGTGGGCGATGCGACGACGCACGGCGGCGTCGTCAAGACCGCATCATCGACATTCGATCTCGACGGCCGCAAGGTAGCGCTGCTGCATGACGTCGTCTCGTGCCCGGAGCACGGCGACAACCCGATCGTCGAGTGCGCCGAGGGTTACAGCGAAGGCGGCCGCAAATGGGCGGTGCACATGTGCCGAACGCGGTGCGGCAGCCAGGTGATCGCCAGCAGCGCAGGGATGAAAATCGCATGAAGCGAACGTGGACGGTCCCGAACGTCGGGGAATATCAGTACGGCAAGCCACCCTCGATCTGGTGGTGCGTACTTGCGATCGTCGTCATCCAGATCGCGGGCATGCTCATTGCAGTACTCACGTGGGAGCAGGGCAAGCCAGTGATATCCGAACTCTTCTTCGTACGCGCGTTGCTGTTGCCGTTGCTGGTGTCGGGTGCCGTGTGCGGTGTGATCTATTGCGGCTACGAGGAGTGGATCGAGCGGGTCGACTGGTGGAATTTCCTGTGCCGCAGCGAGCGGGCGACGTGGCGGCAATGGGCGCAAGCTCACGTGGTGATCGTCGATAGCGTTGCGTTGACGCCGGAGCCCGACTTGGCCGAACGTCTGCTGGGCCTGGAAGGCAGTGCGCCGATGAATCCCGGCAAGATCCTGGCGTTGCCGGAAGCGAAAGGTTCGGCAGGCGTATCGCGGCTCGAACGGGTACTGGAGCAAATGCTGACGCCGTTCGCGGCCAGCCTTGCGCGTCATGCGCGGAGCCGTGTCGTCGATGTGATCCTGCAATCGGCCGGCAAGGAGGATTTGACCGAACTCCGGGCCGTCTGGAAGAGGCTGAACCTGCCCGACCTCGTGCAGTTCGGATGGGTGCCGTTCGGTGCGAAGCAGACGAACATCCAGACGTGGTTCGACGAAGGCTGCAAATCCGATTTCCGGCTGTTGCTGGCCTGTCAAATGCATGCGGAGGGCGCGGAGCCGGCATGGTCGGAGGCCGCCGTGGCGATGTTGCTCACCTCGCCGCGCGTGATCGAGGACTTCAACGGGAAACTCCGGCCTCAGGCGCGTTTATTCCGCCCGATTGCGATGCCATCCGATTCCGTGGTGGACGCGCTGGAAACGCTGCTGGCATCGGAGCAGACTCCGCGCGTGCGCATCAGGCACGCGTGGCTGAGTGATCTGCCGCCCCGGGTCGGCATGCGACGCTCGGCGCCATCAAGGATGCAGGACTAGAACTGCCGGCGCACGATGTCGACCGCGCGATCGGCAAGCCGGGGCCGGTGAATGGGCTATTGCTTCAGGCGCTCGCGGCGCAAATGGTGGCGCATGGCCAGGGCGCACAGCTGGTTGCTTTGCCGAGCGCTCAAAAGGTGCGGCTGAACCTGGTCGGAACACAGCTCGCACCCGTGCCTCGCGTTGAGGCGCGCTACAAGCGTTTGCTCAGCTTGTCGGTCACCGTGGGCGGGAGCTGCTGTCTGATTCTCATCATGGCCGGGCTGGATGCCATCGGTGCATCCACAGGATGGTTCCGGGCCTGCCTGGCCGGATTCGTATTGCTGTTCATCATCCAGCTTGGCGGTTCGTTCCTGAGGCGTCGCCTGCTGGAAGACGATTTTTACCGGCAACTGCGGCGCATGGGTGTTTGGATATGAGGCCGCGTGATGTGTGGCACGGCACCAAGCGCGCGACGATCGAATAAAAATTAGAGCAAACACTCGAATTCGGACGCGCGAAGCAGACGCGATCCGGCGACATGCGAGACCTTCGGCAAGCCCGCTGTCAGCCGATTGCGTTCGACGCAAGGCACCCCGCATGCAGCAGCGGCGCGCCTCGACATCCGCGAAATTCCTCCTTGACTCTTGCCGTTCAGCAGATATCCTTCAACCCATAACCAACGGGTTATGAATCAGGACATGCAGAACGCTCACGACATGCTTTTCAGGACGCTTGCCGATCCGACGCGCCGCGCGCTGTTCGAGCGGCTGTGCGAGGAGGGCGAACTGACGGTTGCCGCGCTGACGGCCCATGCGGGCGTCTCGCAGCCGGCCGTGTCGAAGCATCTCGGCGTACTGAAGCAGGCCGGGCTCGTGAATGACCGTCACGAAGGCCGGCAGACGCACTACAGCGCACAGCCGCAAGCGCTGGCCCCGCTGATCGACTGGACGAGCCAGATGGCAGGCTTCTGGCAGAACCGGTTCGACGCCCTCGAAGATCTGCTCAGAAGGATGGATCAGTAATGAACCAAGCCACTACCGAAACGCGCTCCGTCGTCGTCGAACGGGAACTGTCCCATCCGCCGGAGAAGATCTGGCGCGCGCTCACGCAACCGCACCTGATCGAGGCGTGGCTGATGAAGAGCGACTTCGAGCCCGTCGCGGGCCGCGCATTCAGCTTCCGCGCGGACTGGGGCTCGGTCGACTGCACGGTCCTGACGATCGAGCCGCACCGCACACTGTCCTACACGTGGGCCGCGTACGGCCTCGAAAGCGTCGTCACGTGGACGCTCACGCCGACGCCGGCCGGCACGCACCTGCGCATGGAGCAGATCGGCTTCCGCGCGGATCAGGAGCAGGCGTACCGCGGCGCGCAGCACGGCTGGGTTCGGTTCTTCGAGTCGCTCGAACAGGTGCTGGCCCGCCCCGACGAAAGCACGGAGGCCCGCGCATGAGTGCAACGGACCTGCAACCGTCGGCGCGCATCGATGCGCTGATCGCCGGCATCGCCGACTGGCGCGGCCAGACTTTCGCGGACCTCCGCCAGGCGATCCTCGCGGCCGACGACGGCATCGTCGAGGAATGGAAATGGATGGGCAGCCCCGTGTGGTCGCGCGACGGGATGATCGCGGTCGCGAACGCGCACAAGGGCAAGGTGAAGCTGACGTTCATGCACGGTGCGCATCTGCCCGATCCCGACGGGCTGTTCAATGCGGGCCTCGAAGGCAATGCGCGGCGCGCGATCGATTTTGTCGAAGGCGACCGGATCGACAAGCGGGCGCTGAAGAACCTCGTGCGCGCGGCGATCGAATACAACCGTACGCATCTGAAGAAGAACGCACGAGGCGCGGGGGCAGGCGCGAAGGCGCGCGGCGACAAGGCGGCGTGACGCGCCGGACGACCGGCAACATCGCGTAACGCGCGATGAACCAAAAAAAGCCCGACACGAGGTCGGGCATTCAAATCGGCCGCAACCGCCCGCGAGGCGGCTGCGGCACCTGCAAAAGCAGGGCGCTTACGCTGCGAGCAGCGAGCGCAGCACGAAGGGCAGGATCCCGCCGTGCTTGTAGTAGTCGACTTCGATCGGCGTATCGATGCGCAACAGCACCTGCACGCGCTGCGTTTCGCCGTTCTTGCGGTTGATCACGAGCGTGACGTCCTGCTGCGGCTTGAAGTCGTCGCCGAGGCCCTCGATGTCGTACGTCTCGTCGCCGGTGATGCCGAGCGACTGGATGCTGTCCGAGCCCTTGAACTGCAGCGGCAGCACGCCCATGCCGACCAGGTTCGAGCGGTGGATCCGCTCGAAGCTGCGTGCGATCACGGCCTTCACGCCGAGCAGTTGCGTGCCCTTCGCGGCCCAGTCGCGCGACGAGCCCGTGCCGTACTCTTCGCCCGCGAACACGACGGTCGGCGTGTCGGCGCCGATGTACTGCATTGCGGCGTCGTAGATCGACTGCTGTTCGCCGCTCGGCTGGTGGATCGTCAGGCCGCCTTCGACGCGCGTGCCGTCAGCCTTCGCCGGGATCATCAGGTTCTTGATCCGGACGTTCGCGAACGTGCCGCGCATCATCACGTCGTGGTTGCCGCGGCGCGAGCCGTAGCTGTTGAAGTCGGCCTTCTGCACGCCGTTTTCCTTCAGCCACTTGCCTGCCGGCGAGTCTTCCTTGATCGAGCCTGCCGGGCTGATGTGGTCGGTCGTGACCGAGTCACCGAAGATGCCCAGTGCGCGCGCGCCCTTGACCGACGGGATCGAAGCGGCCGGCTCCATCGAGAAGTCGTTGCCGAAGAACGGCGGCTCCGCGATGTACGTCGACTTCGGCCAGTCGTAGACCTGGCCCGATTCGCCCTCGATCTTGCTCCAGAGGTCGCCCTTCTTGGTCAGCTTCGCGTAGTTGTCCTCGAACTTCTTCGGATCGAGCGCGAACTTGAGCAGCGCGTGGATTTCGTCGCTCGTCGGCCAGATGTCGCCGAGGTAGATGTCGCGGCCGCCCTTGCCCTGGCCGACCGGCTCGGTCATCAGGTCGCGCGTGATGTTGCCGGCGATCGCGTACGCGACGACGAGCGGCGGCGACGCGAGGAAGTTCGCGCGGATGTTCGGGTGGATACGCGCTTCGAAGTTACGGTTGCCCGACAGCACGGCTGCCGCGACGATGTCGTTCTTCGTGATCGCTTCGTTCAGTTCCGGCGTCAGGTCGCCCGCGTTGCCGATACAGGTCGTGCAGCCGTAGGCCGCGACTTCGAAGCCGAGCTTCGAGAGGTAGGGCAGCAGGCCCGTCTTCGTCAGGTACTCGGTGACGATGCGCGATCCCGGCGCGAGCGACGTCTTGATGTGCGGTGCGACGGTCAGGCCGGCTTCGACGGCCTTCTTCGCGAGCAGGCCGGCAGCCAGCAGCACGCTCGGGTTCGACGTGTTGGTGCACGACGTGATCGCGGCGATCAGCACGTCGCCGTTCTTCACGTCGACGCCGTTGCTCGTCGTGTACTGCGTGTTCAGGTCGTCCGCCTTCTTTGCGAAGCCGTTTTCCGCGACCGGCTTCGAGAACAGGTCGGTGAACGTCGACTTGACGTTGCCGATCTCGATGCGGTCCTGCGGGCGCTTCGGGCCGGCCAGCGACGGTGCGACCGTCGCGAGGTCCAGCGTCACCGTCTTCGTGTAGTCGATGTCGCCGGCCTTCGGAATGCCGAACAGCTTCTGCGCCTTGAAGTAGTTTTCGAACGCGGCGATTTCCGCCTTCGTGCGGCCCGTGCCTTCGAAGTAGTCGATCGTTTTTTTGTCGACCGGGAAGAAGCCCATCGTCGCGCCGTATTCCGGCGCCATGTTGCCGATCGTTGCGCGGTCCGGCAGCGACAGCGACTTCGTGCCTTCGCCGAAGAACTCGACGAACTTGCCGACGACCTTTTCCTTGCGCAGCATTTCGGTGATGGTCAGCACGAGGTCGGTGGCCGTCACGCCTTCGCGCAGCTTGCCCTTCAGCTCGACGCCGACGACGTCCGGCGTCAGGAAGTACACCGGCTGGCCGAGCATGCCGGCTTCGGCTTCGATGCCGCCCACGCCCCAGCCGACCACGCCGATGCCGTTGATCATCGTCGTGTGGCTGTCCGTGCCGACGAGGGTGTCCGGGTAGTACACGGTGTCGCCGCCGTCCGCCTTCTTGTGGACGCCGCGCGCGAGGTATTCGAGGTTCACCTGGTGGACGATGCCGACGCCCGGCGGCACGACCTTGAACGTGTCGAAGGCCTGCATGCCCCACTTCATGAACTGGTAGCGCTCGTTGTTGCGCTGGAATTCCAGTTTCATGTTCAGGTCGAGCGCGTCCTTCTGGCGGAAGTAGTCGATCTGGACCGAGTGATCGACGACGAGATCCACCGGGACCAGCGGCTCGATCTTCTTCGGGTTCTTGCCCGTGCGCTCGGCGACGCCGCGCATGGCCGCGATGTCGGCGAGCAGCGGCACGCCCGTGAAGTCCTGCAGCACGACGCGTGACACCACGAACGGAATCTCGTCGACGCGCTTCGCGGTCGGCTTCCAGTTCGCGAGCTGCGCGATGTGCTCTTCGGTGATTTTCTTGCCGTCGTAGTTGCGCAGCACGGACTCGAGCACGATACGGATCGACACCGGCAGGCGTTCGATCTTCGTCTTCAGCTCCTTGCCGAGTTGCGGCAGCGAGTAGAACTTGCCTTTGCCGGAACCGCTGTCGAATTCCTTGAGGGTCTTGTGGAGATTGTGGGCCATGGTGATTTTCCTGGGTTTAAGGCTAGGAAACAAAGAGTCCTGTATCTGACGGCTATATCACATACAAGTCGACGTACTCATCGACCGGCATCGCTTCGAGCTTTGCCTGGTCCAGCGACACGTCGAGAATCGCTTGTTGCTGCTTTGCCGGGAAGCGGCGGGCGAGGTTGGTCCTGAACTTCTCGACCAGCAGCGGGATGCCTTCGGCACGGCGTCGCTGGTGGCCGAGCGGGTATTCGACCGCCACTTCGGCAAGCTTCGATCCGTCCGTGAACTCGATCGTCAGCGCATTCGCGATCGATCGCTTGTCCGGATCGTGATAATCCTTCGTGAACTGCGGATCCTCGACGCACACGGTTTTCGCGCGCAGCGCGTCGATGCGCGGGTCTGCCGCGGCCGCATCTTCGTAGTCGGCCGCGGTCAGCCGGCCGAACAGCAGCGGCACGGCGACCATGTACTGGATGCAGTGGTCGCGGTCGGCCGGATTGGCGAGCGGGCCCTGCTTGTCGATGATGCGGATCGCGGCCGCATGCGTGCGGATCGTGATCCGGCTGATTTCGTCGGTCGTGCGGCCCGCCGCGGCGAGCTGCGCGTGCAGCTGTAGCGCGGCCTCGGCGGCGGTTTGCGCATGGAATTCGGCGGGGAATGCGATCTTGAACAGCACGTTTTCCATCACGTACGTGCCGTACGGGCGCTGGAAGCGGAACGGCTGCCCGTTGAACAGCACGTCGTAGAAGCCCCAGGTTTTCGCGGTGAGCGCCGACGGGTAGCCCATTTCGCCGGTTTTCGCGATCAGCGCGAGGCGCACCGCGCGGGACGTGGCATCGCCGGCGGCCCATGATTTGCGCGAGCCCGTGTTCGGCGCGTGGCGGTAGGTGCGCAGCGCGTGGCCGTCGACGAACGCGTTGGACACCGCGTTGATCAGCTCGTCGCGCGTGAGCCCGAGCAGCCGGCCGACGACGGCCGTCGACGCGACCTTCACGAGCAGCACGTGGTCGAGCCCGACCGCGTTGAACGAATTCTCGAGCGCGAGGCAGCCCTGGATCTCGTGGGCCTGGATCATCGCGACCAGCACGTCGCGCATGAGCAGAGGCTTCCGGCCGGCCGCGACGGCCGTGCGGGAGAGCCAGTCGGCCGTCGCCAGGATCCCGCCGAGATTGTCGGACGGATGACCCCATTCGGCGGCGAGCCAGGTGTCGTTGAAGTCCAGCCAGCGGATCATCGCGCCGATGCCGAATGCGGCCTGGACGGGATCGAGCTGGAAGGACGTGCCGGGCACCTTCGCGCCGTTCGGCACGATCGTGCCGGGCACGACGGGGCCGAGCAGCTTGGTGCAGGCAGGGTAGGACAGCGCCTCGAGTCCGCATCCGAGCGTGTCGATCAGGCAATGACGCGCCGTCTCCAGCGCGAGCGCGCTGTCGATGCCGGCGTTCAGCACGTAGTCGACGATATCGACGAGTACCGTATCCGGAGCAGGGCGGACGTTGGAGACCGGGGCGGACATCGAGGGGCCGGGGGGAACGTGCTTAGTTCGTCGCGGGCTTCAGCTCGTTCGACTGCGTCGGTGCCGGCGTGCCTTGCGTCATTTCCGGCGTCGCGCATTCGTCCGCGAGGCGCTCGCCGCCGTTCGCGTCGGAGAACAGCATCGCCTTGCTCGGGATCACGACCAGCTTGAAGCCTGCTGCCGGATCGTAGAACGTGTCGGCGCCCGTCGTCGTGGCCTGACGCGGCAGCTTGTAGTTCTTCTTCGCCCAGTGAACCGTGACGACCTGGTCGCGCTTCATGTCACCGGCGAGGTCGAACGACAGGCCATCCTTACAGGCCCACTTGACCGCGCCGTCCGGTACCGGATCGACCTTGGCCGCGGCACGCGCCTGGGCCTTCTTGCTGCGCGGGATGATGCGCTTGGCCGGCGCCGGGCGCTTGGCCGCGGCCTTCTTCGCGGTCGTGGTGGTCGTACCCTGGGCAAACGCGCTCGGAGCCGACACCAGCATCGTGGCGGACAAGGCGCCGATGGCGGTAGCGATCAGGAGTTTCTTCATGGAGTCAGAACCTTTCGATAATCAGTTGACAAGGGCCGGTAATCGAAACTGCCGGCCGGTTTGAAACTGCACGCGCCCCGAAAGCGCGCAGCGGCCGCTATTTTCACCTATTTGGCCGCGCATATTTCAGGTTTTCGGGCTCCGTTACGTTTTTTGTCGTTTCGCAAACCTCTGCTCGGTTCGCGCCCCGGCGAATGCATGAAACTCGTGTATCGGCCGGCGGTGCGCGCTCACCGCGCGTCGTCCGCGGCGGCCGGGCCGAACAGCGGCGCGGCCTCGGCCGGTACGGGCTGGCCGGTGGCCCGCGCGCGGCGCAGCACCGACCAGTAATAGCGATAGCTGGCGCGATCGTGCAGCGTATCACCGTGGCGTGTCGGCCCCCAGTCGGCGGCCTGCGCGGCCAGCAGGATCTCGGCGGCCAGCGCGACCTCGTCGGTGCGCGGCGCGAATGCGTCGACGATCGGGCGGATCTGCGCGGGGTGGATGCTCCACATCCGCATGAACGCAAATTCGTCGCGCGCGCGGTGCGCATCGGCGGCGACGACGCTCATGTCGCGCACCTCGGTCGTCACGTTGTGCGACGGCGTCTTGCCGTGCGCGTGGCAGGCCGCGGCGATTTCCAGCTTCGCGCGGCGCACGAGCGGGTGTTCGAACTGGCCGGGCGAGCGCATCGCGGAATCGGGAATCGCGCCGTGGTGGGCGGAGACGAAATCCATCAGACCGAAGCTCAGCGTGCCGACCATCGGCAGCGCGGCGAGGGCGGCCGCCTGCGCGAGCGCGCCGTGCGTTTCGACCAGCACGTCGACCGGGATCGGTTGCGCGATGCCGAGCTCGCGGCGCACGCCTTCGATGAACGCGGCCATTTCGGCTGCGTCGGCGGCGTTCGCGATCTTCGGGAGCGTGATGTAGGCGGGGGCACGTGCGGCGCGCAGCACGATGCGGACATCGTCGCGCCAGTGCGGGTGGGAAAAGTCGTGGATCCGGACGCCGACGCGCCCGAAGCGGTTCTCGGCGCTGCCGAGCAATTCGGCGACGAGTTCCGCGTGCGCGGCTTCCTGGCCGACGGCCGCGCCGTCCTCGCAGTCGAACGTGATGTCGAACACGGGGCCCGTTTCGGCCTGCAGCGCGAGCGACTTGCGCATCAGCTTCTCGCTGCCCGCGTAGTGATCGCAGCATGGCAGGATCGCGGGCGGGGACGCCCCGTCGTACAGCACTTGTGCAGGAGTGAGCGCGGCCATCTCTTCTACGTCAGGGAAGCGGGTCAACGTGGAGAAAATCGGATTCGGGCACGTTCTGGGCCGGTGCGCGGTACACACGAGGCGGCAAAACGTGCCCGGATCGGATCGGGCGGCAGGGCCGGCTGCGCACCGGCCCTGCGGCGACGGGCTGCCCGGAGGCCGCCCGTCGCGGTGCCGAATTCAGTTCTTCAGCAGGTGGGCGACGCCGTCGCGCTCTTCGAGCAGCTCGTTCAGCGTGCCGTCCATCTTCTCGCGCGAGAACGCGTCGATTTCCAGGCCTTCGACGCGCTTGTACTCGCCGTTTTCGCAAACGACCGGCACGCCGTAGATGATGTCTTCGGGGATGCCGTACGAGCCGTCCGACGGGATGCCCATCGTGACCCACTTGCCGTTCGTGCCGAGCACCCAGTCACGGACGTGATCGATCGCCGCGTTGGCTGCCGACGCCGCCGACGACAGGCCGCGCGCTTCGATGATCGCCGCGCCGCGCTTGCCGACGGTCGGGATGAACGTGTCGCGGTTCCACACGTCGTCGTTGATCAGCTTCAGCATCGATTCGCCTTCGGCGGTCGCGAAGCGGAAGTCCGGGTACATCGTCGGCGAGTGGTTGCCCCACACGGCGAGCTTTTCGATCGATGCGACCGGCTTGCCCGACTTGGCGGCGAGCTGCGACAGCGCGCGGTTGTGGTCGAGGCGCAGCATGGCCGTGAAGTTCTTCTTCGGCAGGTCCGGTGCCGACTTCATCGCGATGTACGCGTTCGTGTTCGCCGGGTTGCCGACGACCAGCACCTTCACGTCGCGGCTTGCGACTTCGTTCAGCGCAGCGCCCTGAACCGTGAAGATTTCGGCGTTCGCCGACAGCAGATCCTTGCGCTCCATGCCCTTCGAGCGCGGACGTGCACCGACCAGCAGCGCGACGTCTGCATCCTTGAACGCAACCTTCGGATCGTCGGTGATCACGACGCCCGCGAGCAGCGGGAACGCGCAATCGTCGAGTTCCATCACGACGCCTTTGACGGCGGCTTGGGCTTGCGGGAGGTCGAGCAGTTGCAGGATGACCGGCTGGTCCTTGCCGAGCAGGTCGCCGTTCGCGATGCGGAACAGCAGGGAGTAAGCGATTTGACCTGCGGCGCCGGTGACGGCAACGCGCTTTGCGGGCTTAGCCATTGAAAATCTCCAGGACGGGTGAAGCGTTGGACGCTAGCGAAAACGCCATTCTATGCGCGTTGTGCGTAACGTTGCAGTGAAGCAGGGCGGAGGACTCGCGATGGCAGACGCGGTGAACCTGGAGACGGCCGTGGCACGTAGCCGGGGACGCGCTCTTGCACCCGCGAACCCTTGCTCGACCGGGAGTGTAGGAGCCGTCACGCGCAATGTCAAACGGTATCATATGTCTTATATAAGACAGATGTTTTGCGGAAATTGAGTGGACGAAAAAGTGCGGTTTGTGATGAAATGCGCGCCATGACATCGAACCAGGCGAATACCGCGAATCAGACCGGCGCAGGCGGCCCAGGGCAGCCGGGCGCGAGCGATCCCGCACCTTCGCCTGCGGCATCTCCGTCGCCGACGTTCAGCCCGTTATACCAGCAGATTAAGTCATTGATCACGCAAAGTCTCGAAACCGGTGAATGGAAGCCGGGCGAGATCATCCCGAGCGAAGTGGAGCTCGCGGCCCGTTACAAGGTCAGCCAGGGCACCGTTCGCAAGGCGATCGACGAACTGGCCGCCGAAAACCTCGTGGTCCGGCGGCAGGGCAAGGGTACTTTTGTTGCAACGCACAACGAGGATCGCGCGCAGTTCCGCTTCCTGCGCCTGCTTGCCGACGACGGTGCCGAGCACCCGCACGTGAGCCGCCTGCTCGAATGCCGGCGCCTGCGCGCGCCGGCCGAGATCGCGCGGCAGCTCGATCTGAAGCCGGCCGATCCCGTCGTGCAGGTGCGCCGCCTGCTGGAGTTCGAGAACGAAGTGACGGTGCTCGACGAGATCTGGCTGCCGGGCGCGATGTTCCGCGGCCTCACGTTCGAGCGGCTGAGCGAGTACAAGGGGCCGCTCTATGCGATGTTCGAGACGGAGTTCGGCACGCGGATGATCCGCGCGACGGAGAAGATTCGCGCGGTCGCGGCGGAGCCGGCGGTGGCCGACCTGCTGCACGTGCCCGCGGGTTTTCCGTTGCTGTCGGTCGAGCGCGTGTCCTATACATACGGAGACCGGCCGGTGGAAGTGCGTCGCGGCTGGTATGTCACAACCGGGTACTACTATCAGAATGACTTGAGCTGACGACGGTTCGGTTCAGGCCGGGTGCATTCGCGTTTCCCACGCTCGCGAAGCACGTTTCGGGCCGCCTTTGTTCTTGTTCGCGCAACTATCCAGAGCAGACTTTCGCTGCAGCGCGATATAAAAAGGCGCTAAAATCGCGGATTAGTGTGACAACATAGTAGGGGTCTAGCATGACTGACGCAGTAAGAAAACCGAGGCCGGAATACCGGAACATCGGATTCAGCGATATCACGATGAAATATCGCATGCCGCTGGCAGCGACTTTGTCGATCCTCCATCGAGTCAGCGGCGCGCTGCTGTTCTTGTTCCTGCCGTTCCTGCTGTTCCTCTTCGACCAGAGCCTGACGTCCGAGCTCAGCTTCGAAGTCTTCAAGGCCTTCCTCTCCAACATCGTCGTCAAGCTGATCGTCCTCGTGTTGTCCTGGGCTTTCTTCCACCATTTCTGCGCCGGCATTCGCCACCTGCTGATGGACGTCAACCACGACGCCGTCACGAAGGAAAGCGGCAAGCGGACGGCAGTCGTCGTCTTTGTCGTCTCGATCGCACTGACGATCGCCATGGCACTCAAACTGTTCGGAGCATTCTAAGAAAATGGCAGCCAATAACCGAATCGGCTCGAAGCGCCTCGTCGTCGGCGCGCACTACGGCCTGCGCGACTGGCTCGCGCAGCGTATCACCGCCGCGATCATGGCGGTCTACACGGTCATCCTGCTCGTCCTGTTCTTCGGCGCGCACGACTTCTCGTACGAAGGCTGGGCGTCGATCTTCTCCGCGCAATGGATGAAGCTCGCGACCTTCGTGATGCTGCTTTCCCTCTTCTACCACGCATGGGTCGGCGTGCGCGACATCTGGATGGATTACGTGAAGCCCGTCGGTGTGCGCCTGCTGCTGCAATCGCTGACCATCGTCTGGCTGCTCGCATGTGCGGGCTACGCCGCGCAGATTCTCTGGAGAGTGTAAAGAATGGCTGCAATCAAAACTTCCCTCCCGCGCCGCAAGTTCGACGTCGTGATCGTCGGCGCGGGCGGCTCCGGCTTGCGCGCAGCGCTGCAACTGTCGCGCGCGGGCCTGTCGGTCGGCGTGCTGTCGAAGGTGTTCCCGACGCGTTCGCATACGGTGGCCGCGCAAGGCGGCATCGGCGCATCGCTCGGCAACATGAGCGAAGACAACTGGCACTTCCACTTCTACGACACGATCAAGGGCTCCGACTGGCTCGGCGACCAGGACGCGATCGAATTCATGTGCCGTGAAGCGCCGAATGTCGTGTACGAACTCGAGCACTTCGGCATGCCGTTCGACCGCAACGCGGACGGCACGATCTACCAGCGCCCGTTCGGCGGCCACACCGCGAACTACGGCGAGAAGCCGGTCCAGCGCGCTTGCGCGGCCGCCGACCGTACCGGTCACGCGCTGCTGCACACGCTGTACCAGCAGAACGTCGAGGCGAAGACGCAGTTCTTCGTCGAATGGATGGCGCTCGACCTGATCCGCGACGCGGACGGCGACGTGCTCGGCGTGACGGCCCTCGAGATGGAGACGGGCGACGTCTACATCATGGAAGGCAAGACGACGCTGTTCGCGACGGGCGGCGCAGGCCGGATCTTCGCGGCATCGACCAACGCGTTCATCAACACCGGCGACGGCCTCGGCATGGCTGCGCGCTCGGGCATCGCGCTGCAGGACATGGAGTTCTGGCAGTTCCACCCGACCGGCGTGGCCGGCGCGGGCGTGCTGATCACCGAAGGCGTGCGCGGCGAAGGCGGCATCCTGCGCAACGCGAACGGCGAGCGTTTCATGGAGCGCTATGCGCCGACGCTGAAGGATCTGGCGCCGCGTGACTTCGTGTCGCGCTCGATGGACCAGGAAATCAAGGAAGGCCGCGGCGTCGGTCCGAACAAGGACCACGTGCTGCTCGACCTGTCGCACATCGGCGCCGAGACGATCATGAAGCGTCTGCCGTCGATCCGCGAAATCGCGCTGAAGTTCGCGAACGTCGATGCGATCAAGGAACCGATCCCGGTCGTCCCGACGATCCACTACCAGATGGGCGGCATCCCGACCAACATCCACGGTCAGGTCGTCGGCACGTCGCGCGATCACAAGGAACCGGTCAACGGCTTCTACGCAGTGGGCGAGTGCTCGTGCGTGTCCGTGCACGGCGCGAACCGCCTCGGCACGAACTCGCTGCTGGACCTCGTGGTGTTCGGTCGCGCGGCCGGCAACCACATCGTCGAGCACGTGAAGAACCAGAAGGAACACAAGCCGCTGCCGGCCGACGCGGGCGAATACTCGCTGGCGCGCCTGAACAAGCTCGACAAGTCGACGGCGGGCGAATACACGCAGGACGTCGCGAACGACATCCGCTCGACGATGCAGAAGCACGCAGGCGTGTTCCGCACGTCGGAACTGCTGAAGGAAGGCGTCGACCAGATGGCCGGCCTGGCGGCACGCGTGGAAAACATCCACCTGAAGGACAAGTCGAAAGTGTTCAACACCGCGCGCGTCGAAGCGCTCGAGCTGGAGAACCTGATCGAAGTCGCCCGCGCGACGATGGTGTCGGCGGAAGCGCGCAAGGAAAGCCGTGGCGCGCACGCCCACAGCGACTACGAACACCGCGACGACGAGAACTGGCTGCGCCACACGCTGTGGTACAGCGAAGGCGATCGCCTCGACTACAAGCCGGTTCAAATGAAGCCGCTGACGGTCGAATCCGTGCCGCCGAAGCCGCGCACGTTCTAAGCCGAGTCAAAGGAATCCGAAATGGCAAAACGCATTTTTGAAGTCTACCGCTACGATCCGGACAAGGACGCAGCGCCGCGCATGCAGACGTATGAACTCGACATCCAGCACGAGCGCATGCTGCTCGACGCACTGGTCAAGCTGAAGGCACTGGACGAGACGCTGTCGTTCCGCCGTTCGTGCCGCGAAGGCGTGTGCGGTTCGGACGCGATGAACATCAACGGCAAGAACGGTCTCGCGTGCCTGACGAACCTGAACGACCTGCCGCAGAAGATCGTGCTGCGTCCGCTGCCGGGCCTGCCCGTCGTGCGCGACCTGATCGTCGACATGACGCACTTCTTCAACCAGTATCACTCGATCAAGCCGTACCTGATCAACGATGCGCCGCCGCCGGAGAAGGAACGCCTCCAGTCGCCGGAAGAGCGCGACGAGCTCGACGGCGTGTACGAGTGCATTCTGTGCGCGAGCTGCTCGACGTCGTGCCCGAGCTTCTGGTGGAACCCGGACAAGTTCGTCGGCCCGGCCGGCCTGCTGCAGGCTTACCGCTTCATCGCGGACAGCCGCGACACGGCCACCGGCGAGCGTCTCGACAACCTGGAAGACCCGTACCGTCTGTTCCGTTGCCACACGATCATGAACTGCGTCGACGTCTGCCCGAAGGGCCTGAACCCGACGAAGGCGATCGGCAAGATCAAGGAACTGATGGTTCGCCGCGCGGTTTAAGGTTGCAATGAGCGACGATTCGCATCAATCCGACCCGCACCGCCGCGCGCGCCTTCGCTGGCGCGCGCGGCGGGGTCTGCTGGAAAACGACATCATCTTCGAGCGTTTCTTCCGCAGATACGAGCATGACCTCACCGATGCAGACGTAGGCGCGTTGTCGCGCCTGCTCGATCTGAGCGACAACGACCTGATGGACTTGCTCCTCGCGCGCAAGGAACCAGAGGGCGACCTAGACAGCCCGGAGATTCACCGGCTGTTGGAGATGCTGCGCAACGTGTAACGCGTTACGCCCGTTATCGAATCCCGTTTCTTTATTTCGATTGAGGATGTGCCATGACTCCGTCTGATGTTAAAGCCACGCTATCGTTCAGCGACAACTCGCCGAGCGTCGAACTGCCGATCTACAAGGGCACGATGGGCCCGGACGTAATCGACATCCGCAAGCTGTACGGCCAGACCGGCAAGTTCACGTACGACCCGGGCTTCATGTCGACGGCAGCTTGTAATTCGGCGATCACGTACATCGACGGCGACAAGGGCGAACTGCTGTACCGCGGCTACCCGATCGACAACCTCGCGCAAAACGCGGACTTCCTCGAAAGCTGCTACCTGCTGCTGAAGGGCGAGCTGCCGAACGCGGCGCAGAAGAAGGAATTCGTCGACACCGTCACGAAGCACACGATGGTGCACGAGCAGATGCACTTCTTCTTCCGTGGCTTCCGCCGCGACGCGCATCCGATGGCGATCCTGGTCGCAGCAGTCGGCGCGCTGTCCGCGTTCTACCACGACTCGCTCGACATCAACGACCCGCGTCACCGTGAAGTGTCGGCGATCCGCATGATCGCGAAGCTGCCGACGCTCGTCGCGATGGCGTACAAGTACAGCATCGGCCAGCCGTTCGTGTATCCGAAGAACTCGCTGTCGTACAGCGCGAACTTCATGCACATGATGTTCTCGAACCCGTGCGAAGAGTACAAGGTCAACGACGTGCTCGTCCGCGCACTCGACCGCATCCTGATCCTGCACGCAGACCACGAGCAGAACGCATCGACGTCGACGGTCCGCCTGGCCGGCTCGTCGGGCGCGAACCCGTTCGCATGTATCGCGGCCGGTATCGCGTGTCTGTGGGGCCCGGCGCACGGCGGTGCGAACGAAGCCGCGCTGAACATGCTCGAGCAGATCGGTTCGCCGGACAACATCCCCGAATTCATCAAGCAGGTGAAGGACAAGAATTCGGGCGTGAAGCTGATGGGCTTCGGCCACCGCGTGTACAAGAACTACGACCCGCGCGCGAAGCTGATGCGTGAGACGTGCTACGAAGTGCTGAACGAACTGGGCCTGCACGACGACCCGCTGTTCAAGCTCGCGATGCAGCTCGAGAAGATCGCGCTGGAAGACGAATACTTCGTGTCGCGCAAGCTGTACCCGAACGTCGACTTCTACTCGGGCATCGTCCAGCGCGCGCTGGGTATCCCGACGTCGATGTTCACGTGTATCTTCGCGATGGCACGTACGGTCGGCTGGATCGCACAGTGGAACGAAATGATTGCCGATCCCGAGCAGAAGATCGGCCGTCCGCGCCAGCTGTTCATCGGCGATGCGCCGCGCGAAGCGAAGCCGATCGACGCACGTTAAGTCGTGCGCGGCGCGACGGCCGGCAGGCCGCTCGCGTCGGGCAATCGCAACGTCACGACACCCCGACGGGTCATCCCGTCGGGGTGTTTTCATTTGCGCGCCGGATCGGTGCGGCGCTCCAGCGACGGCGGCCGTGTGTCGAGTGCCGGCGCGTCGTCGTCGGGGGCGTGGCCGTGCTGCAGGAAGAACTGCCGGTACGCGCCCGGCGTGATCCCGCGTGCGGCGAGGAACTGGCGGTTGAAGTTCGCGGCATTCGGAATGCCGCAGCGTGCGGCCACTGTCGCGATCGGCCAGTCGGTGCCGACGAGATGGCGGCATGCGTGCGCGAGCCGCAGCCGCTGCACGTAGCGGCCGACGCTTTCGCCGAGGTGCCGGACGAACAGGCGCTGCAGCGTGCGCTCGGACATGTGCGCGGTAGCGGCGAGTACGTCGATACGCAGCGGCTCGTGGAAGCGCCGGTCGATTGCGTCGAGCACGCGATCGAGGCGCTCGGCTTCGGGCGCGGCTGCGTCGGCGCGCGGTGTCGTGCCGTCCGGCCGGTCGTACGCATGCGCGGTGGCGAGCGGCTCGCCGCCGGCTTCCGCGAGATCGGCGAGCGTGTCGAGCGCGGCCGCGAGTCGTGCGCGCGGCGAAGGATCGAGCAACTGCGGCAGACGTGCGCGCATCGCGCGGGCTTCGTCCGCGTCGAAGCGCAGGCCCGGCGCCGCGCGCCGCAGCAGCGAGCGCAGCGGCGCGTATTCGGGGCAACAGTCGGCGAGCCGCCTTACCCAGTCGCCGTCGAACCAGACAACGAGCGCGACCTCGGGCGCATCGCGATCGATGCGCGCGTTCGACGACCACGTATGCGGCAGGTTGGGCGGCACGAGCACCAGATCGTCGTCCGCGTAGTGCGCGACGTGATCGCCGATGAAACGCTGGCCGCGGCTGTTGAGCGTCAGCGTCAGTTCGTATTCGGGATGGCGATGCCATTCGAACGGGATGCGCGCGAGCTGGCGGTGATACACGCGGATCGAACAGCCGGGGGCGAACGTCACGTGCTCGTATTGCGGTTTCATCGCAGTCTCCGGGCCGGGCGGGCAGCGCGCCGTGGCATGATCGTGAGCGATCGTCACCACGGAGCGATGCCATGTTTTCACATGTTTGCGTGGGCGTCGGCGATACGACACGCGCCTACGATTTCTATGCGCCGCTGTTCGCTGAACTCGGGCTGCGCCTGAAGTTCCGCGAGCCGGACGGCTGGTCAGGCTGGATGCCGTCCGACGCCGACCGGCCGCTGTTCTTCTTCGGCCAGCCGCTCGACGGCCGCGCGCCCGAGCCGGGCAATGGCCAGACAATCGCGTTCGTCGCGCCGACGCGCGCGCACGTCGATCGCTGCCACGCGCTCGCGCTGCAGCACGGCGGTACCTGCGAAGGGCCGCCGGGCCTGCGGCCGCATTACCACTCCGACTATTACGGCGCCTATTTCCGCGACCCGGACGGCAACAAGCTCTGCGTGGTCTGCCATCGTCCCGAGTAATGCACGGTTGTCAGGATTGTATCGATAGTTGGCCGGATAGCGGTGATGGCGGCCGTGTACCGGCCGTACGCTGGTAGCACATCACGACACGCTTCAGCGAGGAGACCACGATGCAACTGACGATTGACGATCTGCCCGCAGCGATCCGCGCGGCGAAACAGGCGTTGCGCGCCGACCTGCCCGGTTACGCGGCCACGTTCCGCGAGCTGGAAGGCGATATCGCGCGGCAGGTCGACGCGATCCGCCGCGCGCATGCGCACGGCAGCGACGTGATTCCGGTCGTGCCGTTCGCGGATATCGCGGGCGGCACCGTCGATCCGCATGCGATTGCCGCGATCCGCACGCATGGCGCGGTCGTGATTCGCGGCGTGTTCGATGCGCGGCAGGCGCGCGACTGGAACGACGAGATCGGCGCGTATCTGGATTCGAACCGTTTCGCCGACCGGCTGAATGCGCGCGCCGAGGACCGCTATTTCGGCAACCTCGCGTCGGGCAAGCCGCAGATCTACGGCGTCTACTGGTCGAAGCCGCAGGTGGCCGCGCGCCAGTCGCCGGCGCTCACGCAGGCGCGCGTGTTCCTGAACCGCCTGTGGCGGCATGCGGACGGCACGCGTACGTATTTCGATCCCGACCAGGTGCCCGCCTATGCGGACCGGATTCGCCGCCGGCCGCCCGGGTCGACGTCGCTCGGGCTGTCGCCGCATGTCGACGGCGGCTCCGTCGAACGCTGGCTCGGCGCGAACTTCCGCCAGGTCTATCGCCACGTGCTGGCTGGCCGCTGGCGCGATTACGACCCGTTCGATGCCGCATTCCGACCCGATGTCGAGGAGATTCCGTCGCCGGCCGTGTGCTCGATGTTCCGCACGTTCCAGGGCTGGACCGCGCTGACGCCGCAGGGGCCGGGCGACGGCACGCTGCAACTGATTCCGGTCGCGAACGCGATGGCCTATGTCGTGCTGCGCGCGCTGCAGGACGATGTCGCCGACGACGACCTGTGCGGCGCGCGTCCCGGCCGCGCGCTGTCGATCCGGCCCGAATGGCACGCGCTACTGCTCGACGGGCTGGTGCCGATCCCGCACATGGAGCCGGGCGACGCGGTGTTCTGGCACGGTGACGTCGTGCATGCGGTCGAGGATGCGCATCGCGGCAGCGGCGACAGCAACGTGATGTACATCGCGGCCGCGCCCGGCTGCGCGAAGAACGACGCGTACCTGCGGCGCCAGTTGCCCGCGTTCTTGCGCGGCGAGAGCCCACCCGATTTCCCGGCCGATCATTTCGAGGTCGAATTCGACGGACGTGGCGAGGAGGGCGATCTCACGGTGCTCGGCCGCTCGCAGATGGGGTTCGGGCCCGGCGCGTGACGGGGGCGACGCGCGCGAACGCGGCCGTTCGCGACGCGGCGAACGGCCGTCTGCCGAATCCGCTGCGTTCTGCGCGCAATTCGACGCAATCGGCTGTCGGCGCAGCCGAAATCGACGCGAATTGCGCAATTTGGCTTCCGATAATGGTCCGGACACAACGCCGCTGCCCCGTGCGCCGCACGGGTGTGGCGATGACCATGGAGGAGTCGATGCAATTCACGCAAGCGATCGTTCGCCGTCCCGCGCCGTCCTGTGGCGCGGGCCTGACCACCGCCGAACTCGGCGCGCCCGACTACGACAAGACGCTCACGCAGTTCCACGCGTATTGCGACGCGCTGCGCACGCTCGGTGTCGAGCTGATCGAGCTGCCGCCGCTGGACGCATTCCCCGATTCGCACTTCGTCGAGGACGTCGCGGTCGTGACGCCGGAATTCGCGGTGATCACGCGCCCCGGCGCGCCCGCGCGGCGCGGCGAGACGGTGCACATCGAAGCGGCGCTCGCTGCGCATCGCGACCTGCTGCCGATGCAGGAAGGCCGTCTCGACGGCGGCGACGTGATGCTGGTCGGCAAGCGCTTCTACATCGGCCTGACGGGCCGCACCGACGCCGAAGGCATCGCCGCGTTCGACGCGCGGGTGTCGCGCTACGGTTATTCGGTCGTCGCGGTGCCGGTCGGTGCCGGCCTGCACCTGAAGTCGGTCGTCAACGCGCTCGGCGACGATACGCTGCTCGTGACCGAAGCGCTGGCCGCGCACCCGGCGTTCGCCGACTATCGCCGGATCGCGATCTCGGCCGCCGACGAATACGCGGGCAACACGCTGCGCGTGAACGGTACGCTGATCACGCCGGCCGGCTATCCGCGCGTACACGACGCGATCGCGCCGCTCGGGCTGCCGCTGCACGTGATCGACACGAGCGAGTTCCGCAAGATGGATGGCGGCCTGACTTGCCTGTCGCTGCGCTTCTAGCCGATTGGCGCGCGGCCGCTTCGGCCGGATAATGTGGCCCCCGCGCGGCAAAGGAGACGTTCCGCGCACCAGCCACGACCCGACCGGAGCGAATGCGGATGACCGACAAGAAGATGCAGCTCGACAAGATCGATCTCCGGATCCTCGACATCCTGCGCACCGATGGGCGGATTTCCTACCGGAAGCTGTCGGAGCTCGTGAACCTCACGCCGCGGCCCTGCCAGGCGCGCGTGGAGCGGCTCGAGGCGCTCGGCGTGATCGAAGGCTACCGCGCGGTGATCAAGGCGCCGCGCGCGACCAAGCCGATCGTCGTGATCGCGCAGATCGTGCTGGCCGACCACGGGCGGTCGCAGGCGCCGTTCGAGGATGAAATGCGGGCGAATCCGGCCGTGCTCGATTGCTGGCTCGTCAGCGGCACGTTCGATTTTCTCGTGCGGCTCGCGTGCGAGGATCTCGACGAGTACCGGCGGATCGCGAACGTGTGGCTGGAAAGCCCGCGGTTCCGGATCGAGAAGATCGTGACGACGGCTGAACTGCAGGCGATCAAGCGCAGCGTCGTTTGACGCGGCAGGCCGGGCAGGCCCGGTCTGGATGCGAATGACCAGGCCGATCGATTTGCATTCCGAATCAAATTGCTCGACCCGAACCCAATCAAGGTGAACACTATGGATGCTTTGCAAGCGGCAGCACAGACGGCCGCGCCGTCCGGGACGACGTTGAAGCGCCGTCTGCAGGGCCGCCACATCGCGATGATCGCGATCGGCGGCTCGATCGGCACGGGGCTGTTCGTCGCGTCGGGCGCGTCGGTCGCGCAGGCGGGGCCGGGCGGTGCGATCGCCGCGTATCTCGCGATCGGGATCATGGTCTACTTCGTCGTCACGGGGCTCGGCGAGATGGCGGCGCTGATGCCCGTGTCGGGTTCGTTCGCGATCTACGGCGAGAAGTACGTCGACGAAGGCTTCGGCGTCGCGCTCGGCTGGACCTACTGGTACAGCTGGGCCGTGACGATCGCGATCGAGCTGGTCGCCGCGCAGATCGTGATGCGCTACTGGTTTCCCGCGGTGCCGGGCGTGTGGTGGGGCGCGGGCTTCCTCGTGCTGATCTTCCTGCTGAATACGCTGTCGGTGCGCGGCTTCGGCGAATCGGAATACTGGTTCTCGCTGATCAAGGTCGTCACCGTGATCGCGTTCATCGCGGCCGGGCTGCTGATCGCGGCCGGCGTGCTCGGCAGCGGGCATACCGGCACCGGGCATCCGGTCGGCTGGCGCAACTTCACGACGGGCGACGCGCCGTTCGTCGGCGGCGTGCACGCGATGATGAGCGTCGCGCTGATCGCGGGCTTCTCGTTTCTCGGCACCGAGCTGGTCGGGATCACGGCCGGCGAATCGGAGAATCCGCGCAAGACGATCCCGCGCGCGGTGAAGCAGATCTTCTGGCGGATCATGCTGTTCTACGTGCTCGCGATCTTCGTGATCGGCCTGCTCGTGCCGTACACGGATCCGAACCTGCTGAAGAGCGACGTGACGGACATCGGCGTGAGCCCGTTCACGCTGGTGTTCAGCCATGCCGGCTTTCCGCTTGCTGCCGGCGCGATGAACCTCGTGATCCTGACGGCCGTGCTCTCGGCCGGCAATTCCGGCACCTACGCGGCGACACGGATGCTGTACAACCTGGCGTCGGAAGGGCGCGCGCCGGCGATGTTCGCGACGCTGTCGCCGGGCGGCGTGCCGCGCAACGCGCTGTACGCGACGATGGCCGTCGGCGGGTTGTGTTTCCTCACGTCGCTGAGCAACAACCAGGGCATCTATCTGTGGCTGCTGAACACGGTCGGCATTACAGGCTTCATCGCGTGGCTCGGCATCGCGGTCTGCCATTACCGGTTCCGCAAGGGCTTCCTGAAGCAGGGCTACCGGCTCGATCAGCTGCCGTATCGCGCGAAATGGTTTCCGTTCGGGCCGCTGTTCGCGATCGCGATCTGCATCGTGATCTCGCTCGGCCAGGATTACCAGGCGTTCTTCGCGGCCCGCATCGACTGGATGGAAGTGCTGTCGATCTATGTGTGGATTCCGCTGTTCGTCGCGATCTGGTGGGCGTATCGGCGTGCACGCAAGAGCCGGCTCGTGCGCTACGAGGAGATGGAGATCGGGCCGTGGCTGACGCGTTCGGTCGAGGCGATCGACGCGGCGGCGGACCCGCGCGAGCGATCGCGCGGCGCCTAGCCGTCGGGCCGGCCGGTCGCGTGACGGCCGGCCGCAGGCCGCGATAACATCGCGGTTCGCGCGGCATGTCGCTCAGGGCCGGTGGCATGCCGCGCGATTTCCGATCGACTTCGCGTCCAGCACACAACATGACAACACAGCCGAACCGCGTTCCCTTCCAGTCACTTGCGTCCGGCGCCAGCGTGCGCGAGATTTCCGATGCCGTGCGCACCGCCGGCCGGCGCGCCGCCGATGTCGCCGACGACGCGCTCGCGCGCCTCGCGGCGATCGCGCCGCTCAATGCGATGGTGCACGTCGATGCCGATCTCGCGCGCCGCACGGCCGAGCGTGTCGATGCGCGCGTCGCGCAGGGCGACGCGCTGCCGCTTGCCGGTGTGCCGTTCGTGATCAAGGACAACCTCGATACGGTCGCGATGCCGACACGCGGCGCGAGCCCGGCGGTAAGCGGCTATCGTGCGACCGAGGATGCGCTGGCCGTGCGACGCCTGCTCGAAGCCGGCGCGGTACCGCTGGGCAAGGCGAACATGCATGAGCTCGCATTCGGCATCACGAGCGGCAACCGGCATTTCGGCGCGGTCGGCAATCCGCATGATCCGCGGCGCATCGCGGGCGGGTCGAGCGGCGGAACGGCGGCGGCCGTCGCGGCGGGCATCCCGTTCGGTCTCGGCACCGACACGGGCGGCTCGGTGCGCATTCCGGCTGCATTCTGCGGCGTGTACGGGCTGCGGCCGTCCGCGCAGCGCTATTCGCCGCATGGCGTGCTGTCGCTGTCGCCCACGCGCGATACGGTCGGACCGATCGGCCAGGGCATCGACGACCTGCTGTTGCTCGACGCCGTGCTGACGCGCGACGACAGCACGGCCGCCGCGCCCGAATGGCGGCACCTGCGCATCGGCGTACCCGGCGCGCCTTATTTCGACGCGCTCGACCCGGGCGTCGCGGCCTGCATCGAGCACGCGCTCGCGTCGTTCGTGGCGGCCGGCGCGACGCTCGTGCCGTTACCGGCGATGCCGCTGCACGAGGCAAGCGAGGCATGCGGCTTTCCGATCGCGGCGTTCGAGGCGAACCGGTACTGGCGCCGCTTTGCGGCGGAACGGCTCGGCATCCCGTTCGAAATGTTCGTCGAACGGATCGCGAGCGACGACGTGCGCGACATCTTCCGGTCGTTCGTGTCTGCGCCGGTCGATGCCGGCGCCTATGCGGAAGCGATCGTGTGCCGGCAGCGTCTCGTGCACTGGTATGACGACGCGTTCGGCAGGCCGGTCGACTGCATCGCGATGCCGACGGTGCCGGGCGAGCCGCCGTCGCTCGACGACACGGCCGCGATGAGCGCGGGGCAGGGCGGCGCGCTGTTCGCGCGCGTCGTGCGCCAGACGTCGCCGGCGACCCTCGCGGGCGTGCCGTCCGTGTCGATTCCGGCCGGGCGTTCCGCGCACACGGGGCTGCCGGTCGGGCTGATGCTGGAAGGGCCGTGGGGCAGCGATCGCCGCCTGCTGGCGATCGCCCGCCGGATCGACGCGCGGCTGCGGGATTGCGCGACGGCTGCTTGAGCCGCCGCGTTCAGGCCAGATAGGCCTTCATGAAGTCGACCCACGCGCGCACCTTCTGCGGCACGTGCGTGGTCGACGGGTACAGCGCGTAGACGGCCTGCGGCGGAAACCGGTAGCCGGGGAGCGCGTCGACCAGCGCCCCGCTCGCGAGGTCGTCGCGCACGAGCCATTCGGGCAGCAGCGCGACGCCGCTGCCCTGGCGCGCGAGCACGCGCAGCACCGATGCGTTGTCGACGACGACGCGCGGCTTGGCGCCGGGCCTGAATGCGTGCGGGTTGCCGTCGCGATCCGCGAGCGGCCAGGTGGCGATCCGCTCGAGCCGCGTGTGGCCGAGTTGCGGCAGGCGTGCCAGCACGTCGGGCGAGTCGATGCGCGACAGGCCGGCGTCGGCGAGCAGCGACGGCGCGATCACGGGCCGCACTTCGTAGGTCGCAAGGCACGCGCCGCGGTACGGCAGATCCTGAAACTGCTCGAGGCGCCCGAGCCGGATCGCCACGTCGACACGCTCGCGCACCAGATCGACCTGCGACGCATGCGTCTCGAGCCGCACGCGCAGCGCGGGATGGTGCTGCATGAACGCGTGCAGCGCCGGTGCGACCACCATCGTCCCGTACTCGACGGTCGACGTCACGCGCAGCACGCCATGCATCCCGCCATGCTCGCTGCGGGCGTCGTCGATCGCGCTCTCGGCTTCCTCCAGCACGCGCAGGCAGCGCGCATAAAAGCGCTCGCCCGCATCGGTCAGCTCGACGCGCCGCGTCGTGCGCGTGAGCAGCGTGACGCCGAGCTCGGCCTCCAGCTGTTTGATGTTGAAGCTGACCGCGGCCCGGGCCTGATTCAGCTGGGCGGCGGCGGCCGTAAACGAACCCGTTTCCACGACGGCGCGGAAGACGGCGAAACGATCGAGACTCACCATGACGTATCGGCTGCTCTGCGGAAAACCGACATGTTGCCCTGATTGTCAAAATTTTTCGACCAGTCTGGCCGGCCGGGCGGTCTTATCGACGCGCGCGGCGAACCTTACACTGCGGCGTTTCGTTCGTCTTCCGCCGACATGACCGATCGCTCGAAAATTGCCGCTGTCTACCTGCTCGGGTTCGCGATCGACCTCGCCAACATGTTCGTCATCAACGCCGCGTATCCGACGATCCAGCGCGAGCTGCACGCATCGGTCGCGCAACTGGCGTGGATCGGCAACATGTACGTGCTCGGGCTGACCGTCGTGATCCCGCTCGGCACGTGGCTGGCACGGCGTTTCGGCGAGCGTCGGCTGCTGATCGCGTCGCTGCTGCTGTTCGCGCTCGGCAGCGTCGGCGTCGGCCTGTCGGCGTCGATCGGCGCGCTGCTGGCGTGGCGTCTGATCCAGGGGCTCGGCGGCGGGCTGCTGATCCCGGTCGGGCAGACGATGGCCTATCGGGCGTATCCGCCCGATGCGCGCGCCCACCTGACGTCGATCGTGATGATGGTCGCGCTGCTCGTGCCGGCGTTGTCGCCGGCGCTTGGCGGCGTGATCGTCGATCGCGCGTCGTGGCGCGCGATCTTCTTCGGCATGCTGCCGCTGGCCGCGGCCACCTGCGTGCTCGCGTTCGCGTGGCTGCCGCCCGATGAAGCGAGCGAACGCCCGCCCCGGCTCGACTGGCAGGGGTTCGGCCTGAGCGCGGCGACGCTCGTCGCGTTGCTGCTCGGCCTGACGTTCGCGGGCCAGCCGGGGACGGGCCACCTGGCGTTCGCGCCGCTCGCTGTCGCGCTCGTTGTCGGCGGCGCGTACATCGCGCATGCACGCCGCGCGGCTGCGCCGCTGCTCGACCTGCGCCTGGTCGCGCGGCCGCTGCTGCGGATCGGCCTGATCGTCTATCTGTGCGTGCCGGGCGTGTTCACCGGCGTGAACCTGGTCGCGGCACTGTATTTGCAGAACACGCTCGGGCTCAGCGCGACGCATACGGGCGCGCTGATGGTGCCGTGGGCGATGGCGTCGTTCGTCGCGATCGCGACGACGCGACGCTGTTTTCCGAAGTGGGGCGCGAAGCCGCTGTTCATGTGCGGGATCGCGATCGATGCGATCGGCATCGTGCTGCTCGCGACGCCGCTTGCCGGGTTCGAGGCCGGACGCGTGCTGGCTTTCGTCGCGATGGGGCTCGGCGCCAGCATGTGTACGAGCACGTCGCAAAGCGCGGCGTTCCTTGACGTACCCGCCGCACGGATGGGCGATGCGAGCGCCTTGTGGAACATCAACCGGCAGTTGAGCTTCTGCCTCGGCGTCGCGGTGCTGGGCAGCGCACTGAATTTTCTGTTGTCGATGCACGGCGACGACGCGCGGCTGCCGTACCAGCAGTGCTTCGGGCTGGCCGCGTTGCTGACGCTATTGCCGTTGCCGTTCGTCGCGCGCCTCGCCCCGTACCGTGCGCCTGCCGGGCGCCCGGTTTCCCAACGTTCGTGAGTGTCGAGATGAATCCGTCAAACCCGTTTTTCCAGGAAGTGGTCGACGCGCACGTCGACATCGAACAATGGCTGTCCGGCCGCGCCGCCCGTGACGGGCTCGCACCGCTGCTTGCGCGTTTTTCGCGGCTTTTCTCGATGATTTCGCTGCAGGGGCATGCGCTGGATTTCGCCGATGTCGACGTCCTGTTCTCGCGCGGCTTCGGCGCGCGTCCCGGGCTGCGAATCGCGATCGACGAACTGCACGAAGTGAGCGCCTGGCAAGGCGGCGCGGCGATCGCCTATCGCGAGACGCAGGTCGACGGAGAAGGGCGGCGCACCGTCCGCCGTTCGACCGTCGTGTTCGAGCGCGACGCGAGTGGCCGCATCGGCTGGCTGCGCCTGCACGAAACACCGGTGACGGGCTGACCGTCGCCGCAACGCCTGCCGCCGAGTGCCCGGCAGCAGGTGCACCCTGCCTGAGCGGCACCTACGACTAGCAACCTGAGAGATGAGCATAAAAACGATCGAATCCGCGCGCCGCGACGGCGCGCGGCGGCAGCGCGTCCGCGGCCGGAGGTACGCATGACGGCGCAACGGTCCACCGATGCGGTGGCGGCGCTCGTGCGCGATACCGAGGTGCACAAGGATCTCTACCTGTCGCCGCGGATCTTCGAGCTGGAGATGCGTCACCTGTTCGCGAATACGTGGGTCTACGTCGGTCACGTCAGCCAGATTCCGGACACTGGCGACTACGTGACGACGACCATCGGCACGGAGCCGGTCGTGATGGTGCGACACGTCGACGGATCGGTGCGCGTGCTGCACAACCGCTGTTCGCACAAGGGCACGCAGCTCGTGACCGATGCGTGCGGCAACACGGGCACGTTCTTCCGCTGCCCGTACCACGCATGGTCGTACCGTACCGACGGCAGCCTCTACGCGATCCCGCTACGGCGCGGCTACGAGCACACCGGCTTCGAGTCGTGCGAGGCGAGCAAGGGCATGCAGGCGGTCGGCGCGACCCACGATCACCGCGGGTTCGTGTTCTGCCGGCTGAACCCGTCGGGTGTCGATTTTCACGACTATTTCGGCGATGCGCTGTCTTCGCTCGACAATCTGGTCGACCGCTCGCCGGAAGGGCGTGTCGAAGTCGCGGGCGGTGTGTTCCGCTACGTGCATGCGTGCAACTGGAAGATGCTGGTCGAGAACCAGACCGACACCTGCCATCCGATGGTCGCGCACGAATCGTCGGCCGGCACGGCCGTGCGCGTTTGGGAGCGCGGCGGCGCGGAAGGCCCGAAGCCGATGACGGTCGAACTGCTGGAGCCGTTCATCCAGCCGCATGCGTTCTTCGAGCAGATGGGGCTGCGCGTGTGGCCCAACGGGCACGGTCATACCGGCACCGCCGATTCGATCCATGCGCGCTATACGCCGATTCCCGGTTATCACGAAAAGATGGTGGCGGCCTACGGCGAAGCGCGCACGGCGCGCATTCTCGGCGAGGTTCGCCACAACACGGTGCTGTTTCCGAACGCGATGGTGAAGGGGCCGATCCAGATCCTGCGTGTGTTCAAGCCGCTGGCGGCCGACCGCACGCTGGTCGAGTCGTGGTCGTTCCGTCTCGTCGGCGCGCCCGATTCGCTGTTCGAGCGCACGCTTGCGTACAACCGGCTGATCAACGCGCCGACGTCGATCGTCGCGCACGACGATCTCGAGATGTACGAACGCGCGCAGCGCGGCCTTGCGACGCAATCGCGCGACTGGGTGCATGTGGGGCGGTTGTTCGATCCGCAGGAATTCGCGCAGCCGACGTCGGAGACGAACGGCACGAGCGAGTTGCAGATCCGTAACCAGTTTCGCGCGTGGCTGCGTTACATCGCGCCCGTATCGACGAAGGAGGCGGCCGATGCGCACAATTCCGCACGATGAACTCGTCGCGTTCGTCTATCGCGAGGCGCGCCTGCTCGACGAGCGGCGCTACGACGACTGGCTCGCACTTTACGCGGACGACGCGCGCTACTGGATGCCGCTGTCGCCGGACCAGCCCGACACGGGGCTGCACGGCGCACTGATGGACGAGGACACGCTGCTGCTGCGCATCCGCATCGAGCGTCTGGCCGGCCGCCGCACGTTTTCGCAGCAGCCGGCGAGCCGCGGCCACCATCTGCTCCAGCAGCCGCACATCGAGCGTGCCGACGACGAGCGCGGCGTGTACGTGTTGCGCACGCCGTTCCATTACGTCGAAGCGCGGCGCGACGAGCAGACCCTGTTCGCCGGCTGGTACACGCATGAACTCGCGGTGCGCGACGACGCGTTGCGCATCCGCGTGAAGCGCGTCGACCTCGTCAACGCCGACGCACCGCTCGGCAGCATCCACCTGCCTGTATGAGCGCGGGCTCGCGCATCCGGCTTCCACCTTTGGTCCCGATCCCATGAACGCCCCTGAACGCCTGCCGCACACGCTACCGTACATCGACACGCTGTACGACTATGGTGCCTTCCTGTCCCGCACCGGCGGCCGTCTCGGCACGCTGCCGGCCGAAGGCGCGCACGATGCGCGGATCGCGATTGTCGGCGCCGGCGTCGGCGGCCTCGTCGCGGCGTGCGAGCTGCTGCGCGCGGGTGCCCGGCAGGTCGTCGTGTTCGAGGCGAACCGCGCGCGCGTCGGCGGCCGCCTGCTGACCCAGTCGATCAACCCCGATCATCCGCACCTGCTCGCCGAAATGGGCGCGATGCGCTTTCCGCCGTCGCAGGCCGCGCTGTACCACTACCTCGACCGGTTCGGCGTCGACAGCGCATCCGCGTTTCCCGACCCGGGCATCGTCGACACCGAGATCCACTACCAGGGCGAGGCGTACCGCTGGCCGGCCGGCGACGCGCCGCCCGCGCTGTTCGAGCGCGTCGACCGGGGCTGGCGCGCGTTCATCCAGGACGGCGTCCGGCTGGACGACGGCACGCTGCTGCCCGCGCCGGCCGAACTGACGGCGCTGCTGCGCGCGCATCGCTACGGCGACGCACGGCGCGGCTGGCAGCAGTACATCGATCGCTTCGGCGACGAGTCGTTCTATTCGGCGATCGTGAAGATCTTCACGGGCGCAACGCCGCCCGGCGGCGTGCGCTGGCGCAAGGGCGAGGACCTGCGCCTGTTCGGCACGCTCGGCATCGGATCGGGTGGGTTCCAGCCGGTCTATCGCGCGTCGTTCCTCGAAATCCTGAGGATCGTCGTCAACGAGCTCGAGGTCGACCAGCGGCTGATCCCGGCCGGCATCTTCGCGCTCGCGCAGGGGCTGCTGGATGACGGCGCCGACGGCGCGCACGTGCGCGATTGCATCGTTTACGCGGCCGTGCGCGGCGTGACGAAGCAGCCCGACGGCGCGTTTGCGCTCGCGCTCGACGACGGATCGACGCGCGTGTTCGACCGCGTGATCGTCGCGACGACGACGCGCGCGATGCAGGTCGGCATGGGCATGACGGGCATCGCGAACCTGTTCGCGCCGGACGTCGTCCGCGCGATCAACGAGACGCACATGGTCAGTTCGTCGAAGCTCTTCGTGCTGACCCGCGACAAGTTCTGGCTCAAGCACGGGCTGCCGCACAACATCCAGACCGATACGCTCGCACGCGGCATCTACTGCCTCGACTACGCACCCGACGATCCCGACGCGCATGGCGTCGTGCTGATCAGCTACACGTGGGAGGACGATTCGCACAAGATCCTGTCGCTCACCGACAAGATCGAGCGTTTCAAGCGGCTCGTTGCCGAGATCGGCATCGTGTCGCCGGCGTTCGCCGCGCACCTGCGCCCGCTCGATGACGACTACGCGCGCAACGTCACGAGCCACGACTGGCTGTCGGACCGCTACGCGCTGGGCGCGTTCAAGCTGAACTATCCGGGCGAGGACATCCACTCGCAGGCGCTGTTCTACCAGTTCCAGACGGCGGCAGAGCCGTCGACGGACCGCGGGATCTACCTGGCCGGCTGCTGCTGTTCGTTCACGGGCGGCTGGATCGAGGGCGCGGTGCAGACCGCGATCAACGCGGCGAGCGCGGTGATCCACAGCCTCGGCGGTACGCTCGCCGACGGCAATCCGCTCGATGCGATGCGCAGCCGCTATCGGTACGGCGACTGATGCGGCACGCCGCTATTTGTCCAGCTCCGGATAGTGCCGGAAGATCCCCGTGTCGTTGAACGGGATGCGGCGCTCCGACTCGAGATAACGCGCGACGGGCGGATGCTGCGCGACGCGGTCGTGCAGCGCGACGAGCGCCGCGACCTTCCGCTCCGCGCGCTTCATCGCCTTCGGGAACGCGTAGCGCAGCCCTTCGATCAGCTGGAACGTCGACAGGTCCGCGTAACTGAGCGCGTTGCCTGCGATATAGCCGCCCTTGTGCGGATTCTGTTCGAGCACGCGATCGAAGTAGCCGAGGAATTTCGGCAGCCGATTCTCGAGGAAATCGGCCGCGCGCTCGGCGGCTTCCGCCTTCTGGTCCTCGTAGTACAGGCCGCTTGCGATCGGATGATGCGTGTCGTGGATTTCGGTGACGAAATCGGCGACGGTCAACTGGATCTGGTGCACCCACAGCCGGCCGGCTTCGTCGTCGGGCGCGAGCCCGAGCCGCGCGCCGAGAAACAGCAGGATGTTCGCGGTCTGCCCGACGACCAGGTCGCCGGCCTTCAGGAACGGCGGCGCGAACGGCACGCATTCCGCCTTCGTGCTGTCCATCATGCGCATCATCGCCGACACGCCCATTCCGCGCCCCGACTCGCGCGCGACGTCGACATAGTCGGCCTCGGCCGCCTCGAGCGCGAGCCGCACGTACTCGCCGCGGCCCTGGATCTCGGGCCAGTAATAGAGTTCGTATCGCATGCTGTTCTCCTGTCCGCTGAACCGGATGCTGCCGGCTTCGTGACGACCGGGCGGCCGTGCGCCGCCCGTTGCGAATAGACAGTCTAGGAGATCGTGCGAAAAGTGCAGCGCGCACCGCGCTCGCCGCCTTCGGGGCCGTAGAAGAACACCCAGGTCGAGAAGTCGCCGGAGAAATCGACGAAGCGATGCTCCGCGTGCGCAGGGACGAACAGTGCGTCGCCGGCCGCGACGTCGCATTCGCGGCCGGCGACGACGAAGCGCGACGTGCCGGTGGCGATCACGTAGATCTCGTCGCGCGTATGCGGTTTTTGCTTGTCCTCGATGCGCGGCCGGTACAGCTCGACGTCGAGTGTGCCGTGCTGAAACAGCGTCGTGAACAGCGCGCCTTCTTCGTCGAGGCGAGCAAGCGATTCGTTCAGGCCGAGCTTCATCGTGGTGTGCTCCGGATCCGATCGTGGGAACGTGCGTTGCGCCATCGTATCGCGAAATCCGGCGATCACGGTTCGGCGCGCGACGATGCACGCGGGTCGCATGCTCGCCACCGGTGAAACATTGGTCACGTTCGTTCGCCATGGATGAAATACATTCGTCCATAGGTGAAACAGCGTGACGATTGTCTGCATTCGATCGACAGGTTCACCGCAATTTAATAAACACCCACTACGATCCTGCATCGTCTATCGACAGAGTGCAGCGATCCGATCCGCACGTCGATCCTGTCGCCCGTCTCCCAATCGCGCGACGTGCCCGATTGTCATTTTCCATGAACCCGCGATTTGCAACGCCACGACCTGCTGCCGGCGTCACTCGCATTGTTTCGTCATTCTTATTAATATGAATCCGTCGGCTTCTTCACGCAGAAAATTCCTTGCCGCCGCACCCGCCGTTGCGGCGGCCCCGCTGCTGAGCGCATGCGGCGGCGACGACGTCACGTCGGCGCCCATCACCGATACCGCACTTGCCGCGCAGATGTCCGCGAAGCTGAACGCGCAGCTCGGCGATGCGGCGACGGTCAATGCAATCGTGCCGGCGATGACCGATGTCGGCTTCACGTGGGATCTGCCGACGGTCCCCGCCGCACAGATCGGCGCGATCGTCGCATACAGCTTCGGCAACCGTCCGAACGCGGCGAGCGGCAACACGTCGAGCACGGGCGGCAACCAGTCCGCGCTGCCCGATCCGGGGCCGGTCAACGAAGCGCTCGCGGACGCGGTCTACCGGATCCGTCAGTTGAAGCCGGTCAAGGTCTATGCGCAGTGGGAAATCGCGCGCTTTCTCGTGTCGAAATACGGGATGGGACCCGACGTGCTGTCGTCGATCGAACCGGTGATCGCGAGCAACGGCTCGATCGTGTACCTGAGCACGGCCGGCGTCGCGGCCGTAGCCGTGTCGCGCGCGGGCGGCGCGGCCGCGATGGGCACCGTCGCGGTGGTCGGCCATCGCGATCACGCGAAGCGCTGCATCCAGACTTCGCAGCAGGCGGGCATGAAGGCGGCCGCAGTCGCCGAGGTGCCGCTCCCGACCGTGTACGACCCGCAATCGGGCCAGCCGTGGACGCGCAACCGCAGCCTCTACCTCGTGCACGACATGTATGCGCAAATGCTTTCACGCGCGGTGACCGCGACGATGCAGGCGTTCCCGAAGGGCTGACGCCTTCCGCTCCCCACTCGATTCTCATGACCATGAAGACCCGCCGCCATTTCCTGGCTTCCACTTCCGTACTCGCCGCATCGTGCGCGGCCGCCACGCCCGTGTTCGCAAGCGACGCGCCGGCCTCCGATGCCGAGCTGCAGCGCCAGATGCTCGGCAAGCTGACGAACGAACTGAACGATCGCACGACCGCCACCGACGAGGCGGGTTACCTGTTCGACACGTTTTTCTCGTGGGCACCGCCCACCGTCGCGACGGCCGGCATCAATACGATCGTCGCGTTCAGCTTCGGCAGTCGCGCCGCGGCATCCGGTGCCGCGCCGGTGCCGGGCCCGGTGAACGACGCGATTGCCGACGCCGTGTTTGCGCTCCGGCAGAAGGTCGCCGCGCCGGTCTACGCGCAGCAGGAAGTCGCGAGCGTGCTCGCGTCGAGATACGGGCTGACGGCCGGCGTGACGTCGATCGCGACGCCGGCCATGAGCGCCGGCAGCCCGATACCGACGCCCGACGGCGTCGCCGCCGCGATCGTCAAGCAGGCCGGCGCGGCCGCGGCGCTCGGCAAGGTCGCGATTGTCACGCACGCGGATCAGGCGTCGATCGCGGTGCGCGTGGCGAACGTCGCGGGGATGCAGGCCGCGGTGCCGGCCGGCCTGACGCTGCCGTCGTTCTACGACACGTCCGTGCAGTCGCCGGCGATGCGCCGCCGCGATCTCTACCTGCTGAGCAATGCGGGCATGCAGCTCGCGATGCTGCGGCTCGACCTGATCAATCGCGAATATCCGAACGGCTGACGCCGCCGGGTTTCGGCACATCGCGCCTGGCCTGGCCTGGGCGACGCGATCCGCGATCGCAGTCGTCCGGACCCGGCGCGCCCGTTTGCCGGGTAATGCCGATACAGGTATTGGCACTACCAGCCAAACTACTGTTTTTAATGGGTTTTTTCGCGTCGGGCCCGCGCCGCGACGCGTTCTGCGTGGCATAATCGACCGCATCCGCAAGGCTTGTAGTCACAACGACCCCGCATACCCATGGCACAGACTCTCTACGACAAACTGTGGAATACCCACGTGGTCCACACCGAGGAAGACGGCACGACTTTGCTGTACATCGACCGTCAACTGCTGCATGAAGTCACGAGCCCGCAGGCGTTCGAAGGGCTGAAGATCGCGCAGCGTCCGGTGTGGCGCATCAGCGCGAACCTGGCCGTGTCGGACCATAACGTGCCGACGACGGATCGCAGCCACGGCATCGCCGATCCCGTCTCGAAGCTGCAGGTCGACACGCTCGACGCGAACTGCGATGCGTTCGGCATCACGCAGTTCAAGATGAACGACGTGCGCCAGGGCATCGTCCACATCATCGGGCCGGAGCAGGGCGCGACGCTGCCGGGCATGACGATCGTGTGCGGCGATTCGCATACGTCGACGCACGGCGCGTTCGGCGCGCTCGCGCACGGCATCGGCACGTCGGAAGTCGAGCACGTGCTCGCGACGCAAACGCTCCTGCAGAAGAAGAGCAAGAACATGCTCGTGAAGGTCGAGGGCGCACTGCCGCGTGGCTGCACCGCGAAGGACATCGTGCTCGCGATCATCGGCAAGATCGGCACCGCAGGCGGCACGGGCTACGCAATCGAATTCGGCGGCTCGACCATTCGCGCGCTGACGATGGAAGGCCGCATGACGGTCTGCAACATGGCGATCGAGGCCGGCGCGCGCGCGGGCATGGTCGCCGTCGACGATACGACGATCGATTACCTGTTGGGCCGTCCGTTCGTGCCGACCGGCGCGGAATGGGACCAGGCCGTCGAGTACTGGCGCCAGTTCAAGTCGGACGAAGACGCGCAGTTCGATCGCGTCGTCGAGCTGAATGCGGCCGAGATCGTCCCGCAGGTCACGTGGGGCACGTCGCCGGAAATGGTCACGTCGATCGACGGTCGCGTGCCCGATCCCGAGCGCGAGAAGGATCCGGTCAAGCGCGACGCGATGGAGCGCGCGCTGGCCTACATGGCGCTCGAGCCGAATACGCCGATCGAATCGATCAAGGTCGACAAGATCTTCATCGGCTCGTGCACGAACGCGCGGATCGAGGACATCCGCGCGGCCGCGTATGTCGTGAAGAAGCTGAACCGTCGCGTCGCGTCGAACGTGCGGCTCGCGATGGTCGTGCCGGGCTCGGGCCTCGTGAAGGCGCAGGCCGAACGCGAAGGGCTCGACAAGGTGTTCACGGATGCGGGCTTCGAATGGCGCGAGCCGGGCTGCTCGATGTGCCTCGCGATGAACGCCGACCGGCTCGATCCGGGCGAGCGCTGCGCGTCGACGTCGAACCGCAACTTCGAAGGCCGGCAGGGCGCGGGCGGTCGCACGCACCTCGTGAGCCCCGCGATGGCGGCGGCGGCGGCGATCGAAGGTCACTTCGTCGACATTCGCAAGCTGGGGTAACGCATGACGGCATCGAAGGTCATCGCGCGGCTGGTTGCCGCGCTGGCGCTCGCGGGGCTGGGCCTCGGCCTCGCGGGCTGCAATACCGTCCAAGGCTTCGGGCAGGACGTCAACGCCGCCGGCAGCGCGCTGAAGCGCGCCGCGGAGTGACGTTTCCCGCCGAGAATTTGTCGATGTGCGCCGGCTGAAGGCCGGCCCTCCAACCGGATAGACGGATCATGGAAAAATTCACAGTACATACCGGCGTCGTGGCGCCGCTCGATCGCGAGAACGTCGACACCGACGCGATCATCCCGAAGCAGTTCCTGAAGTCGATCAAGCGCACGGGCTTCGGTCCGAACGCGTTCGACGAGTGGCGTTACCTCGACCACGGCGAGCCGGGGCAGGACAACTCGAAGCGTCCGCTGAATCCCGACTTCGTGCTGAACCAGCCGCGCTACCAGGGCGCATCGGTGCTGGTCGCGCGCAAGAACTTCGGCTGCGGCAGCTCGCGCGAGCACGCCCCGTGGGCGCTGCAGCAGTACGGCTTCCGCGCGATCATCGCGCCGAGCTTCGCGGACATCTTCTTCAACAACTGCTACAAGAACGGCCTGCTGCCGATCGTGCTGACCGAGCAGCAGGTCGATCACGTGTTCAACGACACGTACGCGTTCAACGGCTACCAGCTGACGATCGACCTCGACGCGCAGGTCGTGCGTACGGGCGACGGCCGCGAGTATCCGTTCGAGATCACCGCGTTCCGCAAGTACTGCCTGCTGAACGGCTTCGACGACATCGGCCTCACGCTGCGCCACGCGGACAAGATCCGCCAGTTCGAAGCCGAGCGGCTCGTGAAGCAGCCGTGGCTCAACACCAAGCTGGTCGGCTGATATCGCCTTCGAGGCGGGCGCGCTTTCCGCGCGTTCGCCGGCCTGCTCCATAACCTACCCAGTCAGGAATAACGCATGAAGATTGCAGTGTTGCCCGGCGACGGCATCGGTCCGGAAATCGTCACCGAAGCGGTGAAGGTGCTGAACGCACTCGACGAGAAGTTCGAACTCGAACAGGCGCCGGTCGGCGGCGCGGGCTACGAGGCCAGCGGCCATCCGCTGCCCGACGCGACGCTGAAGCTCGCGAAGGAAGGCGACGCGATCCTGTTCGGCGCGGTCGGCGACTGGAAGTACGACTCGCTCGAACGCGCGCTGCGCCCCGAGCAGGCGATCCTCGGGCTGCGCAAGCATCTCGAGCTGTTCGCGAACTTCCGCCCGGCGATCTGCTATCCGCAGCTCGTCGACGCGTCGCCGCTGAAGCCGGAGCTCGTCGCGGGCCTCGACATCCTGATCGTGCGCGAACTGAACGGCGACATCTACTTCGGCCAGCCGCGCGGCGTGCGCGCCGCACCGGACGGCCCGTTCGCCGGCGAGCGCGAAGGCTTCGACACGATGCGCTACTCGGAACCGGAAGTGCGCCGCATCGCGCACGTCGCGTTCCAGGCTGCGCGCAAGCGCGCGAAGAAGCTGCTGTCGGTCGACAAGTCGAACGTGCTCGAAACGTCGCAGTTCTGGCGCGACATCATGATCGACGTGTCGAAGGAATACGCGGACGTCGAGCTGTCGCACATGTACGTCGACAACGCGGCGATGCAGCTCGCGAAGGCACCGAAGCAGTTCGACGTGATCGTTACCGGCAACATGTTCGGCGACATCCTGTCGGATGAAGCGTCGATGCTGACGGGCTCGATCGGCATGCTGCCGTCGGCGTCGCTCGACAAGAACAACAAGGGCCTGTACGAACCGTCGCACGGTTCGGCGCCGGACATCGCGGGCAAGGGCATCGCGAACCCGCTCGCGACGATCCTGTCGGCCGCGATGCTGCTGCGCTATTCGCTGAATCGCGCCGAGCAGGCCGATCGCATCGAGCGCGCGGTGAAAACGGTGCTCGAACAGGGTTACCGCACGGGCGACATCGCGACGCCGGGCTGCCGGCAGGTCGGCACGGCGGCGATGGGCGACGCAGTGGTCGCGGCGCTGTAAAGGGCCATGCGGCAATAATGTAGAAAGGGCGCGAACGGGCCGCAAAAACGGCCGGTTCGCTCGCGGTTGGCCGTTGTGCGGGCAACCGGCTTTGTGTAGACTCGAACGATGGCGCTGATTTCCCTGATCTCCCCGGTCTTGAAACTCCACGGCAACATTGCCCGTGCGGGTGCGCGCGCCATCGTCAACACGAAAACCATTACCACGAAAACGATCATTAAACGCTGATCGTCCGTCGTGCCCGCCTTTTTCCCCGCGCGGTCACAGCGGGGACGGAAATGGCGGGGAAGCTCCATCAAAGGGTTAGTCATGAACGTAGGTCTCGTAGGTTGGCGCGGCATGGTCGGCAGCGTCCTGATGCAGCGCATGCAGGAAGAGGGCGATTTCGACCTGATCGAACCGGTGTTTTTCAGCACCAGCAACACGGGCGGCAAAGCGCCGTCGTTCGCGAAAAACGAGACTACGCTCAAGGACGCGACCAACGTCGACGAGCTGAAGAAGTGCGACGTGATCATCACGTGCCAGGGCGGCGACTACACGAACGACGTGTTCCCGAAGCTGCGCGCGGCCGGCTGGAACGGCTACTGGATCGACGCGGCATCGTCGCTGCGGATGAAGGACGACGCGGTCATCATCCTCGATCCGGTCAACCTCGACGTGATCAAGGACGCGCTCGTCAAGGGCACGAAGAACTTCATCGGCGGCAACTGCACGGTCAGCCTGATGCTGATGGCGCTCGGCGGCCTGTTCCGCGAGAATCTCGTCGACTGGATGACGGCGATGACCTACCAGGCCGCATCGGGCGCGGGCGCGCAGAACATGCGCGAACTGCTGTCGCAGATGGGCACGCTGAACGGCGCGGTGAAGGAACAGCTCGCCGATCCGGCTTCCGCCATCCTCGACATCGACCGCCGCGTGCTGGCCGCGATGAACAGCGATGCAATGCCGACCAGCAACTTCGGCGTGCCGCTCGCGGGCTCGCTGATTCCGTGGATCGACAAGGATCTCGGCAACGGGATGTCGAAGGAAGAATGGAAGGGCGGCGCGGAAACCAACAAGATCCTCGGCAAGCCGGCGATGGGCGAGCCGGGTTCGATCCCGGTCGACGGGCTGTGCGTGCGGATCGGCGCGATGCGCTGCCACTCGCAGGCGCTGACGATCAAGCTGAACAAGGACGTGCCGCTCGACGAGATCAACGGCATCCTCGCGTCGGCGAACGACTGGGTGAAGGTCGTGCCGAACGAGCGTGAAGCGTCGATGCGCGACCTGTCGCCGGCGAATGTCACGGGCACGCTGACGGTGCCGGTCGGCCGCCTGCGCAAGCTCGCGATGGGCGGCGAATACCTGTCGGCATTCACGGTCGGCGACCAGCTCCTGTGGGGCGCGGCCGAGCCGCTGCGCCGCATGCTGCGCATCCTGCTCGACAAGTAAGCCCGCTTGCCTGTCCGGCCCGCGGGCCGGGCTGCGCAAGATTGCGCGCCGCGCCAGCCTTGACGAGGTCAAGGCTGGCGCGGCGCGTTTTTCATGCGCGGATCAGCGCAGGTTCAGCAGCGTCTGGTCGACCGCTTGCTGGGTCTTGATCGTCTGCGCGTTGGCCTGGTAATTGCGCTGCGCGGTGATCAGGTTCACGAGCTCGGTCGTCAGGTTGACGTTCGAGTTTTCCAGCGCGCTGCCCTGCAGCGTGCCGTGGTTCGTGCTGCCCGGCGCGGAGATTTGCGGCACGCCCGACGCGGCGCTCTCCGCATACTGGTTGCCGCCGATGTTCACGAGCCCGTTCGGGTTGTTGAAGTTCGCGAGCGCGATCAGGCCGAGCATCGCGCTCTGGCCGTTCGAGTAGTTGCCGGTCAGCTTGCCGTCGGTGCCGATCGAGAACGTCGTCAGCGTGCCGCTCGCGAAGCCGTCCTGCGCGAGGTTGTTCACGCCGTCCTTCCCGCCGTACTGCGTCGTGCCGCCCAGGTCGAGCGTCAGGTTCTGCGGGTTGGCGCCGCCCGTCGTGTTGGGGATCGAGAACGCGAACTGGCCGAGGCTCGGCGTTGGCTGGCCGGTGGCGGCCGACGTCGTCGAGCTGATCCGGCCCGACGCATCGAACGTGACGGTGCCGAGATTCGTCGGCGTCTGGCCCTGCACGCCCGCGTAGGCCTGCCAGGTGCCGGCCGCGCTTTTCGCGAAATACATCGTGACCTGTTGCGAGCCGCCGAGCGTATCGTAGACCTGGATCGACGAATTGTAGTTGTACGTCGTGTTGTCGCTCGCGTTGAACGGCGTCTTGGTCGGCACCTTGTCCTGCGAGTTCAGGTTGAACTGGCCGGTGATCTTGCTCGTCGCCTGCGGCGCGATGTTGTTGGTCGGCGCCTGCAGCGGCACGGTCTGCGCGGTGTTGATCGCGCCGCCCGCGCCTGCCGCATAGCCCATCAGGTTGCGGCCTTGCGAGTCGACGATGGCGCCGGTCTTGTCGCGGTGGAACGTGCCGTCGCGCGAATACGTCGTCACGCCGTTGTTCGACATCTGGAAGAAGCCGTTGCCGTTGATCGCGACGTCCAGCGACGAGTGCGTCGTATTGATCGTCCCCTGGCCGAACTGCTGCTGCACCGACGCGAGCTTCGTGCCGATGCCGATCTGCGTGTTGACCGACGTCGCGACCGAATTCGCGTACATGTCGGAGAAGTTCGCGCGGCCCTGCTTGAAGCCGGTCGTGTTTGCGTTCGCGATGTTGTTGCCGATCACGTCGAGATTGCTCGACGCGCCGGCCAACCCGCTCAAACCCTGCTGATAGCCCATGTTCGATCCCCGTAACGAGCTGCTGAGTGAATGCAGTCTTGCAACTGCGCGTTGACCCTCTGGCACCGCACGGCGTCAGCCCGGCCGATCACGTTCCCGCCTTTCCGGCATGTGCGAACGAGAGGGTCGAATTGCGCCGATTCTTGTTCGGAGACGATCGTAGCGGCGGTAATTGTTCGATATGTGTAATTTTGTGTAATGTAATTGGATTGCTAAAGAAATGTTTTCATTTGTGTGGGCAATGAGTCGTTCTGTCGGGCTGGAAGCCTTATGGAACGGGCATTTTGTGAGAAGGGGATGCAATTAGACGATAAGAGGGGGGAATTGGCTTCTTATCGTTCAATTGGATTTCATTTGAATTGGATTGGCCGGCTGGTTGGATTTTTTTTGGAATGGCGCCTGTTAATCCATTAACGGAGGGTGATGTAAATTGTTGAGCGGACGCGCACGATTTCCCGGTCATGGTTCGACACGGAACGTCCGGATGTGCGAATCACGCGGCGCAAACGTGTAAGCGCCGAAACGCTTGCGCGGCCGTTCCTGCATCGTTTGGGGCAAGGAGAGGAAGCGGCGCGGCGTGAAGTGTTGCCATTCGTTCCGGGCACGATGTTGTTGCAGGAATTTCCATTCATTGACGCCTATTCTTTTGGTCAATCCGGTGCGCCGGCCGCAGTGCGCGGATCGGTGCGGCAGCCTGGCGCGATCGCCGTGCGTGCCGCCGCGCGAGCGCGGCCGGTTGCACCCGCCGGCGACGAATTCGGCCCGAACGCGATCACGTGAAGTAAACTACGCGGTTACGACGCACAGACCCGCCGAAAGCGTCGCGTTCCGCGCGACGCTTTTGCATTTCTGCGGCAACTTTATTGACGCTTCCAACCGCGAATCCGAGCCGCGCCCGCGCGCGGCGATAGAGCCAACGATGTCCCGAATTTCCTTGTTTCCGCGTCAGTCCCGTCTGTCGCGCGCCGTGCGTGGCGCGCTGGCGATCCTGGCGCTCGGCGCAGCCGCGTCGGTCTGGGCGGCCGGTACCGGCGAACTGCCGGCATCCGCTGCCGGCGGCGCCGCGCCGCTTACCGTGACGGTCCAGCCGGGCCAGTCGCTGAACGACATCGCGAAAGCGGCCACGCAATCGCACGATCCCGGCGTGCTTGCGCGCGCCGGCCGCGCGCTGTTCGACGCCAATCCGCAGGCGTTCATGAAGCGCGACGCGAGCCGCCTGAAAATCGGCGCGACGCTGACCGTGCCCGCGCTCGACGCAACGGGCGCGGCGCTCGCGCCGGCCGGTGCGTCTGGCGCATCCGGTGCATCCGGTGCATCCGGTGCGACGGCCGCTTCCGCGCCCGTCGCCGCGTCGGGCGGTGCGGCGCTCGCGCAGCATGGCGCGTCCGCGTCGCATCCGGGCTCGGCCGTGCAATCCGCGCCGGTGGCGCCGGCCGTGCATGCGGCACCGGTGAGCGGGGCGAGCGTCGCGACGGCAGCGGACGCGTCGGCTGTCGAAAACACGCAGCCGGCGGCGCCTGCTGCCGGCGCCAGCGGTCCGCATGTGTGGAGCGGCGCGATCCAGTCGGCGCCGGCGTCCGCGAGCGAGGCCGCTGTCCCGCCTGCGCCGGGCAGCCAGGTTTCGGGCACGAACGAACCGGCCGGTGCGGCACCCGCCGCGGGCGCATCGCAGCCGCGGCCGTCGAGCCTGCAGCAACTGCTGGCATTGAAGAACCGCGTGCTGATGGAGCTGCAGAAGCACGGCATCGGCAAGCCGGCTGCGACGAACGATGTCGCGCCTGCTCCGGCACCTGCCGCACCGCGTCCGACCGTAAACGATGCCGGCGCGCCGTCTGCCGCATCGACGGTGGCTGACGCGGCGTCCGGCGTGGCCGCCAGCGCGGCGCAGCCGGCTTCGGCGCCCGCGCAGCCGGTCGCACCCGTGACGGCGCCTGCGGGCCGTACGGACCAGATGGACTGGCGCCCGGCCGCAGCGGCCGGCGCGGCCGTGATCGTCCTTGCGGCCGGTTTCGCGTGGCGCAAGCGCCGGAAGGGCCGGCGTACGGACGATGCGGGTACAGCGGCTGCAGCCGCTGCAACGGACGGTGCCGCAGCTGCCGAAGCAGACGCAGCGCCGTCCGTCGAACGCGAACTGCCGATCCGGCCCGAGATGCCGGTCGCCCGCGATGCGGCCGCCGACATGAGCCTGGCCGCGGCGACTGCCGCAGCGGCGCAGACGGTCGAGCCGTCCGAAACGGATGCATCGCCGGCGCCCGAGGCGGCGAAGCCGCATGACGACCAGCCTGAATTGCCGCCTGCCCACGCCGCGGTGCCGCCGGCGAGCGACGCTGCTCCGGCTCCGGCTCCGGCTCCGGCTCCGCACGACGCGGAACCGGTAGAGCAGGCCGCCGCCGACCAGCCGGCCGAGCCGCCCGCCGCGCCTTCGGCGACCGAAGCGCAGCACGCGGCGCTGATGCAGAACGCGATCAGCGCGCTTAGCAGCCTCGACATGCCGCTGCCGCCGCGGACGCAGGACGAGCCGTCGCTGGCGGCGGGCGAGCCGGCTGCACAGGCAGGGCAGTCCGACGCCGATAAAATCGCAACTAACGGTCAATCCGCGTCGCACCAGCCGATTGGCTCGGCCGATCCGGCCCCGGAATATCCGGCCGACCAGGACGACGAGTTCGAATGGGACCCGGACGCGGCGACGCCGGCCGGCCATGCGGGCAGCCCGTCCGCGCTGTCGTCGCTGCCGCCGCTCGGCGGCGCGCAGTTTGGCGCACTGAAGCTCGATTTCGATCTCGACCTGCCGTCCGCGCCGGGCGCCGCGCTGCCTGCGCTGACACCGGACGAGCTCGCACGCATCGCGCGCAACAAGCTCGACCTGGCGGCCGAGTACGTCGAACTGGGCGACCTGTCCGGTGCGCGGACGCTGCTGCAGGAAGTGGTGGACGCGAACGACACCGCGACGCGCGACGATGCGCGCGCACTGCTCGCGAAACTGGCGGACGAGGCGTGATGCGAATCGCGCTGGGCATTCAGTACGACGGCGCGGCGTTCTGCGGCTGGCAGGCGCAGCCGCACGGCAAGACCGTGCAGGACGCGCTCGAGCATGCGCTGGCCGAGTTCGCGCGGGTGCCGTTGCACACGACGGTGGCCGGGCGGACCGACACGGGCGTGCACGGGCTCGGGCAGGTCGTGCACTTCGACACGGACCTCGATCGCGAGGCATTTTCGTGGGTGCGCGGCACCAACGCGTTCCTGCCGTCGACCGTATCGGTGCAATGGGCGAAGCCGATGCCGGAGACGTTCCACGCGCGCTTCTCGGCGTTCGAGCGCACCTACTACTATGTGCTGTACGTGCACCCCGTGCGTTCGCCGATGCTGGCCGGGCGCGCGGGCTGGATCCATACGCCGCTCGACGACGACGCGATGCGCGCCGCCGCCGCGCACCTGATCGGCGAGCACGACTTCTCGTCGTTCCGGTCGTCGGAATGCCAGTCGAAGACGCCAGTCAAGCACCTGTACCAGATCGACGTGCGGCGCGCGGGCCATTTCATCCATTTCCGCTTCCGCGCCAACGCGTTCCTGCACCACATGGTGCGCAACCTGATGGGCTGCCTCGTCGCGGTCGGGCGTGGCCGCCAGCCGGCCGACTGGGTCGCCGACGTGCTGGCCGGGCGCGACCGCAACCTCGCGGCGCCCACGTTCATGGCCGACGGGCTGTACCTCGCCCACGTCGGCTATCCGGCGGAATTCGCCGTCCCGCCCGCGCAGCTCGGCAGCGTGCCGTGGAGCAGCGTCTGGGCCGATCTGGACCCACTATCATGACGGATCACGCCGTGTCTTCCTCGACTTCCGCCGCGGCCGGCCTGCCGCCGCGCACGCGCATCAAGCTGTGCGGGCTGTCGCGTCCCGGGGACGTGCTGCACGCGGCGGCGCTCGGCGCCGATGCGATCGGCCTCGTGTTCTACCCGAAGAGCCCGCGCGCGGTGACGATCGCGCAGGCGGCCGAACTCGCGCGCCTGGCGCCGCCGTTCGTGTCGGTGGTCGGGTTGTTCGTGAATGCGACCGAAGCCGAGATCGAGGCCGTCGTGCGCGACGTGCCGCTCACGCTGCTGCAGTTCCATGGCGACGAGACGCCCGAGCAATGCGACGCGCTCGGCCGCGCGGCACGTCTGCCATGGCTGCGCGCGGTGCGCGTCGGCCCCTCGACGCAGCCGTCCGATTTGGTAGAATCGGCACTTCATTATTCGAAAGCGCGCGGCCTCCTGTTCGACACCCTGGTGCCGGACTACGGCGGTAGCGGCAAGGTCTTCGATTGGTCTCTTATTCCCGCAGAGCTCGCGCGTCGGGCCGTTTTGAGTGGTGGCTTGAACGCGCAAAACGTCGGTGATGCGATCCGCCAGTTGCGCCCGTTTGCTGTCGATGTCTCGAGTGGCATCGAAGTGGAGGGCGCGAAGGGCGTGAAGGATCACGCCCGGATGGCGGCGTTCGTACGCGCGGTACGCGAAGCGGACGCCGGGTGATGCAAGCCGGTGCGGCCCCGAAAGCGGGGCGCATCGACCGATCGAGAGAGACACCATGTACAACCTTCCTGATGCTCGCGGCCACTTCGGCCCGTATGGCGGCGTGTTCGTCGCCGAGACGCTGATTCACGCGCTGGACGAACTGCGCGCGGCGTATGCGAAATTCCAGAACGATCCCGAGTTCGTCGCCGAATTCGAGCGCGAGCTGAAGCATTTCGTCGGCCGTCCGTCGCCGATCTACCACGCGCAACGCTGGAGCGAGATGCTCGGCGGCGCGCAGATCTACCTGAAGCGCGAGGACCTGAACCACACCGGCGCGCACAAGATCAACAACGTGATCGGCCAGGCGCTGCTCGCGAAGCGCATGGGCAAGAAGCGCGTGATCGCCGAAACCGGCGCCGGCCAGCACGGCGTCGCGACCGCGACGATCTGCGCGCGCTTCGGGATGGAGTGCATCGTCTACATGGGCTCCGAGGACGTGCGCCGGCAGGCCGCGAACGTCTACCGGATGAAGCTGCTCGGCGCGACGGTCGTGCCGGTCGAGTCGGGTTCGCGCACGCTGAAGGATGCGCTGAACGAAGCGATGCGCGACTGGGTCACGAACATCGAGAGCACGTTCTACATCATCGGCACGGTCGCGGGTCCGCATCCTTACCCGATGATGGTGCGCGACTTCCAGCGCGTGATCGGCGACGAGTGCAAGGTGCAGATGCCCGAACTCGCGGGCCGGCAGCCCGATGCGGTGATCGCCTGCGTCGGCGGCGGCTCGAACGCGATGGGCATCTTCTATCCGTACATCGACGATCAATCGGTGCAGCTGATCGGCGTCGAAGCGGCCGGCGACGGCCTCGAAACGGGCCACCACGCGGCGTCGCTGATCGCCGGCAGCCCGGGCGTGCTGCACGGCAACCGCACGTACCTGCTGCAGGACGACAACGGCCAGATCATCGAGACGCATTCGGTATCGGCGGGTCTCGACTATCCGGGCGTCGGCCCCGAGCACGCATGGCTGAAGGACAGCGGCCGCGCGCAGTATGTCCCGATCACCGACGAGGAAGCGCTGAAGGCGTTCCACGACTGCTGCCGGATCGAGGGGATCATTCCCGCGCTCGAGTCGAGCCACGCGATCGCGTATGGCGTGAAGCTCGCGCCGACGTTGCCGAAGGACAAGATCCTGCTCGTCAACCTGTCGGGCCGCGGCGACAAGGACATGCACACGGTCGCCGAGCGATCGGGCATCGAGCTCTGACCCGACCGATGCGTGACCTGATCGAAGAGCCGGGCGGCGGTGCCGCGAGCGAGGCGGAGGCGGTTCAGCCTGCCGCCGTCGTGCCGCGCGCGCTGCCGTCCGGTATCGAACTGCATAACCGCGATTTCCTGACCGATGCCGCGCACCTGCCGGATGCGTCGATCGACCTGATCGTCGCCGATCCGCCGTACGGGCTCGGCAAGGACTACGGCAACGACTCGGACAAGCGTTCGGGCGACGTGTTTCTCGCGTGGACGCGCGAGTGGCTCGAGCTCGCGATTCCGAAGCTCAAGCCGAGCGGGTCGATGTACATCTTCTGCACATGGCAGTACGCGCCGGAAATCTTCAGTTTCCTGAAGACGCAGCTCACGATGGTCAACGAGATCATCTGGGACCGGCGCGTGCCGAGCATGGGCGGCACGACGCGCCGTTTCACATCGGTGCACGACAACATCGGCTTTTTCGCGGTTTCCAAGGCGTATTACTTCGATCTCGATCCGGTCCGCATCCCGTACGACGCCGACACGAAGAAGGCCCGCTCGCGCAAGCTGTTCGAAGGCAGCAAGTGGCTGGAGATGGGCTACAACCCGAAGGACGTCTGGTCGGTCTCGCGCCTGCACCGGCAGCACGCGGAGCGCGTCGATCATCCGACCCAGAAGCCGCTGGAAATCATCGAGCGGATGGTGCTCGCAAGCTGCCCGCCGGGCGGCCGCGTGCTCGATCCGTTCATGGGCAGCGGCACGACCGCGGTGGCCTGCGCACGGCAGGGGCGCGACTTCGTCGGCTACGAGATCAACGAAAGTTATTGTGCGATCGCGCACGAGCGCGTGAGCGCGCTCGCCGCGCCGGCATGCGCGTGAATCGCGCCGCCGCATCGCCGAACGCAATGCATCGAGGAAAATTGCCATGTCCCGTATCCAGCAGACCTTTGCCGCGCTCGCCGAACAAGGCCGAAAGGGCCTGATCCCGTTCATCACGGCCGGCGACCCCGATCCCGCGAAGACCGTCGAATTCATGCACGCGCTCGCCGAAGGCGGCGCGGACGTGATCGAACTCGGCGTGCCGTTCTCGGACCCGATGGCCGACGGCCCCGTGATCCAGCGCTCGTCGGAACGCGCGCTCGCGCGCGGCGTCACGCTGAAGAGCGTGCTCGCCGACGTGAAGCGCTTCCGCGAAACCGACCCCAAAACCCCCGTCGTGCTGATGGGTTATGCGAACCCGATCGAGCGGATGGGCGTCGACGCGTTCGCGGCCGCGGCGCATGCGGCCGGTGTCGACGGCGTGCTGGTCGTCGACTATCCGCCGGAAGAGGCGGGCGTATTCGCTGAAAAGATGCGCGCCGCGCAGATCGATCCGATCTTCCTGCTCGCGCCCACGTCGACCGACGAACGCATCGCCGACGTCGGCAAGATCGCGAGCGGCTACGTGTATTACGTGTCGCTCAAGGGGGTGACCGGCGCGGGAAATCTGGATGTTTCGAGCATTGCGGGTAAAATCCCGGCCATCAAGTCGCGTGTGCCGGTTCCGGTGGGCGTCGGCTTCGGCATCCGCGACGCTGAAACGGCGCGCGCGGTGGCCGAGGTGTCGGACGCCGTCGTGATCGGCAGCCGCCTCGTGCAGCTGCTCGAAAGCGCCGCACCGGAAGGCGCCGCGGCCGCGCTGAAGGCGTTCATCGCCGAGCTGCGCGCCGCGCTGGACGGCGCGGGCAAGACGGCGCGATAAACACAACACAGGAAGGCGGGAACGGGCCACGCGGCCCGGCCCGCCACGGAACAGGAAACCATACGATGAGCTGGCTCGACAAACTGTTGCCGCCGAAGATCAAGCAGACCGACCCGAAAAGCCGCAAGGGCATTCCGGAAGGCCTGTGGGTCAAGTGCCCGTCCTGCGAGGCCGTGCTGTATCGCAACGACGTGGACGCGAACCTGCACGTGTGCCCGAAGTGCGATCACCACATGCGCATCGGCGCGCGCGAGCGTCTCGACGGGCTGCTCGATCCGGAAGGCCGCTACGAGATCGGCCAGGAAATCGTGCCGGTCGACTCGCTGAAGTTCAAGGACAGCCGCAAGTATCCCGATCGTCTGAAGGAAGCGATGGACGAGACGGGCGAAACCGACGCGATGGTCGTGATGGGCGGCGCGATCCACACGCTGCCGGTTGTCGCGGCGTGCTTCGAGTTCTCGTTCATGGGCGGCTCGATGGGCTCGGTCGTCGGCGAGCGCTTCGCGCGCGGCGCGCAGAACGCGCTGGAGCAGCAGGTGCCGTTCATCTGCTTCACGGCGTCGGGCGGCGCGCGGATGCAGGAAAGCCTGCTGTCGCTGATGCAGATGGCGAAAACCACCGCGATGCTGACCAAGCTCGCCGAAGCGAAGCTGCCGTTCATTTCGGTGCTGACCGACCCGACGATGGGTGGCGTGTCGGCAAGCTTTGCGTTCCTCGGCGACGTCGTGATCGCCGAGCCGAAGGCGCTGATCGGCTTCGCCGGCCCGCGCGTGATCGAGCAGACGGTCCGCGAGAAGCTGCCGGAAGGCTTCCAGCGCGCCGAATTCCTGCTGACGACGGGCGCGATCGACATGATCGTCGACCGCCGCAAGATGCGCGACGAGATCGCGCAACTGCTCGCGCTGCTGCAGCGCCAGCCGGCCGACGCGCTGGCCTGACCGGCGCGAGGTGGTGAACCCTGCGCGTCGCCTGGCTTCAGCGTCAGGCGGCGCGCTTCGTTTTTTGGCGTAGTGGCGGTACCGATCCAGATTTGATCCGATGAGCACTTTTCCCACTCTCGACGCGTGGCTTTCGCATCTCGAACGCGCGCACCCGGTCGGCATCGACATGGGCCTGACCCGCATCGGGCAGGTCAAGGCGGCGCTGCAGCTCGAATTCGCGTGCCCCGTCATCACCGTCGGCGGCACGAACGGCAAGGGCTCGACCTGCGCGTTCCTCGAGACGATCCTCGTGCGCGCGGGCTACAAGGTCGGCTGCCACACGTCGCCGCACCTGCTCGAATTCAACGAGCGCGCGCGTGTGAACGGGCAGAACGTCACCGATGACGAACTGCTGCCGCACTTCGAGGCCGTCGAAGCCGCGCGCAAGTCCCTGCCCGAGCCCGTGTCGCTCACGTACTTCGAATTCACGACGCTCGCGATCCTGCATCTGTTCGCGTCGCGCGGGCTCGATGCGGTGATCCTCGAAGTCGGCCTCGGCGGCCGGCTCGATGCGGTCAACATCATCGATACCGATTGCGCGATCGTCACGAGCATCGACATCGACCACACCGAATACCTTGGCGACACGCGCGAGAAGATCGCGTTCGAGAAGGCCGGGATCTTCCGCGCGGGCAAGCCGGCGATCTGCGGCGATCCGGCCGCGCCGCAGACGCTCGTCGACCACGCCGAAGCGATCGGCGCCGACCTGTGGCTCGTCGGCCGCGATTTCCGCTACGAGGCGCAGGCGGGCGCGGAACGCCAGCAGTGGAGCTACCTCGGCCGCGCGAAGCGCTATCCGGCGCTCGCGTATCCGGCGCTGCGCGGCGCGAATCAGCTGATCAATGCGTCGGCCGCGCTCGCCGCGCTCGAGGCGCTGCGCCCGCTGCTGCCGGTGTCCGCGCAGGACATCCGGCTCGGGCTCGCGAACGTCGAGCTGCCGGGGCGCTTCCAGGTGCTGCCCGGCAAGCCGGCGATCGTGCTCGACGTCGCGCACAACCCGCATGCGGCGGCCGTGCTCGAGCAGAATCTCGGCAACATGGGCTTCTTCCCGTACACGTATGCGGTGTTCGGTGCGATGCACGACAAGGACATCGACGGCGTGCTGCGGCACCTGAAGGGCGAGATCGACCACTGGTGCGTGACCGACCTGCCGCTGCCGCGCGCGGCCTCCGCGGAGCAGCTCGAAGCCGCGCTGCGCAAGGCTGGCGTGGAGGAGGGGCCCGATTCGAGCGTGACGCGTTACGCGTCGCCCGCCGAAGCGTTTCGCGATGCACTAAAAAGAGCATCCGAGAATGATAGAATCGTGGTTTTCGGCAGTTTCCATACGGTTGCCGGCGTGCTGGCCTACCGTAAATCGCAGCAACACTGACTGACGGGCAGTTTCGGACTCAGCCATTCATGGGAATTTTCTCGTTCGGCAAAAAAGACGACGACGCGCCCACGCGGCGCGGCGGTCGCACCGGGGCCTCCCGGAACGTGCGCACGGAGCGCACTGAACGCGTCGAGCGACGCTCGCGCCGCACCGAGCGTCCGGAATCGGACGCGCTGCTCCTCGATCCGACCCTTCCAGAAAAGCAACGCGCGCGCCGTCGCCTCGTCGGCGCGATCGCGCTCGTCGTGGCCGCCGTGATCGTGTTGCCGATGGTGCTCGATTCGCACCCGAAGCCGGTGACGGACGACATCGCGATCGACATCCCGAACCGGCCCGCGCACCAGGCGGTCGCGCCGCGTGACGACGACGCGTCCGACGTGCAGGCGGGCGTCGCGCACGACGAGCCGCCGGCATCCGACACCGCCGTCGCGGCGGTCCCGGCGCCTGCGCCGAAGGATGTCGCCAAGCCGGCCGCGAAACCCGATACGACGACCACGGCGAGCGTGACGCCGCCGAAGCCCGCTGCGAAGCCGGCCGCCCCCGTGGCGAAACCGGCCGCACCGAAGCCGGCGCCCGCGGCCGTCGCGAACGCCGACGCCGCGAGCCCGGACAGCGGCGACGCATCGTCGCCGGCGTCGCCGGCCGGCGCGCGCTTCGCGGTGCAGCTCGGGTCGTTCAAGGATGACGCGACGGCCCGTTCGTGGGCCACCAAGTTGAAATCGGCGGGTGTGCCCGCATATGTCGAGCATCGCAAGCAGGCGGACGGCAGCACGGCTACACTGTTGCGGGCCGGCCCGTTCGCGGATCGCGCGGCGGCTTCCGCCGCGATCGCGAAGGTACGCGACGCCGGTCTGACGCAGTAACGCACGATGCTGACGGCTTTCGACTACGCTGTATTGGCGGTGATCGTGTTGTCGGCGCTGCGCGGTGCGTGGCGCGGCTTCGTGTCGGAGATTTTCGGGCTGATCGGCTGGATCGCGGCGATCGTGATCGCGGGCCGCTACGTCGGGCTGGTCGTGCCGTACATCCCGGCGAACTGGCCGGGCGGTGCGCTGACGCAGTGGGTGATCGCCTTCGCGTTGCTCGTGATCGGCGTCGTGCTGGTCGCCGGCGTCGCGAACGCGCTGCTGTCGCGGATCGCGCAGGCGAGCGGCCTGGGCGGCGTCGACCGCTCGCTGGGCATGATGTTCGGGCTCGTCCGCGGCTGCGTGCTGGTGGTGCTGCTGGTCGCGGCGGCCGGGCTGACCGAACTGCCCAAACAGGATTTCTGGCGCAATGCGCTATTGCGTCCTTTTGCCGAACAGGGCGTGCACGAGCTGAAGCAGCTCCTGCCCGACGGCATGGCCCAGTACGTACGCGTGTGACGACGCGGCCGGGCAGGACGGAACCGATTTTGTCATCTTGAAGGACATGCCATGTGCGGCATCGTAGGTGTTATCTCCCAATCCCCGGTCAACCAGCTGATCTATGACAGCCTGCTGCTGCTGCAGCATCGCGGTCAGGACGCAGCGGGCATCGCGACGGCGGACGGCAGCAATTTCCACATGTACAAGGCGAACGGCATGGTGCGCGACGTGTTCCGCACGCGCAACATGCGCAGCCTGCCCGGCACCTACGGCATCGGCCAGGTGCGCTACCCGACGGCCGGTTCGGCGTCGAGCGAAGCCGAGGCGCAGCCGTTCTACGTGAACGCGCCGTTCGGGATCATCCTCGCGCACAACGGCAACCTGACGAACTGGCAGCAACTGAAGGACGAGATGTTCCGGATCGATCGCCGGCACATCAACACCAATTCCGACAGCGAAGTGCTGCTCAACGTGTTCGCGCACGAACTGCAACTGTCGACGACCGATCTCGAACTCGATCCGGCTTCGGTGTTCAAGGCGGTCTCGGGCGTCCATCGCCGCCTGCAGGGCTCGTATGCGATCGTGTCGCTGATCGCCGGCTACGGCCTGCTCGCGTTCCGCGATCCGTTCGGCATCCGCCCGCTGTGCCTCGGCAAGCTCGAGACCGAGCACGGCACCGAGTGGATGGTCGCGTCGGAGTCGGTCGCGGTCGAAGGCATCGGCTTCGAATTCGTGCGCGACGTGCAGCCGGGTGAGGCGATCTTCATCGACCCGGCCGGCAACTTCCACAGCCAGCAGTGCGCGGAGCAGCCGACGCTGAACCCGTGCATGTTCGAATACGTGTACCTCGCGCGTCCGGATTCGTGCCTCGACGGCGTGCCCGTCTACAACGTGCGCCTGCGCATGGGCGACTATCTCGCCGAGAAGATCAGGCGCGAGCTGCCGAACGTGCCGATCGACGTCGTGATGCCGATTCCCGATTCGTCGCGACCGGCCGCGATGCAGGTCGCCGCGAAGCTCGGCGTCGAGTATCGCGAAGGTTTCTTCAAGAACCGCTACGTCGGCCGTACGTTCATCATGCCGGGGCAGGCCGTGCGCAAGAAGTCGGTGCGCCAGAAGCTCAACGCGATGAGCATCGAGTTCAAGGACAAGAACGTGCTGATCGTCGACGACTCGATCGTGCGCGGCACGACCTCGCATGAAATCGTGCAGATGGCGCGCGATGCGGGCGCGAAGTCGGTGATCTTCGCGTCGGCGGCGCCGCCCGTGAAGTTCCCGAACGTGTACGGCATCGACATGCCGACGCGCGGCGAGCTCGTCGCGCACGGCCGCACCGACGACGAAGTCGCGAAGATCATCGGTGCCGACCACCTGATCTACCAGGACGTCGACGACCTGCGCCGCGCGGTGCGCGACATCAACCCGAAGCTCGAGGGCTTCGAGGCGTCGTGCTTCGACGGCAACTACATCACCGGCGACGTGACGCCCGAGTATCTCGACAGGATCGAGCGCGCGCGCCTCACGCCGGCGTCGCAGGCCGATCGCGATACGGCCGGCGACACCGAACGCTCGCAGATGAACCTGCAACTGTCGGTCGAGTGACACCCGCACGCTTTTGACGAAGCGTGATAGGATGTGGCCTTGCGTCGATTTGATTCAGCTTGCGGACGCGGGGCGACTTCCCAAAACAGCTAAAGCGAAGGCCGGCGGCAGTCGGCCCGAGTCGATCGCTGTCGTACCGCACCGAAGCCCGCTGATGCCGACGCATAGCGGGCTTTTTGTTTTGGCTTGGTTTTGACTTGGCCTGCGCGACACGCGCGGCCATCGAATACGGAAAACGGAACATGGACGACTCCCTCAACTTCGACACGCTTGCCGTGCGCGCGGGCACGCTGCGCAGCGACTTCAACGAGCACTCGGAAGCGTTGTTCCTCACGTCGAGCTTCTGCTTCCAGAGCGCGGCCGACGCGGCCGAGCGCTTCGCGAATTCGGAAGACTACTTCACCTATTCGCGCTTCACGAACCCGACCGTCACCATGTTCCAGGAGCGTCTCGCGGCGCTCGAGGGCGGCGAGGCGTGCATCGCGACCGCGTCGGGGATGGCCGCGATCATGTCGGTCGTGATGTCCGCGCTGCAGGCGGGCGACCACCTCGTCAGCTCGCGCAGCCTGTTCGGCTCGACGCTCGGGATGTTCTCGCAGATCTTCAGCAAGTTCGGGATCACGACGACCTTCGTCGACCCGACCGACCTGAACGCATGGCGGGAAGCCGTGCGGCCCGAAACGAAGATGTTCTTCCTCGAGACGCCGTCGAACCCGCTGACCGAACTCGCCGACATCGAAGCGATCGGCAAGATCGCGAAGCAGGCCAACGCGCTGTTCGTCGTCGACAACTGTTTCTGCAGCCCGGTGCTGCAGCAGCCGCTGAAGCTGGGTGCGGACGTCGTGATGCACTCGGCCACGAAATTCCTCGACGGGCAGGGCCGCGTGCTCGGCGGCGCGCTGGTCGGGTCGAAGGAATTCATCATGGGCAAGGTGTTCCCGTTCGTGCGCAGCGCGGGCCCGACGCTGTCGGCTTTCAACGCGTGGGTGCTGCTGAAGGGGATGGAGACGCTGTCGCTGCGCGTCGAGAAGCAATCGGCGAATGCGCTGGAAATCGCGCGCTGGCTCGATTCGCATCCGGCGGTCGCACGCGTGTTCCATCCGGGCCTCGAGTCGCACCCGCAGTACGAACTCGCGAAGCGTCAGCAGAAGGCGGGCGGCGCGATCCTGTCGTTCGAGCTGAAGGGCGACACGCCCGAGCAGCAGCGCGCGAACGCATGGCGCGTGATCGACAGCACGAAGCTGATCTCGATCACCGGCAACCTCGGCGATACGCGTACGACGATCACGCATCCGGCGACGACGACGCACGGTCGCATCACGCCGGAAGCACGTGCGGCGGCGGGGATCACCGAAGGGCTGATCCGCTTGTCGGTCGGCCTCGAGAACGCGGGCGACCTGCGTAACGATCTCGCGCGCGGCCTCGAGGGCTGAGCGACGCGGTGCTTGCGCCGCATCGACGCATCAACGCATCGACGACAACGGGCCGCCTGCAAAGCTGGCGGCCCGTTGTTTTTTCGCATGAAACCGTTCCGTCCGGCGCATCGCGTTCGCGCATGCGCCGCGTGATTCAGCCGGCGTGCCCGCGCGGCGCGGCGCGCATCGCCTCCACCATCCACCGCAGCGTTTCGTCGAGCGGCGTGACGGGCAGCTCGCCCACCGCGCGCCGCAGCTTGTCGCGCGACCCGCTCAGGCTCTTCACCTCGTTGTGCCGCACGAACCGCGGATCGACCGTCACGTCGATCACGTAACCGGCGATGCGCGACAGCATCACCAGCACTTCCTTCAGCGAATACGCGTGCTCCGAGCAGACGTTGAACGTCTCGCCGGCCGGCGCGGCTTCGATCAGCTTCAGATACGCGGCCGTCACGTCGCGCACGTCGGAGAAATCGCGGCTCACGTCGAGATTGCCGAGCGAGATGCGCGGTTCGTTGCGCGCGTAGTGCGCGGCGAGCTTCGGCAGCAGATACGCTTCGCCCTGGCCGACGCCCGTGTAGTTGAACGGCCGCGCGATCACGATCGGCAGCCGGTCGGCCCACAGCTTCGCCGCGTATTCCATCGCGAGCTTGCTGACCGAGTAGTCGTTCGCGGGGGCCGGCGCGACGGTCTCGTCGAGCACGCCGGCCGTCGAATTGCCGTAGATGTTCGCGCTGCTCGCGAGCAGCACGGCCGACGGACGTTGGTCGAGGCCCGCGAGCGCGGCCAGCAGGTTGCGCGTGCCGACGATATTGACTGCGTAGGTCTGCGACGGCTCGTCCTGCGCGACGTGCGCACGCGCGGCGAGATGCACGACCGCATCGGGTCGCGCATCGGCGGCCGCCGCGCGCACCGCGTCCGCGTCGAGCAGGTCGACGGGCAGCAGCGTGCAGTGCGCGAAGGCCGGATCGTCGGGCCGCGGCGCGCCGGGCGCGATCGTGCCCCAGACCTCATGGCCGGCCGCCTGCAGGCGTTCGGCCATGTAGCGGCCCGTGAAGCCCGTCAGGCCCGTGACGAACGCACGGCGCGACGGGCGTCCGGCTTCAGAACGTGTCATGGTGCTGGTTCCGCGTCAAATCCGCTTCGACCATCATCTGGCAAAGTTGTTCGAGCGTCGTCTCCGGCACCCAGCCGAGCTTGGCTTTAGCCTTGTCCGCGCAGCCGATCAGCAGGTCGACCTCGGCGGGGCGGTAGAACTTCGGGTTCACTTCGACGAGCACGTTGCCGTTCGACGCGTCGACGCCGCGTTCCTGCTCGCCCTTGCCGGTCCATTCGATCTGGTAGCCGGCAGCCGCGAACGCCATCTGCACGAAGTCGCGCACGGTTTCGGTGCGGTTGGTCGCGAGCACGTAGGTGTCGGGCTCGTCGGCCTGCAGCATGCGCCACATCCCTTCGACATATTCGAGCGCAAAGCCCCAGTCGCGCTTGGCGTCGAGGTTGCCGAGCTCGAGGCGGGTCGCCTTGCCGAGCTTGATCTTCGCAATGGTGTCGGTGATCTTGCGCGTGACGAACTCGCGGCCGCGCAGCGGCGATTCGTGGTTGAACAGGATGCCGCTGCTGCCGAACAGGCCGTACGACTCGCGGTAGTTCACGGTCATCCAGTGCGCGTACAGCTTCGCGACGCCGTACGGGCTGCGCGGATAGAACGCGGTCGTTTCGGTCTGCGGAATCGCCTGCACCTTGCCGAACATCTCGGATGTCGACGCCTGGTAGAAGCGCGTCTTCGGGCTCACGACGCGGATCGCCTCGAGCAGGTTCAACGGGCCGAGGCCCGTCACTTCGGCGGTCGTCGTCGGCTGGTCGAACGACACGCCGACGAAGCTCTGCGCGGCCAGGTTGTACAGCTCGTCGGGCTGCGTGCGTTCGAGCAGGCGCAGGCTCGAGCCGGCGTCGGTCAGGTCGTGTTCGACGAGCGTGAGGTTCGGGTGCGTGTCGACGCCGAGCTCGGCGATGCGCCAGAAATTCACCGAACTGGTGCGGCGATAGGTGCCCGTGACCTCGTAGCCCTTGTCGAGCAGCAGTTTGGTCAGGTAGGCGCCGTCTTGCCCCGAGATCCCGGTAATGATGGCCTTTTTACGAGTCTGGCTCATGGCGTTGTCCTGGTAGAAGCGAAAGGGAAATTCAGGCGGTCGTGCTTGCGGCAGCCGGCAGCGAGCGGCGTGCGGGGCCGCGCGTCAGGCGCCGTTCGAAGCCGTACCAGCTCAGGGTCGCGTACGTGAGCGTGATCGCAAGCGCGAGCGCGGCCGTGACGAAGCGGTTCAGGTGCAACGGCCAGAGCGCATACAGAACGCTCAGGTGGATCAGGTACACGGTGTAGCTGACGGTGCCCACGTAGACGAGCATCGGGTTCGTCAGCACGCGCTGCACGATGCCGCGGCCGCGCAGCGCGATCACGACGATCGACGTGCACAGCAGCAGCGAGATGCTGTAGAGCGCGGCATTCGACAGCGGCGTGTTCGCGGCGCGAAAGCGCGGGAACGACAGGTGCAGCCAGCCGAGGATCGCGAGCGACACGAGCGCGCCGACGATCGCGAGCGGGTAGAACGGCTCCAGCGCGCGCCGGTCGCGGCGCAGCACGATCGCGAGCAGCGCGCCCGCGGCGAGCAGGTCCATCCGGAACGGCGTCAGGTAGTAGATCGGCCAGAACGAGTCGAACCACGGCGTCGCGATCGCGCGCAGCACCGGCGCGGCAACGATCAGCGCGGCGGCGACCCACAGCAGCGCGCGCTCCGAGCACCACAGCACGACAAACGGCCAGAAGATATAGAACTGCTCCTCGACCGCGAGCGACCACAGCACGTTCAGGCTGTCATGCCCGATGCTGCCGAGCGACAGCCCGATATTGGTCGAGAAGAACGCGAACCACGGCCAGTGCGGTAGCCAGCTCGCGCCGAACAGGAGCGTCGACACCACCAGCAGCAGCACGTACGGCGGCAGGATGCGGCGCACGCGGCGCGCGTAGAAGTGGCTGAAGTACGACTGTCCGCGCGCCTTGCGCTCGAGCAGGATGCCGGTGATCAGCAGGCCGCTCAGCACGAAGAACAGGTCGACGCCCATCCAGAGCGGCGCCTTCAGCGCGTGCTGCAGGAACACGGCGCCGACCGCGATCGCGCGCAGCCCGTCGAGCTGCACGATGCGGCCGTGTTGCGGCGTGGCCAGGTCGGCGGGGCGCGAGATGCCCGTCATCGCGCCGCTCCTTCGCGACGCGCGGCGGGGGCCGCGGCGTGTCGCACATCCGATGCGTGAACGTAATGCATGCCATTAAATGAAATATCGAATCGAAACCGATTCTAGGGAAAAGAAATCGGCAAAAAAACGCGCGCCATATATCCGACGACAAACATTCAAACGCCGATTATTTCGGCCGTGAGATGAAAGGTTGGCGCCCGGACAGCCGCGACAGGCGGTGCGGAACGGCATTTTCTACAGGGCGGTGCATGAAAGGCGGTCGTTGTTGCCGTTTTTGTACGCTATTTCCTGCCTGTTCCGGTTCGATATTTCACGCGGAAACATCCCCAAATATTTCCAAATTTCTTGTGATTATTTTTGCTTGTAACCTGCATCGCGACGTTTGAAACCCATTTATTTAGCGACAGGGTGCGCCGGCGGCAGTCCGCGACGGCGCCGGTCGCTTTTGCATCGAGTCTGGAGAAGCGCATTGCGACGTCTGATTCTGGTAGGCATGACGGTATGCGCGACGCTGCTGACGAGCGCCGCGTCGGCCGAGACGGTGTTGCCCGCGACGACGTCGTGGATCGGCAACACGTTCGGCTATGGCGACGGAAGCTGGACGCAGATCGACATCCGCGCGATCGCGGTGACGCCTGAAGGCAAGGTGTATACGAATGCGCCTTGGGACGAAAGCGGTGCCGAGGCGAGCGTCTACCAGGACGGGAAGATGCTCGGCTTCGCCGGCGGCACGCACGGCTGGGGCAATCTCGGCGGCAACGCGATCGCCGTAAACAGCAAGTACGCGTATGTCGCGATCGGTGTCGGCAACGAACGCGGCCACCTGCAGTCGGCCGGCATCTGGCCGGACAAGGGCAAGCAGTGGTTCGGCATCTCGCGGCGCACGATCGGCGACATGAAGCAGCCCGCGCCGTTTCGCGCGGCGCCGCAGGTCGCGCCGGGCGGCCGCGCCGATGCCGGCCGCGCGCGCATGGCTGCAAGCTTCATGATGATCAACGAGGTGCCGGCCCCCGCGCGCTCGGAAGTGGGCGAGGTGAAGGCGGAAGTGGGCGGCCTCGCGGCCGACGACAAGACGCTGTTCGCGACGAATCCGTCGCACGACGTGGTGAATGTATTCGACGCCGAGACGATGCAGCAGAAGGGCACGTGGAGCGCGCACGAACCGGGCCGCATCGCGCTCGCGGGCGACGGCACGCTGTGGCTGCTCACGGACACGCTCAACGGCCCCGCGCACCTCGTGCACGTGCGGGCGGACGGCCGCAAGCTGGACGACGCGCCCGCGCTGCCGGAAGGCACCGACGCGGTGGACGTGGCGGTCGACGCGAAAGGGCGCGTGCTCGTCGCGGACAACGGGCCGCGCCAGCAGATCCTGATCTTTTCGAAAGGCGGCAAGGGTTATGCGCAATCCGGCACGCTCGGCGAGCGCGGCGGCATCTTCGCCGGCCCCGTGCCGGGGCGGCCGGGGCCGCAGCGCTTCAACGGGCTGACGGGCGTCGGCGTCGATCGCGCGGGCAACGTGTATGTGTCGATGAACGGCATCGGGCCGCGCCACGACACGATCGGCGCGGGGCTCGGCGCGGTGCTCGAAAGCTACACGCCGGACGGCAAGCCGCGCTGGCAGGTGCAGGGGCTGCTGTTCGTCGACGGCGCGTGGCTCGACCCCGCGCGGCCGAACAGCGTGTACACGGGCAACAAGCGCTTCGAGCTCGACCTGTCGAAGCCGCCGGGGCAGGACTGGAAATACGTCGGCTTCCTGTCGAACCGCTTCAAGTATCCGGACGACCCCGTGTTCCACACGGACCAGTGGCCGGGCATGCCGATCGCGCGTCGCGTCGACGGCCGGACGTTCCTGTACCTGACCGACATGTACGCCGATCACCTGAAGATCTACCGCTTCGATGCGAAGCGCGACGGCGAGGTGGCGATTCCGTCGGCCCTGATCGCAGGCCGCGCGCGGCCGGTCGACAAGGTGCCGAACAAGGCGCCCGGCGGCGACTGGCTATGGCGCGACGCGAACGGCAACGGCCGGCTCGACGCCGACGAGTTCGAGATCAACACGACTGGCAAGGCCAAGGCCGGCGGCTGGGGCTGGTGGGTCGACACGAAGGGCGACATCTGGCGCACGAGCGACGTGCGCGGCATCCACCGGTTCCGCTACGGCGGCGTCGACAAGGCCGGCAACCCGATCTACTCGTACGACAAGGTCACGACCTACCCGATGCCGCAGCCGTTCACGCAACTGCGCCGCTCGATCTACGACGCGCAGACGGACACGCTGTACGTGACCGGCTACACAGCCGACGCGCCGCCTCAGCCGGGCATCAACAAGGAAGTCGGCCGCGTGCTGGTGCGCTTCGACAAGTGGTCGACCGGCTCGCCCGTCGTGCGCTACACGGTCGCGCTGCCGTGGCAGCTCGACGCGAAGCCGATCCTGGACCTGATCGGGATCACGGTCGAGGGCCGCTACATCTTCACCGTGGAGCCGGTCGGCAAGATCCACGTGTACGACAAGGACACCGGCAAGGAAGTGGGCGTGATGAGCCCGGGCACCGAGGTCGGCAAGGCATCCGGCTGGGTCGACGTGCCGTTCGGCATCAGCGCGTTCCGGCGCGAGAACGGCGAATACCTCGTGTTCGTCGAGGAAGACGCGCGCGGCAAGGTGCTGATGTATCGCTGGAAACCGTGACGGGCGGCGCGCCGTTATCGACGTCGTTGCCGTCACACAAGGTACAAGCATGGACAAAGGCATACTCAAGAACGTTTCGATCAACTTCATCGGGCTGATCCTGCCGACCTTCGTGTCGCTGGTGACGGTGCCCGCGTATATCCACGCGCTCGGCGTCGAGCGCTATGGCGTCGTCAGCCTCGTGTGGACGCTGATCGGCTATTTCGGGATCCTCGATCTCGGGATGAGCATGGCCGCGCAGAACCACATCTCGAAGGCGCTCGCGAGCGGCAACGACGACGAAAGCGCGCGCGTGTTCTGGAGCGCGTTCTGGCTGAATCTCGGCACCGGCATCGTGGGCGGGCTGCTGATCTATTTCGGCGCGTTCATCTACACCGCGTATTTCACGAAGGCGTCGGCCGCGATGCAGCACGAGGTGTATCTCGCGCTGCCGTGGCTCGCGCTCGCGATTCCGCTGGCGAACGTGTCGTGGGTGTTCGCCGGCGCGATCAACGGCGCCGAACGCTTCGGCGTGTTCAACACGAACCAGACGATCGGCACGTTCCTGTTCCAGTTGCTGCCGCTCGGCGCCGCGTGGTGGATCGCGCCGAACCTGCAGACGGTGCTCGCCGCCGCAGTCGTCGCGCGCCTGATCGCGGCGGTGATGCTCGGCCACGCCAGCATCAAGGTGCTCGGGATCCGGCGCATCGATCCGCCGCAGTGGGGCACCGCGAAAGGGCTGTTCAACTTCGGCGGCTGGATGCTGATCGCGAGCACGACGAGCATGATCGCCGACACGCTCGACCGCGTGATGCTCGGCGCCGGCATGGGCGCGAAGTTCGTCACCTACTACACGGTGCCGCAGAACCTCGTCACGCGCCTGAACATGCTGCCGAACGCGCTCGTGCGCACGCTGTTCCCGCGCCTGTCGGCGGTCGGCCGCGATCACGCGGACACGCTCGCGCGCCAGTCGCTCGAATTCCTGAACGGCGTGTTCACGCCGGTCGGCATCGTCGCGATCTTCGCGCTCGCGCCGTTCCTCACGCTGTGGGTCGGCGCCGATCTCGCCGCGCACTCGGCGCCGGTCGGCCGCGTGCTGGTGATCAGCGTGTGGCTCGTCGGCCAGGCGAGCGTCACGCGCATCCTGATCCAGTCGCAGGTCAACCCGGCCCGCGCGGCGTTCGCCGGGCTCGTCGAGATGCCGTTCTTCGTCGGCGGCCTGTGGTTCGGCATTCATCACTTCGGGCTGATCGGCGCGGCGGTGGTCGTCGCGGCGCGCGCGCTCGTCGACTACGGCGTGCTGCTGTACCTGTCGGCGATCCGGATGCGCGCGATCGTGCTCGACATGCTGGCGCACCTGACCTTCCTGCTCGCGAGCCTGTTTCTCGCGCAGGCGTGGCCGGGGCTCGGCGAATCGATCGGCATGTGCGCGATCGTGCTGGTGCTGAACGTCGCGTGGTCGCTCACGATGACGCCGGGGTTGCGCGCGCTCGTGCGCGACCTGTTTGTCCGTCTCAATGCGAGGAAAACGATATGAATCGCGATCTGGCGGAACACGCCATCCTGAACCTCGCCACCGCCGATGCGGCCGTGGCCGAAGCGGGCGACGTCGCCGCGCTGCGCCGATCCGTGCCGGCCGAGCGGGCCAGCGCGCGCCAGCCGGCGCGCGCGCTGCGCGTGGCGATCGTCCACGACTGGCTCGTTACCTATGCCGGCGCCGAACGCGTGCTCGAACAGATCGTCGCGTGCTTTCCCGACGCGGACCTGTTCAGCCTCGTCGATTTCCTCGACGACCGCGCGTTCGTGCGCGGCAAGCCGGTGACGACGTCGTTCATCCAGAAGCTGCCGTTCGCGCGTACCAAGTACCGCAGCTACCTGCCGCTGATGCCGCTCGCGATCGAGCAGCTCGACGTGTCCGAGTACGACCTCGTGATCTCGAGCAGCCACGCGGTCGCGAAGGGCGTGCTGACCGGGCCGGACCAGGTGCACATCAGCTACGTGCATTCGCCGATCCGCTATGCATGGGACCTGCAGCACCAGTACCTGGAACAGTCGAACCTCACGCACGGGCCGAAATCGCTGCTCGCGCGGATGATCCTGCACTACATCCGCAACTGGGACACGCGCACCGCGAACGCGGTGGACGGCTTCGTCGCGAACTCCGCGTTCATCGCGCGGCGCATCAAGAAGGTCTACCACCGCGATGCGGCGGTGATCTTCCCGCCGGTCGACGTCGACGGTTTCTCGCTGAACGCGGTCAAGGACGATTTCTACCTGACCGCGTCGCGGATGGTGCCGTACAAGAAGATCGACCTGATCGTCGAGGCATTCTCGAAGACGCCCGAGCGCAAGCTCGTCGTGATCGGCGACGGCCCCGAGATGCAGAAGATCCGCGCGAAGGCCGGCCCGAACGTCGAGATCATGGGCTACCAGCCGTTCGCGGTGCTGCACGACCGGATGCGGCGCGCGAAGGCGTTCGTGTTCGCGGCCGAGGAGGATTTCGGGATCTCGGTCGTCGAGGCGCAGGCATGCGGCACGCCGGTGATCGCGTACGGCAAGGGCGGTGCGCTCGAAACCGTGCTCGACCCGCAATCGGACGCGAACCCGACCGGGCTGTTCTTCGACGAGCAGACGCCGCACGCGATCGTCGCGGCCGTCGACGATTTCGAGCGCGCGCCGCAGCGCTTCACGCCGAACGCATGCCGCGCAAACGCAGAGCGGTTTTCCGCCGATACGTTCCGGCGGCGCTTTCTCGACTATGTGGAGGCTGCTCTGCCCGGCTCGACCTCGCAGCGCGGCACGGCTGTCGCGCCGATGCCGGCCGCGCGCGGCCCGGCAACGCTCGTGCTCGACCAGAGCGGCGTGCTCGGCGGCGCCGAGCTGTCGCTGCTCGAGATCATGAAACACATGCGCGCGAACGCCGACGTGCTGCTGTTCGACGACGGCCCGTTCCGCGCGGCGCTCGACGAGATCGGCGCGCGTGTCGACGTGGTCGACCAGGGCGCGCTCGCGGGCGTGCGCAAGCAGGGCGGCGTGTCGGTCGGCGCATTGAAACAGCTTGTGCGGCTCGTGCGCGACGTCGCGCGGCGCGCGCGCCGCGCCGAGGTGATCTATGCGAACACGCAGCGCGCGATGGTGGTCGCTGCGCTCGCCGGGCGGCTCGCGCGCAAGCCGGTGGTCTGGCACCTGCGCGACATTGTCAGCACCGACCATTTCGGCAGCAAGCAGTTGCTGGCGATCAAGTACTGCGCACGGCTCGGCGTCACGCGCGTGATCGCGAATTCCGACGCGTCCGCGCAGGCGTTCCGCACGCTGACGGGCTTCACGCCGCAGCATGTCGACGTCGTGTTCAACGGCATTTCGGCCGAGCCGTTCGATGCGCTGGAAGGCGTCAGCCAGGCCGCGCTGCGCGCGCGCCTCGGGTTGCCGCAGGATGCGTGGCTCGTCGGCTCGTTCAGCCGTCTCGCGCGCTGGAAGGGGCAGCACGTGCTGCTGGAGGCCGCCGCGCGGCATCCCGACATGCATGTGGTACTGGTCGGCGCGCCGCTGTTCGGCGAGGACGAATACGCGGCGCAACTGCACGAATACGTCGCGCGGCACGGGATGGACGAGCGCGTGCATTTCCTCGGGTTCCAGCGTGATGTGGCTGCTTGCATGACGGCGGTCGACGTCGTCGCGCACACGTCGATCACGCCGGAGCCGTTCGGGCGCGTGATCGTCGAAGGGATGCTCGCGCGCCGGCCGGTCGTCGCGGCCCGCGCGGGCGGTGTCGTCGAGATCATCGAGGATGGCGACAACGGGCTGCTCTGCGAGCCGGGCGATGCGACCGCGCTGGCCAATGCGCTCGACGCGCTGAAGCGCGACCGCGCGCTGCGCGAGCGGCTCGTCGCGAGCGGGCGTGCGACGGCGGTGCGCCGGTTCGGCACCGAGACCTACGTGGAGCGGGTCGAGAAGATCCTCGCGGATACGGCGAAGGCCGCGAAGGCGAAGAAGCAGTCGTAGCCGACGGGGTCAGCCGGCGGGAAATGGGCCCTCACGCGGCGTTGCGCTGCGTGGGGGCTTCGCTTTTCAGCGGGCGCGCCTGGTCGGGCGACCGGCGGGCGGGTTGTGGCGTGCCGTGTCCGGCGTGAAATTAGCCGATTGTCGGGTTGATCGAGGTCGTACCGGAGACAGGGCGGTGAGGCAGCAAGGCGGCGCTGAGACAGTCGCGATGTGAATCAGGCAGGGTGCCCGGAGCCGGCGGTGTTGCAGCCGGACAGGCGGCCGTCATGCACGCCGGCATACTGGGTTGGCCGCGTACTCGCCCAACCCGCCACGCTACCGCGTGCCGGCCATGAAAAGGCCCCCGTGCAGCGAGACGCCGCACGGGGGCTCCGGAACCGGACCGGCCGGGTCAGACGGCCCGCTCGGGCGCTTGCGTTACGACGCGCGCGGGGCGTGTCGGCTTGAAGCTGGCCGACCACGTCATCGCGGGCCGTTCGAACATCCGGTAGAACAGGTACGCGACCGGGATCGCGGCGGCCATGAACGCGATCGACGGCCAGATCGACAGTTGCAGTTCGGAGTGGAACAGCACCGAGCCGAGGCAGACGAACAGCGGCAGGTGGATCAGGTACAGCGAGTAGCTGAAGTCGCCGAACCAGCCGAGCACGCGCAGCGGCGCCGTCGGGCGCGCGAGCGCGCGGTACAGGAAGCATGCGAAGCCGGCCGACCAAAGCTGGAACGCGCCGTACTGGCCGAAACGGAACGCGCCGCAGCCGGCGGCCAGCAGCACGGCGGCCGCGCCGTACCACGCGCGCGACGGCACGGCGGCCGCGCCGCGCGCCTGCTGCGCGCGCACGTCGGCGATCCACGCGCCGATCGTCCAGGACAGCCAGTACGACGTGAAGAACTGCAGGTCGTGCCGTTCGAGCAGCCACGCCGACGCGACGTTGACGAGCGCGACCGCGGCCACGACGGCCGGCATGCCGATGCGCCGGCGCAGCGCGAACAGCAGCGGGTAGATCGCGTAGAACTGTACTTCGAGCGACAGCGTCCACAGCGCGCCGTTCGACCCGTACGTGTAGCCCGCGACGCCCTGCAGCGAGAACAGGTTCACGAGGAACGCCGTGATGCCGATATCGCGGATCTTGTGGCTGACCGGCGCGATCTGCAGGCTGACCGCGTCGAGCGCGAGCGTGAACAGCAGCGCGGCGAGCAGCACCGGGTAGATGCGCGCGAACCGGCGTGCCCAGAAGTTGGGCGCGTCGAGCCGGTAGGCGGGATCGGCGGCGAGCTTGAGCGCCGCGTTGCGGTGGATGCAGTAGCCGCTGATCACGAAGAAGATCGGCACGCCGGCGGAGCCCCACGCGAACGGGAAGGTCAGGTAGCCGACGATCACGCTCGGGTCGAGCGCGCGGCCGTAAGCCTGATGGAAGGTCTGCATGCCGACCCAGACGACCTGGCGACAGTGGAAATAGGCGACGAGCAGCGCCGCGAAGCCGCGCATCGCGTCGATCACGTGCTCCTTGTGATCGGCGACGGGCGGCGCGGTCAGAGACGATCCGCTGAAAGCTTGCATGCGATTCGATTCCTTGCGACGGATGGAGTAGAAGACGGACGAATGGGAAGTCTGGTCCCATCGTAATGCGCAAGAATTCGATCAATGAATAAAAAAATCTCGCCGGGAAATAACGGAATTCCGCATGATGGTTTTATCGGGTGCTGAAAGCGGTTCCGCAGGCGGGTCAATTATTTACCGATTTTTTTCTGATAGTTTGAAGCTCCAGTTGATTGATGCAAGGAGCGGCAAGATGGACATGCATTGGATCGCGAGCGCGGCAGTACTGCTGGTCATGGCCGTGCTGTCGGCGTACCGCGAGGCGCTGAAGAACGAGCCGATTCGCCCGGGCCTCGAACGGGGCGGCGTGCCCTATATCGAGGAATTCGATTCGTAAGAATTTGTATCCGGAAAATCGGTAATTTGTTTCTGCTTCGGCACTCGGTTCGGCAATATCGACCGGGTTGAAAGGATTATATTTTTTTTCGGAATCATTGGGCAATCAGTCCATATCGGAAATGAGCGGAGTGGAATTGGCAGTGCCGTCGATTCTCGATATGCCGTTCGGAACACAATCGCGCCGGGTCGCAGGTCGACGCGGCGCAGTCAACGCAATCAGGATGTGAACATGTTGAAAGTCACCAAGGCCGTGTTCCCCGTTGCCGGTCTCGGCACGCGGTTCCTCCCGGCAACGAAGGCGAGCCCGAAGGAAATGTTGCCCGTCGTCGACAAGCCGCTGATTCAGTACGCGGTCGAGGAAGCGATCAACGCCGGTATCACCGAGATGATCTTCGTCACCGGGCGCAGCAAGCGCGCGATCGAGGATCACTTCGACAAGTCGTACGAGATCGAGGCGGAACTCGAGGCGCGCGGCAAGGAAAAGCTGCTCGAACTCGTGCGCGGCATCAAGCCGAGCCACGTCAATTGCTTCTACGTGCGCCAGCCGGAAGCGCTCGGTCTCGGCCATGCGGTGTTGTGCGCGGAAAAGCTCGTGCACGGCGAGCCGTTCGCGGTGATTCTCGCCGACGACCTGCTGCACGGCGAGCAGCCGGTGCTCAAGCAGCTCGTCGACGTGTTCGACCACTATCACAGCTCGGTGATCGGGGTCGAGACGATCCCGCGCGAGGACAGCCGCTCGTACGGCGTCGTCGAAGGCCGCGAATGGGAAGAGGACATCATCAAGCTGTCGGGCATCATCGAGAAGCCCGCGCCCGAGGATGCGCCGTCGAACCTCGGCGTGGTTGGCCGCTACGTGTTCATGCCGACGATCTTCGATCACCTGCGCAAGCTCAAGCCGGGCGCAGGCGGCGAACTGCAACTGACCGACGCGGTCCAGACGCTGCTCGCGAACGAGCAGGTGCTCGCGTACCGCTACTTCGGCACGCGTTTCGACTGCGGCAGCAAGATCGGCTATCTCAAGGCAACCGTCGAACTCGCGCTCCAGCATCCGGAAGTGGCCCGCGAATTCGAGGCGTACCTGCGTACCTGTTTGCCCGCGCTGGCTGCTGTCGCGTAAGCCGCCGCGCGCTCCATTGTTTCAGGTGGTGGTTGTTCCGTTGGCCCCGGCCGCTCAGGCGCCGGGGCTTTTTTGCTTTTGCCGGTGCGCGACCGTGGTGCGCGCGGCCGGCTCGTCGTGTTGCCGGGTTCGCATGGAGTGCGGTGCCGTGGGTGGAGCGCGGCGCTCCGGCGCGGTTCGGCGGCACGCTTGAAACCGGTGCCGAAGCGCTTGCCCGGGTGACCGGACCGGCATTGCCGTTGCGCGATGCAGGTCGACGTTCGCGCGAGCGTCGGTTCCGCCGGGGCGGGGCAATGAGGCGCCGCCGCGGCGCGTCAGCTTCTCGGCGCTGCCTGTATCGCGTATTTCCTGCGTATTTCCGTTCGGTGTTGTCCGCTTCCGCGTGACGCTCAACGCGCCGACGTGCTCGGCCGCGCAACGAAGTGCCGGGCCAGCATCGCGGCGATCGGCTTCTTGAAGTCGAGCAGCCTTTTTTCGAGATAGCGCCAGGACAGGTGCGCGAGCAGCACCGCGAGCGCAAATTGCAGCATCTCGGGCAGCGCTTCGCGGACGATTTCCGGTATCGGCACGTGCGCGAAGCGCGCGGGCATCACGCCGAAGCGCGCCGGAATCAGGTTGTGGAACAGGTAGAAGCCGTAGCTGATCGTGCCGAGATAGACGAGCGGCGCCCAGTCGAGCAGTGCCACGACGGGATGCTCGGGTTCGCTGACGATCCACAGCATCAGCGCGCCGAGCGACGCCGACAGGCCGAGATCCGCGAGCCCCGCGACCGCGTCGGGCAGTGCCGTGCACGCGGGCAGCGCGAGGAAAAACACGACGCCTGCCGCGCCGAGCCAGCCGGGCGGAATGCGGCGCACGACGGTCGGACCGTGATCGGCGAGCGCGATCGCGCCGACACCGCCGAGCGCGATCAGCGCGAAATTCCACGGGGAAAATGCGTAGATCAGCACCGGCGACGCGTCGGACAGGTAGAGCGCGAGATGCGCGAGCGCACACAGTGCGACGGCCGCGACGCCGAGCGCGACGTGTCGCGCGGCGGGCACCGCGAGCAGCGCGAGCGGCGCGATCAGATAGAACTGCTGTTCAACCGCGAGGCTCCAGAAGTGCGACGTGGAGCCCGGCCAGCCGTCCTTGACGACGCCGATCCAGTAATTCGACAGGAACGCCGCGTGCCACGCGAGCCCGAGATTGACGCCGCGCTGGTAGAAGAGCGCGTGCGCGATCGCGAGCGCGGCGAGCAGCAGGTAGTACACGGGGAAGATCCGCAGCGCGCGCTTCGCGAGGAACAGTGCGAGCGCGTGGCGGCGCGTCATGGTGCCGCGCTCGACCGCCTGGCGGTTGCGATGCAGTTCGCCGACGATCAGGAATCCGCTGATGAAGAAAAACGTCCACACGCCAAGCTTGCCGACGTCAACGGCAAGCACGTGGCCTTTGTGGGACAGGAAAACGAGGATGACGGCGATGGCTCGCAGGCCGTCGAGTCCTTTGACGTATCGGGCTTCGCGCATGGAGGCATCCGGGCATTGAGCGAGGCCAGTATAGGTGCGCAAATATCGAACGTAATTCACGTTCGGGCACATACGTGAAGGCGTTTTTTGACGCTCAAGCGTCGATGAAGTCGGTCGCGCGCAACAAAACCTGCGGGAAACCCCGCGAAAACGCATAAAAGTACTGCACGAAGCGTCAAGGCGCTTGTAGAATCCGGCGTTGAAGCGCGCGCATTGCACGCTTCGTGTATCCAACGACCACACCTGGTAGGAGAAACATGGCGACTTCCGCAAAAAAGGTGGCCAAGAAGGCTGCCGCCGCACCGGCCAAGAAAGTGGCTGCTAAGAAAGTAGCGCCCGCGAAGAAAGTAGTGGCCAAGAAGGCCGCCGTCGCGAAGGCGCCCGCTGCTCCGACGCCGCTGAAGGACAAGTTCACGAAGGCATCGCTCGCAACGCACATCGCCGAGCGCGCAGCCGTGGAAGTGAAGGCGGTCAAGGCAGTGCTCGCCGCACTCGAGAACGTCGTGCTGGGCTCGGTCCACAAGAAGGGCGCAGGCGAGTTCACGCTGCCGGGTCTGCTGAAGATCACGGCACAAGTCGTGCCGGCGAAGAAGAAGCGCTTCGGCAAGGATCCGTTCACGGGCGAAGAGCGTTGGTTCCCGGCGAAGCCGGCCAGCGTGCGCGTGAAGGCACGTGCGCTGAAGAAGCTGAAGGACGCGGCGGCGTAATGCCGCGCAACGGCTGCCGATGCATGTCGGCAGCCGTTGCGATGTCCTGCGATCCCCGTACGCGAAAGCGTGCGGGGATTTTTATTGCACAGCGCAAATCGTACGGCAGCGAAAATGCGAAGCGGCGCCGATGTGCGATTCGATGCGTGACGCACGGCGAACGACGTGCCGCGCATGCGCGATGTCGATGCCGAACGGCGAATCTTCATTCGCGCGGGCCGTTGTTCCGCCGCAGCCTGCCGCACTCGTTGCGCCTGTTGCGTGCGCATCGTGAGGCCTGCGCATCGTGACTGAATGCGTCCCGCCCGAAACCGCCGGACAGGTCGCCGCCGCACGCGCCGCGATCGAGCGGCATCTCGGCGCGACGCTGAATGCGATCCATCTGTTCGGCTCGGCGCTCGACGGCGGCTTGAAACCGCGCAGCGACATCGACCTGCTGGTGACGGTGGCGGCGCGGCCCGACGAAACGGCGCGGCGCGCGCTGATGCTCGACCTGCTCGCTGCGTCGGCACCGCCTGGTTGCGCAGGGGGCGTGCGCGCGCTGGAGGTCACCGTCGTCGCGCACGGCGACGTGGTGCCGTGGCGTCATCCGGCGCGACGCGAACTGCAGTTCGGCGAGTGGCTGCGCCGCGATCTCGAAGCCGGCATCGTCGAACCTGCACTCGTCGATCACGATCTGGCGATCCTGTTGACGAAGGCGCGGCAGCACAGCGTTGCACTGGTCGGGCCGTCTGCGATCGAGCTGTTCGAGCCGGTGCCTGCGCGCGACCTGGTCGCCGCGCTTCTCGCTACCGTTGCGCAGTGGAATGCCGAACCGGACTGGCGCGGCGACGAGTGCAACGTGGTGCTCGCGCTCGCGCGCATCTGGTACACGGCTCAGACCGGCAGGATCGCGCCCAAGGATGTCGCCGCGGCGTGGGTGCTGGAGCGCCTGCCGGACGCGTACCGGCAGGTCGTAGCGGCTGCGCGCGCCGCCTATCTCGATGGCGAAGCGCGCGCGGCGATCCTGTCGGGCGAACCCGTCGCCGCGTTCATCGGCTACGCGCGGCGGACCGTCGAATCGATGCTGTCGGCGTAGCGGCGGGTGCCGCGGTGCGCGCGATCGGCTTGCTGGCCGACCCACCGCGGATCATGAGCGCTTTCGCTGCCGCCGCACGCGCAAGCAGCCGATCCGGGCGCCCGCAGGCGACTCGCGACGTGCTTGACCGGCGCGCCGTCATTCATGCGCAGCGCGACGCGCTTCGTCAACCCGCCGTGCCCGCGTAGGCAGCCTTCAGCGCGGCGTCGTCGAACTTGGTCATCTGCATCATCGCCGCGGCCACGCGTGCCGCCTTGACCGTGTCGCGATCGGCCATCATCGGGATGAGCGCTTCCGGAACGATCTGCCACGACACGCCGTAGCGGTCTTTCAGCCAGCCGCAACCGTCGGCGGTGCCGCCGTTGTCGAGCAGGGCGCTCCAGTAGCGGTCGAGTTCCGCCTGGTCGGCGCAACTGACCAGCAGCGAGATCGCATGGTTGAACGTCTCCGTGCGCGGATGGCTCATCGCGATGAACGGCTGCCCGAACAGCTCGAACTCGACCATCCGTGTGCCGTCGGTGCCGGACACCGACGTGACGCGCACGACGCGCGAATCCGGAAAGATGCCTGCATAGAAGGCCGCTGCTTCTTCGGCTTCCGTCGAGTACCAGAGAAAAGGCGTGATCTTCTGAATCGTCATGGCGAATCTCCTGTCTGTATTGGCCGGGGCGCAAACCGCGTACCGCCATCGATACGACGGACGACGGCCACCGAAATCGACACGCGAGGGGAATGGACGTCGCGCCGGGTGAGCGGCGCCGGCAATGCGGATGGTAGTCGCCTGGCGGACAGACGGCGAACTGCCCGGACGTCCGGGAGCGGCGTTTGCCGCGCTTTGCAGCCTTCAGGCGCCGCTGCCGGCGCGTCGACGTGCAATCCGGGGCACCGACTTCGCTCGCCGGCCCGTGCAGGCGCTGCGGGCATGCGGGAGACGAACGAAAAAAAAGCCAGCCACGGCCGAAACCGGGGCTGGCTTTCCAGTTCGGCGGCAAGGCGTCGGAGACGCCATGCACGCCGGATACATCGTTTTTAGAACTTGTGGCGCAGGCCGAGTGCGACCATTTCGGCCGAGCTCTTGCCGGCGAAGCCGTACGAGCCGATCGAAGCTTGCGCGCTCTGCTGCACGCCGTCGACGAGCTGCGTGCCGCTTGCGTGCTGGTACGCGCCAACCAGGTAGACGTCCGTGCGCTTCGACAGCGAGTAGTCCGCGCCCAGCGAAACCTGGTGGTACTTCGCGGTCGTGTCGCCGCTCGACTTCGTGTACGAGTAGCCGAGGCCCAGCAGCAGCGGTGCCGTGACCTGGTACGTCACGAAGCCGCGGCCCGTGTTGTACTTCTCGGTCGAACCGAAGCCCGACGATGCGTCCGGCTTGTATTGCGCGTTGCTGTAGCCGAGGCCGACCGTCACCGGGCCGATCGCGTACTGACCTGCAACCTGTGCGATCGCGATCGACTTCGCCGTCACGTAACCCGAGTTGATCGGGCCGTCGATGATGTTGTCCGACGTCGTCGAACCCCAGCCCGAACGCAGGCCGGCGGTCGTCGGCGACGGGTTGTTCGCGTAGAAGTAGCCTGCAGCAACGCCGACCGGGCCGTTGTTGTATGCGGCTGCGACCGACCACGTCTGGCCTGCGCCCGTCTTGCCTGCCACGCCGCCGAGGGCGTACATGCCTTCAGCCTGGAAGCCGGCGATCACCGGCGACGTGTACTTGATCGCGTTGCTGACGCGCAGGCTGTTGTCGTTGTTGTCGACGTCACCCGGCGTTGCGAACGTGCTGCCGAAGTAGTTGTCTGCCGTGACTGCCTGGACCAGATCGACGATCGGGTCGTACTGGCGGCCGAGCGTCAGCGTGCCGTACTGGCTGCTTTCCAGGCCGACGAATGCCTGACGGCCGAACATGCGACCGCCCTGGTTCAGGTGGCCGGTACCCGGATCAAAGCCGTTTTCCAACTGGAAGATCGCCTTCAGGCCACCGCCGAGGTCTTCTGCGCCTTTCAGGCCGAAGCGGCTGCCTTGCAGGTTGCCCGACAGCATTTGCCACGAGTTGTTGGCTTGACCGTCATTGCCGTGCACCCAAGCGATCGACGTGTCGATCACGCCGTACAGCGTCACGCTCGACTGAGCGTGAGCAGCGCCAGCGGCGCCCAGCAGGGCGAGCGAGAGGGTCGAGAGAGCGAGTTTCTTCATCGTTGAGTTTCTCCACGCAAGTGATTCATCGTTATTTGTTGCGGATTGGAGAATAGCTCAGTGCCATAGACGCAAGAAAGCTTAAAAAATAAAGTGTCTCGAAAAGGTAACAGCATCAAAAAGTCTATATATATCAAGTACATCAACGACTGTTCCTGTTTTTGAAATAGTTGACAATTGATGCGGTGCGATTGTTTCAGTGTGTGATGCACATTGCGGCAGATGCCCCGTTTCGGCCGGTTGGAGCAGCGAAATGAGTGCGGGCAAACGTTTGCCGTTGCAGCGACGAACGCGCCGGCGTGCAAAGAACACGTCAACGCCGCGGGAATGCGCGGCGGACAGCGTGGTTGCCAGGAGTCGGGCGAGTGTGTGAGGGGCAATTTCGCGGCGCGCGCGAGGACGGTGCGCGGCAGCTTTGCGGAGGACGCGGGTGAATCAGTCGCCGCGCATGCGATCGGTTTGAGCGGGGACGGCCGGTGCGGTGCCGGCGGGTCGATGCGCGTTGCCGCGGGCCGCCGCGAATTCCGCGCCGAGCAGCAGCACGGCCGCCGAGAAGTACAGCCACATCAACAGGACCGCGAACGATCCGGCCGCGCCGAACGCACTGGCCGTGCCCGCATGCGCGAGATACAGCGCGAACAGTTTCTTGCCGCCGGAGAACAGGATCGCGGACACGATGCCGCCGATCGCGGCGTCGCGCCATGCGACGCGCGCGTCGGGCAGGAACTTCATCAACGCGGCGAACGCGGCCGCGAGCACCGCGATGCCGACGAAAAACTGCACGAGGTTCGTGACGACGACATACGGCGAATTGCCCAGCAGCCAGGTGCCGACGAACGTGATCGCGGTGTCGAGCACGAGCGACACGATCAGCAGGAACGCGACGCCGAGCACGAGCCCGAACGAGATCAACCGCACGCGCACGAGCCCGAGCATGCTCGACCAGCGGTTTTCGGTGGCCGGCCAGATCACGCTGAGCGCGGCGCTGAGCGACGCGAACGTGGCCGACGCGCCGATCGCGAGCGCGGCGAACGAGATCAGCGTCGCGAGGCCGCCGCGTTGGCCCGCGCGGTGCGCGTTCTGCACGATCGTCTGGATGCTGGCCGCCGCGTCGTTGCCGATCAACTGGTGCGCCTGCTCGAACACCTGGCCGCGCGCGGCGTCGTCGCCATAGAACCAGCCGGCCACCGCGATCACCATCACGAGCATCGGCGCGAGCGAGAACGCGGAGAAAAACGCGATGCCCGCGGCCATCGCGGAGCAGCGGTCGGACGAGAAGCGTTTGAACGCGGTGAGGGCCCAGTTGGCCTGCCGTCGGGCAAGACGGGTTGCTTCGGAAGTGATCTGTCGTTTCATGACGGTTCGGTTGCGCGCGGAACGCGGATCATCGTTGGTAATCAGACAATTCAGTATTGATCCGAGGATTCGAACATAGTTGCGCGGACTGTCTATAATTCCTTTCAGTTTCCCCACCCCCACAATAACGCCGAGACCGCCATGCTACAAATGTCCCGGCGCCAGTTCCTGAAGGTGACGGCCACGTCGCTTGCCGGATCGAGTCTTGCCCTGCTGGGCTTTTCTCCGTCCGAAGCGCTGGCCGAAGTCCGACAGTACAAGCTGGCGCGCACCGTCGAAACGCGCAACACCTGTCCTTACTGTTCAGTGGGTTGCGGCATCCTCATGTACAGCCTTGGAGACGGCGCGAAGAACGCGCAGCCGAGCATCATCCACATCGAAGGCGATCCCGACCATCCCGTCAATCGCGGCACGCTGTGCCCGAAGGGCGCGAGCCTGATCGACTTCATCCACAGCCCGAACCGCCTCACGCACCCCGAATACCGGGCGCCCGGCTCGGACAAGTGGGAGCCCATCTCGTGGCATGACGCGCTCGACCGGATCGCGAAGCTGATGAAGGCCGACCGCGACGCGAACTTCGTCGAGACGGCGGAAGACGGCGCGAAGGTCAACCGCTGGCTCACGACCGGCATGCTGGCCGCGTCGGCGGGCAGCAACGAGGTCGGCTACCTGACGCACAAGACTGTCCGCAGTCTGGGGATGCTCGCATTCGACAATCAGGCGCGTGTCTGACATGGCCCGACGGTGGCAGGTCTTGCCCCGACGTTTGGCCGTGGAGCGATGACGAACCATTGGGTCGACATCAAGAACGCGGACGTGATTCTCGTGATGGGCGGCAATGCAGCCGAGGCCCATCCGTGTGGTTTCAAGTGGGTAACGGAGGCGAAGGCGCACCGCAAGGCGCGGCTGATCGTCGTCGACCCGCGCTTTACGCGTACGGCCTCGGTGGCCGACTACTACGCGCCGATCCGCACCGGCACCGACATCGTCTTCCTGGGCGGCGTCATCAACTATCTGCTGACGAACGACAAGATCCAGCATGAGTACGTGAAGAACTACACGGACTTCACGTTCATCGTGCGCGAGGATTTCGCGTTCAACGACGGCATCTATTCCGGCTACGACGCTCAGAAGCACGCGTACCCGGACAAATCGAGCTGGGACTACGAGCGCGGCGACGACGGTTTCGCGAAGGTCGACCCGACGCTGCAGCATCCGCGCTGCGTGTACAACCTGCTGAAGCAGCACTACGCGCGCTATACGCCGGACATGGTCCAGCAGACCTGCGGCACGCCGAAGGAGAAGTTCCTGAAGGTGTGCGAGATGCTCGCGACGACGGCTGTTCCCGGCCGTGCCGGCACGATCCTGTACGCGCTCGGCTGGACGCACCACTCGATCGGCGCGCAGATGATCCGCACCGGCGCGATGGTGCAGCTGCTGCTCGGCAACATCGGCATCGCCGGCGGCGGGATGAACGCGCTGCGCGGCCACTCGAACATCCAGGGGTTGACCGACCTCGGGCTGATGTCGAACCTGCTGCCGGGCTACATGACGCTGCCGATGCAGTCCGAGCAGGATTTCGACGGCTACATCAACAAGCGCGTGCAGCAGCCGCTGCGGCCGAACCAGTTGAGCTACTGGAAGAACTACAAGGCGTTCCACGTCAGCTTCATGAAGTCGTGGTGGGGCGATGCGGCGACCGCCGAGAACAACTGGGGCTACGACTACCTGCCGAAGCTGGACAAGCAGTACGACCTGCTGCAGGTGATCGAGCTGATGAGTGCCGGCAAGATGAACGGCTACATCTGCCAGGGTTTCAACCCGCTCGCGGCGGCGCCGTCGAAGGTGAAGACGGCCGCGGGGCTCGCGAAGCTGAAGTGGCTCGTGATCATGGATCCGCTCGCGACCGAGACGTCCGAGTTCTGGAAGCATCACGGCGACTACAACGACGTCGATGCGTCGAAGATCCAGACCGAGGTGTTCCGTCTGCCGACCACGTGCTTTGCGGAGGAAAACGGCTCGCTCGTGAGTTCGAGCCGCGTGCTGCAATGGCACTGGAAGGGGGCGGAGCCGCCGGGCGACGCGAAGAGCGATCTCGAGATCATGTCGGGGCTGTTCCTGCGCATGCGCAAGATGTACCAGACGGACGGCGGCAAGTATCCGGACCCGATCGTGAACCTGACCTGGCCGTACGCGAACCCGGAAAACCCGACGCCCGAAGAGCTCGCGATGGAGTTCAACGGCCGTGCGCTCGCCGATCTGCCCGACCCGAAGGATCCGGCCAAGACGCTCGTGAAGAAGGGCGAGCAGCTTGCCGCGTTCGCGCAACTGAAGGACGACGGCACGACCGCGAGCGGCTGCTGGATCTTCTGCGGCGCGTGGACGCAGGCCGGCAACCAGATGGGGCGGCGCGACAACTCGGACCCGACCGGCATCGGCCAGACGCTGAACTGGGCGTGGGCCTGGCCGGCGAACCGGCGGATCCTGTACAACCGCGCATCGTGCGACGTGAGCGGCAAGCCGTTCGATCCGACCCGCAAGCTGATCGGCTGGAACGGCAAGGCGTGGACGGGCACCGACATACCGGACTTCAAGGCGGACGAACCGCCCGAGAACGGGATGGGGCCGTTTATCATGAACCCGGAAGGCGTCGCGCGCTTCTTCGCCCGCGCGGGGATGAACGAAGGTCCGTTCCCCGAGCACTACGAGCCGTTCGAGACGCCGCTCGCCGCGAACCCGCTGCACCCGAACAACCCGCAGGCGCTGAACAACCCGGCTGCCCGCGTGTTCCCGGACGACCGCGCGTCGTTCGGCAAGGTGTCGGAGTTCCCGCACGTCGCGACGACTTACCGGCTGACCGAGCACTTCCACTACTGGACCAAGCATGCGCGGCTGAACTCGATCATCCAGCCCGAGCAATTCGTCGAGATCGGCGAAGACCTCGCGAAGGAAGTCGGCGTCGCGCATGGCGAGCGCGTGAAGGTGTCGTCCAAGCGCGGCTACATCATCGCGGTCGCACTCGTCACGAAGCGGATCAAGCCGCTGACGGTCGACGGCAAGAAGGTCCAGACGGTCGGCGTCCCGTTGCACTGGGGCTTCAAGGGTCTGACGAAGCCCGGCTATCTCGCCAATACCCTGACTCCGTCCGTGGGTGACGGCAACTCGTACACACCGGAATTCAAGTCGTTCCTGGTGAAGGTCGAAAAGGCGTAAGGGGGAAGAGATGGCATTGCAATCGCTGGATATCAAGCGCGTCTCGGCCACCACGACGCCACCGCCCACGGTGCGCGAACCGGTGACCGGGAGCGTCGCGAAGCTGATCGACGTATCGAAGTGCATCGGCTGCAAGGCATGCCAGACGGCGTGCATGGAGTGGAACGACCTGCGCGACGAGGTCGGCACCAACGTCGGCGTGTACGACAACCCGGCCGACCTGACCGAGCATTCGTGGACGGTGATGCGGTTCTCCGAATACGAGAACCCGGCCGGCGACCTCGAATGGCTGATCCGCAAGGACGGCTGCATGCACTGCGAGGATCCGGGCTGCCTGAAGGCGTGCCCGTCGCCGGGCGCGATCGTGCAGTACAACAACGGGATCGTCGATTTCCACGAGGAGAACTGCATCGGTTGCGGCTATTGCGTGACCGGCTGCCCGTTCAACGTTCCGCGGATCTCGAAGAAGGATCATCGCGCGTACAAGTGCACGCTCTGTTCCGATCGCGTCGCGGTCGGCCAGGAACCGGCCTGCGTGAAGACCTGCCCGACGGGCGCGATCGTGTTCGGCACCAAGGAGGACATGAAGCAGCACGCGGCCGAGCGGATCGAGGACCTGAAGGAGCGCGGCTTCGAGCATGCGGGGCTGTACGACCCGCAGGGCGTCGGCGGCACGCACGTGATGTACGTGCTGCACCACGCCGATAAACCGTCGCTGTACCACGGGCTGCCCGACAACCCGTCGATCAGCCCGATGGTGAAGCTGTGGAAGGGCATCGCGAAGCCGCTCGCGGTCGCCGGCATCGCGCTGACGGCGCTTGCCGGGTTCTTCCACTACGTCCGGGTCGGTCCGAACGAGGTGAGCGACGACGAGGAATCGGCCGCGCGCGACGAGGCGCGACGCATCAAGGAGGATGCGAAATGAAGCACGACGACCCCAACCTGATCGTTCGCTACTCGGCGAACGAGCGCACGAACCACTGGATCACCGCGATCACGTTCGTGCTGCTCGCGCTGTCCGGGCTCGCGCTGTTTCATCCGTCGATGTTCTGGCTGACCGCGCTGTTCGGCGGCGGCCAGTGGACGCGGATCCTGCATCCGTTCGTCGGCCTCGTGATGTTCGTGTCGTTCGCGATCCTGGTGGTGCGCTTCTGGCACCACAACGCGCTCGACGCGGACGACCGGCAGTGGCTGAAGCAGATCGGCGACGTGCTGACCAACCAGGAGGACAAGCTGCCGCCCGTCGGCCGCTATAACGCCGGGCAGAAGCTGCTATTCTTTACGCTGGTGGCGTGCCTGCTGTTGCTCCTGCTGTCGGGGATCGTGATCTGGCGGCGCTACTTCTCGTTCTACTTCCCGATCGGGGTGATCCGCGCGGCCGCTGTCGTGCATGCCGTGGCGGCCTTCGTGCTGATCGCGAGCATCATCGTGCACATTTACGCGGCGTTGTGGGTGAAGGGTTCGATCGGCGCGATGGTGCGTGGCACCGTCACGCTGGGCTGGGCCCGCAAGCATCACCCGAAGTGGTTCCGTGAAAGCGTGAAATAACGCACCGGAGCGGGGCGCTTCGCCGATCGCGGCGGGTCGCCCCGTCAGCCGTCGGAACCGCCTGAAGCGCCGACCTGTCGGCGCTTGTTTATTTGGAAGACATATTTGTGACACAACGCATTCTCGAACCGACCGAGATCTCGGCACTCGATCATTCGGCCATTCCGCGCTTTCGCCTGCCGGAGCGCGCCACCGCGTTCTCGGCGCGCGCCGCGCGGCTGCGCAAGCTTGCCGACCTGAACCCGATCAGCGGCTATCTGCGGCTGATGGCCACCGTCGCCGATGCGCAGCACGCGACGCTGCAGACGCTGGAACTGCCGCTGCCTTCGAAGGAAGCGATCGCACGCGCGCAGCAGCATTCGATGCCGCTCGTGCCGGCGCTCGACGGCGAGCGCGATTCGCGCTGGCGTGCCGTGCTGTACGAACTGCTCGACCGCGTAGAAGGCGCCGGGCTCGTCAATCCGTCGCTCGCGAAGCTGCTCGACCGGCTGCGCCTGATGGCGCCCGCCGAACTCGACGCGCAGGCCGACGCGATCCTCGCGCTGCGCTTCGCCGAGGTCGACCCGGCCACCGCGCCGTTCCTGATGGCCGCGCTGCAGGTCGTGTGGACCGATCTCGCCAGCCGCGTGTCGCCGGCCGACGTTCCGTATCTCGACCAGCCGGGGTTGTGCCCCGTGTGCGGCACGCATCCGGTCGCGAGCGTCGTGCGGGTCGGCGGCCAGTTCCAGGGCTACCGTTTCCTGCAGTGCGGACTGTGCACGACCGAGTGGCACATGGTGCGCACGAAGTGTTCGCACTGCGATTCGACGAAGGGCATCGCGTACCACGGGATCGAGGGCGGCAGCGAAGCCGTCAAGGCCGAATCGTGTGACGAGTGCAAGACCTATCGCAAGATCGGCTATCAGGAGAAGGACTACGAGTTCGAGCCGCTGGCGGACGATCTCGCGAGTCTCACGCTCGACCTGCTGATGAACGAGGCCGGATACCAGCGCAGTTCGCCGAACCCGCTGCTGTGGCCGGATGTCTCGCGGGATGCGGATTGACGGCACGGGGCCGGGGGTGGCGCGCGAGCGCCGGCTTCGGCCGACTGCGAAGCACGAGACTGGAGCCACTACTACGTGACCGAACCGGGTGTGAATGAACTGAACGCGGTGCTGGCGCGCGTGCCGTCGGTCGAGCGCGTGCTGTCGTCGGCACCGCTGCAACCGCTCCTCGCGGACTACGGCCGTACGTGCGTGCTGAATGCCGTGCGTGCCGAACTCGAACGTTGGCGTACCGTCGCGCAGCACGATCCGGCGGCGGCCGAGCCGCTCGACGAGCCAGGCATCGCAGCAGCCGTTGCGCGCACGCTGGCTGCGCAGAGCGCAGGCGCCGTACGCGCGGTGTTCAACCTGACCGGCACCGTGCTGCATACGAACCTCGGGCGCGCGCTGTTGCCCGACGACGCGGTGCGCGCTGTGGTCGACGCGCTCACGCGGCCCGTCAACCTCGAATTCGATCTCGCCACGGGCCGCCGCGGCGATCGCGACGACCTGATCGACGATCTGCTGTGCGAACTGACGGGTGCGGAAGCGGCGACCGTCGTCAACAACAATGCGGCGGCCGTGCTGCTGACGCTGTCGGCGCTCGCGACGAAGCGGGAAGTCGTCGTGTCGCGCGGCGAGCTGGTCGAGATCGGCGGTGCATTCCGCATTCCCGACATCATGAGTCGCGCCGGCGCGAAGCTGCACGAGGTCGGCACGACCAACTGCACCCATCTGCACGACTACGCGAACGCGATCGGTCCGCGCACCGCGCTGCTGATGAAGGTGCACTGCAGCAACTACGCGATCAGCGGCTTCACGAAGGAGGCGACGCTCGCCGAGCTCGCGCCGCTCGCGCGCGAGCACGGGCTGCCGGTCGCCGTCGATCTCGGCAGCGGCACGCTCGCCGACCTGTCGCAATGGGGGCTGCCGCACGAGACGACCGTGCAGGAAACCGTCGCTGCCGGCGCAAACGTTGTCACGTTCAGCGGCGACAAACTGCTCGGCGGGCCGCAGGCCGGCCTGATCGTCGGCGATCGCGCGCTGATCGCGAAGATCAAGAAACATCCGCTCAAGCGTGCGCTGCGCGTCGGCAAGCTGACGCTTGCGGCGCTCGAGCCCGTGCTGCGTCTCTATCAGGCGCCCGAATTCCTGCGCGACCGGCTTACGACGCTGCGGCTGCTGACGCGCCCGCAGCGCGAGATCGCCGAGGCCGCCGAACGCGTGCGTCCGGTGTTGCAGGCCGCGCTCGGCAGCGGCTTCGACGTGACGGTCGAGCCGATGTTCAGCCAGATCGGCAGCGGCGCGCTGCCGGTCGACCAGTTGCCGAGCGCCGGGCTCGTCGTGCGCACGCCGGACGGCAAGCGCGGCGGCCGCGCGCTTGCGCAGCTCGAGAAACGGCTGCGCGAATGGCCGCGCCCGGTGATCGGCCGCATCGCCGACAACGCGCTGCGGCTCGACCTGCGCTGCCTCGAAGCCGCCGATGAAGCGGCGTTCGTCGCGCAATGTGCGCCGCTCGCGGGGCCCGCTGAATGATCGTCGGTACCGCGGGACACATCGACCACGGCAAGACGACACTTGCGCGCGCGCTGACGGGCGTCGATACCGACCGCTTGAAGGAAGAAAAGGCGCGTGGCATCTCGATCGAGCTCGGTTATGCATATACGCCGCTCGAGAATGGCGACGTGCTCGGCCTGATCGACGTGCCGGGCCACGAGAAGCTGGTTCATACGATGGCGGCCGGCGCGTGCGGGATCGACTTCGCGCTGCTCGTGATCGCCGCCGACGATGGCGTGATGCCGCAGACGCGCGAACACCTCGCGATCCTGCAACTGCTCGGCATCACGCACGGCGCCGTCGCGTTGACGAAGTGCGATCGTGTCGACGCCGCGCGCGTCGCCCAGGTGCGCGACGAGATCGCTGCGTGGCTGCACGACTCGACGCTGTCCGGTGTGCCGATCTTCGAAACCCGTGCGACGGCCGTGGACGATTCGGGCGTCGCCGCGTTGAAGCGTCACCTGGCCGACGCGGCGATCGCGTGGCGCGAGCGCCGCGACGACGGCCTGTTCCGGCTCGCGGTCGATCGCGTGTTTACGCTTGCAGGGCAGGGGACCGTCGTGACGGGCACCGCGTTCGCGGGCCGTGTCGCGACGGGCGACACGCTCGCGATCGTGCGCACGGGCGGCGCGGCACGCGTGCGCAGCATCCATGCGCAGAACCGGCCGGTCGAGGCCGGACGCGCGGGCGAGCGTTGCGCACTGAATCTCGCCGGCGTCGACAAGGCCGATATCGAGCGCGGCGATACCGTCGCCGATGCGCGGCTCGTCGCGACGTCGCCGCGTCTCGACGTCGAACTGACGCTGCTTGCGGATGCGGGACTGACGCTGACGCACTGGGCGCCGCTGCACGTGCATCTCGGCACGCTGCATCGCGTCGCGCATGTCGCGCTGCTCGACGGCGACACGCTCGCGGCCGGCCAGCGGATGCGCGTGCAATTGGTATTCGACGAACCGGTGTTCGCGCTACCGGGCGACCGGTTCATCGTCCGCAATCCGCAGGCGACGCGTACTGTCGGCGGCGGCCGCGTGCTCGATCCGTTCGGGCCGGGGCGCAAGCGCCGCACGCCCGCGCGCCGCGCGTGGCTCGATGCGCTCGCCGCGTGGCTGGACGACGGGCGCCTCGATGCGCTGCTCGCGCAGGCGCCGCTCGGCATTCCGCGCGCGATACTCACGCATCTGACGGGTTTTGCGCCGAACGCGCTTGCGTTGCCGGACGATGCGCTGGCGATCGGGCAACGCGATGCCGTGTCGAACGACGGCGCGGTGATTTCGCATGCGCACTGGCGAGCGCTGCAGACACGGGCGATCGATACGCTGGGCACGTATCACGAGCGCATGCCTGACGAACAGGGGCTCGACGCCGCGCGTCTGCGGCGGATGGCTGCACCGCTCGCCGGCGATGCGCTGTGGCGTGCGCTGGTCGATGCACTGGTGGGCGGCGGCGAAGTCGCGCGAAGCGGGCCGTGGCTGCATCTGCCGTCGCATTCGGTGAGCCTCGATTCGCGCGAGGAAGCGCTGACGCAGAAACTGCTGCCGCTGATTCATGCGGGGCGCTTCGATCCGCCGTGGGTGCGCGACCTGGCCCGAGACACGGGCGCGGCCGAGGACGCGGTGCGCATGCTGCTGCGCAAGCTCGCGCGGCGCGGCGACGTGCACCAGGTCGTGCGCGACCTGTTCTATCACGCGGATGTCGCGCGCGAACTGGCGGCGCTGGTCGCGCATCTCGCGCCTGCGCGCGGCGGCGGGCTCGATGCCGCGACGTTCCGCGACGCGACGGGGCTCGGCCGCAAGCGCGCGATCCAGATTCTCGAGTTCTTCGATCGGGTTGGGTATACTCGCTTCCACCGCGATCTTCACTTCCTGCGGCCTGACAGCGGTTGGGCGGGTATTCAGGCGTAGGCGCTCGTTGTTCCTTTGGTTGTTTTCCCCGAGGAAGGCATTCGTATCCGGTGGTACGGCCAGGCTTCAAACCTGGTTGGGGGTGTCAGACACTCCCGGGTCGGTTCGACTCCGGCTGCCTTCCGCCATCCCGTGTTCTTGCGAACCGGCGTGCTTCGGATAGCGCGCACTGGCGTCGTGGGCCGACGCTGCACAGCGGCCGTGACCGAGCAAACTTGATCGGGAAAAGCACTGAAAGTTTGCGAATTATTTCCCGGCTATAGTGGAACACTGGCGGTGGACGCGGCGCCTTTTGCCGATGCCGACCAGGTAATGACTGTAGACGGGTGCTGCATGAAAAATAAAATCGAAAAGTCCGCCGGACCGATCTGGGGTGTCGTTGCAGGGTTGCTTCTTGCTGTCGCAGGACTGAGTCTCGGCATCTTCCCGACGTCCTTGCACAGCTCGGGAATCGCAAACGACTTCATGGCGTCCGGCGCGGCGATGCTGGGCATCTTCCTTGTCGTCTATTCCATGCACGAGTTGCGAAGAAAGCGCGCGCACTGAGCGTTCGCGCGGCGCTGACCCATGCAAGGCGACTCGAGCCGGCGACGGCTCGGGTGTGCGCTCGTCCCCGATGTGCACGAGCCGCACGGGATTTCGTGTGGGCTACAACTTGCGGATTTCGTGGTTATGGACGAGTTCGACGATTCGCTTCGTCGGGATGCTCGCGCGCAATTCGTCGACGCCGTCGATGGGAAACCACCGGCATTGCTCGATCTCGTTGTTCGCTTGCGGCGTCTGGTCCGGGCCGACTTCCGCGAAGAACACGTGATGTGCCTTCGCGAGCCCGGTGAATTGCATCGAGTACGCGAGATTCTGGCCGGTCAGGCCGGTTTCTTCGCTCAACTCGCGATGCGCGGCTTCGAGCGGCGTTTCCCCGCGCTTGATCGTGCCGCCCGGAAGGGCCCAGCGCGACGACGCGCGTGCGACGAGCAACACCCGGCCATCGCGGTGGCAGACGATCGTCGCCCGTTCTTTAATGGGTACTTCAGTCGATTGTGGGGAACTCATGGGCTCAGGGGCATGGACACTGGCGAGATTCTAGCCAGTACTAATCACCGTGCCAAGGCGGCACCGGCCGGAACCGCTCGATCATGCGGAAACGGGTTATGTCCAGGGTGACGTATGCGAGCGCCAGGAACCGTCGGGAATCGATGCAAAACAAACTCGAGCGATCGGCACTGCAATTGCGCCGATAAGGCAAAGCTGCTCGCAGCGTGCGAATTACCCGCGAATCGGCTGGAAATGGAGCGATTACAAGCGGATTCGCCCGGCTATAGGGGCGCATACTTGAGGCCCCAATGACCAGACCGGACGCGGCGATGACTACCTTGAGCATGCAATCGATCGTTTGCGGCAAGACCATTCAGGTAGCTCTGATGACCGATACCGGAACGGCAAGTATTTTCGTGATGAACAATGACGACGGCTCCCATCAGCCGCGGATCATGAAGGTCCGCCAGTACCTCGATGCGGGTATGACGGATGAGGACGTCGTCCGCCATGTGCTGAATATCGTTGTGGCCTCGATCGAGCGGCGTGGCCAGCGATGGGCGCACTGAACTTCTTCCGAGCGGTCGTCTGCACAGGTCCTGCGCTGCCGCGGTTTGCTCGAAAGGGGATTCGGCGAGGATGGCGAGACGCATTCGACGCAGGTGTCATGCCTGCGATCGGATCGGAAGCAATCAGCGATCGCATCCGCCTGTCGAACGAGGTGTGAGTCGCGATGTGGCGATGCGTTGCGGACGATTGTGCCGTGGATATTTGCGATCGAACGCCGGCGCGATCGCGGCCATTGCCGCCGTTACGCATTTGAACGCACGACCGGACTTCCACGAAATTCGCAGGCTCGAGTTTCGGGCCTGAAAGCGTCCTACCCCCTGGGGTGTTTCATCTCCTCGGCTTCCATTGCCGCGTTGCGTTCCTCACTCGCGGAAACAGGTTCCATGGCCTCGTCGATCGAGGCCAATGCATACTCGCAGGCCAGCTTCGTTTCCTCAATGTCAGCATCAGGCTCCTCATCGTCGTTGAGAGGAGGATCGAGCATGTCTTTGAGCATCGTCGCCAGCTCCGGGGTGTCCCATGGTTCGCCCCGTTGTTCTTTCTTCTTAATGTAGTGGCGGATTTCCGCATCCTGTTCGGGTGTCAGTGGAAGGTGCCGAAAGGTGCTGTTTGGGTTGGCATCAGTCATGATGTTGCTCCGAAGTCCGGCATGGTCCCGGGTTGGCTGCTTCCCGGAATGCGTACATGCCAGAAAAACGTTAAGGATGACGGACCGACTCGCGAGTGAGGCCAGGTTGAAGCGACTCACGCGACGGCCGGCGCCGCCGGTACTGCGTTCGCCGAGCCGATGCTGCAGCCTTCAATTCGGCATTCAAGATGTGTTGGGTCCCGAATTGATGCGCAATCGAATTCTCGGCCGCGCGTGGCAGGTTCTTATCCGCGGAAGTTCGGATCCCGGATTCGATCGAGGCGAGCGAAAAGTTCATTGATTTGGTATTCGAGTACCTTATTGCGCTCAAATCGTGTCCGGAGTGTGTCGAGCTTGACTCGCCAATACGCCGGATCGCTCACCGGCGATCGGTTGGTGAAGGCGTCGTGCGTCTGCTCGAGCAGTCCGATCGCTCCCCTAATGTGAGCCAGTTCGCGCTCCACATCGCAGTACCAGCTCATTTTTATTGACTCCCGGTTATGGTTCAATTCTTGGCTTGCTGCGCGGCGAGAACGTTTGGTTTCACTCGAAAGCCGCCGCGCGGGCCAATTTCGAGCGATGTTGTCGTCAGTGCCCCGCAGGCAAAATCTCGACCACGGAGTCGAAGCCGGCGTCGTCATGCGGGCGGTCGTTCTGCGCCGGCACATGGGGGCAAATCAGCGGGCAACATTCGAAGCCACGATAGAGATGCACGCTCATGACGAGCTTCTGAACGTTCGGTTGCGACGAATCGCAGGACGAACGCGTCCGGCCAGTATCGCCAGCGTGTGGCGCGACGGGGTGGGGCGAAAGGCGTATTGCTGCGCGCGAAAGTGAGCGCGATGCAGCAGGAGGCGAGATGGAGGGCGAGCAGTCGAACGGGTCGCGAATGCCCGGATGAGTTCATCATACGCGCGTCGTCCTGCGGGCGCGCATGTTATTTCGGGCGATGCGGATTGCCGCTGGTGCGAGGCTGTCCGGCGCGGTCGGGTTGAACCGGCGTTCGGGCCGACCGGCGCGGTGCCTGACACACCGCGCGGTTGCCACGTATCCCTCCCTTACTTCTTTTCCGGCAGGAACCAGTTCATCACGAGCGCGCAGATGCCGCCCGTTGCAACGCCCGATTCCAGCACGTTCTTCAGCGCGTGCGGCAGGCTGTTCAGAATGTCCGGCACCTGCGACACGCCGAGGCCGAGCGCCAGCGATACCGCGATGATCAGCAGCGCGCGGCGGTCGAGCTGGACGCCCGCGAGAATGTTGATGCCCGATGCGGCCACCGCGCCGAACATCACCATCGCCGCACCGCCGAGCACCGGCTCCGGCACGGCCTGCAGCACGCCGGCGACGACCGGGAACAGGCCGAGCACCACGAGCATCCCCGCGATCCAGATGCCGACATGGCGGCTCGCGACGCCGGTGATCTGGATCACGCCGTTGTTCTGCGCGAACACGGAGCTCGGGAACGTATTGAACACGCCGGCCAGCAGCGAATTCGCGCCGTTGACGAGCACGCCGCCCTTGATTCGTTGCATCCACACCGGCCCTTCGACCGGTTCGTTCGAGATCTTGCTGGTGGCGGTGACGTCGCCGATCGCTTCGAGCGACGTGACGAGGTAGATGATGAGCATCGGCACGAACAGCGACCACGAGAAGCCGATGCCGAAGTGCAGCGGCGTCGGAACCTGGAAAAGCGCGGCCTGGTGCATGCCGGTGAAGTCGAGGCGGCCGAGGAACGCGGCCGCGAGGTAGCCGATCACGAGCGCGATGACGAGCGCGGTGCTGCGCACCCAGACGACCGGCACGCGATTGAGCAGGACGATCGTGCCGAGCACGAGGCCCGACAGCGTCAGGTTCTCCGCGCTCGCGAACGTGCCCTTGGCCATCGCGCCATAACCGCCGCCCATGCTGATGAGGCCGACCTTGATCAGCGTGAGGCCGATCAGCAGCACCACGATGCCGGTGACGAGCGGCGTGATCAGGCGCTTCACGAACGGCAGGATGCGCGACACGCCCATCTCGACGAACGACCCGGCCATCACGACGCCGAAGATCGCGGCCATCACGGTCTCGACCGGCGTGCCCTGCTTGACCATCAGGCTGCCGCCGGCGATCAGCGGGCCGACGAAGTTGAAGCTGGTGCCCTGGACGATCAGCAGGCCGGCGCCCAGCGGGCCGAAGCGCTTGCACTGGACGAAGGTGGCGATGCCGGATATCACCAGCGACATCGACACGATCAGGGTCGTATCGCGGCTGGACACGCCGAGCGCCTGGCAGATCAGCAGGCCGGGCGTGACGATCGGCACGATGATCGCCAGCAGGTGCTGCAGCGCGGCGACGAAAGCGACCATCGGCGCCGGCCGGTCGTTCGGGCCGTAGACGAGGTCGCGGGCCGATTCTGCGGCGTCGGCGCCGCGGGAGGCGGGTTGGGCGGAGGAGGCGGGTTGCATGGCGAGCGGGCCGGACAAGGTGGAAAGTGCGGCATTTTAGCCGAAGGGCCCGCCGGCGCCGCCGCGGCGCGCTGCAATAGCGGGGATTCGACGGATCGTGGAAACGGTGGCGGATCGGCCCCCGGCACCGCCGTGATCGCGGCGGCCGTCGGTCAGCGGGTTTGCCGCGACGCGACCGAGGTTGTCGTTGCGGCCGCGCTGAACCCGGGCAATTCGGGAATCCGCTGCTCCATGAACTGCAGGAACGTGCGGGTCCTGAGCGGCAGATACCGGCGTGACGCATACACGAGGTGCAGCGCATGCGGCGGAACCATGTCCCACTTCGGCAGCAACCGGACGAGCTGCCCGGTGTCGATCAGGTCCTGGACGAGCCATGCCGGCGCGCTGCCCACCGCGTCTCCGGCCAGGAAGCATTCCCGCAGCGCGATCGAGCTGTTCACGCGATACCGGCCGCGCACCGGAACGGCGATCTTCTCGTCGCCCCGCGCAAATTCCAGTTCGCTGCCGATGATGTCGGTGCGCGCGTATCCGACGTACTCGTGCTTCGCCAGGTCTTCCGGCCGGCGGATCCTGGGCGCCTGCGACACATACCGTGGCGCGGCCACCAGCAGGCGCGGCGACGACGCGATGTTTCGCGCGACGACATCCGGCGGCAGCGCGTGGCCGAGGCGAATGGCGACATCGACACCTTCCTCGACCAGATCGATCACGCGATCGGTCAAATGAAGCTCGACGTCGATTTCCGGCCACGCGGCGAGGAATTCGAGCACGAGCGCGTTCAGCCTCAGCTCGCCCAGCCCCAGCGGCGCGTTGACGACCAGCTTGCCGACCGGCCGCAGCGTTTGCCCGCGCACTTCGGCCACCGCGCTTTCGTACTCGTCGAGCACGCGCTTGCAGCGGTCGTAGAACCGCCGGCCTTCGTCGGTCGGCGCGAGGCTCGTCGTCGAGCGTTCGAGCAGGCGCACGCCCAGTTCCTGTTCGAACGCGGCGACGATCTTGCTGATCGTCGGCTGGCCGGTGCCTTCCTCGCGAGCGACCGCCGAAAAATTGCCCAGCTCGATGGCGCGGACAAACACGCGCATGGATCGCAGCGAATCCATCTTATTCCTTTATGGAATGAACCTTATTCAAGTCTCCCACGTTCCGGCGCAACAGAGAATGACCTAACGTTCGCGAACCTTCAATCCCTGATGAGGAGTCGACATGAACGAGGCAACGCAATCTTCGACACTGGACGGCGCGCACGTCGTGATATTCGGCGCGAGTTCCGGAATCGGCCTCGCGGCCGCGGCGGCCGCGAAGGCGAGGGGCGCCACTGTCACGCTGGTCGGCCGGACCCGCGCGAAGCTCGAGGCCGCCGCGCAAGCGATCGGCGGCGCGCGCATCGCGGTGGGCGATATCGCGGACCGGCACGCGGTGCAGGCCGTATTCGACACGATGACGCGCGTCGATCATCTCGTCGTCACGGCCGGCCGGTTCATCGCCGGCAAGCTGGGCGAGACCGATCCCGATCACCTGCTCGCCGCGATACAGGAGCGTATCGCCGGGCCCGTCTACGCGATCCGGGCCGCATTGCCGCTGATGCCCGCGACCGGCTCGATCGTGCTGACCGGCGGGCAGTTGTCGGATCGTCCGTCCGCGCAAGGTACGTCCGTGATTGCCGCCGCCGTGCGTGGCGTCGAAGCGCTGGCGCAGTCGCTCGCGCTTGAGCTGAAGCCGATTCGCGTCAACGTCGTCGCGCCCGGCTTCGTCGAGACGCCGCTGTACGACGCGTTCGGCCCGGAAACGCGCGATGCGATCCTCGCGGGAGCCGCATCGGCGCTGCCGGGCGGTCGCGTCGGTCGTGCCGACGAAGTCGGGGAGGCGATCGCGTTCCTGCTGGGCAACGGCTTCATGAATGCCGAAATCCTGCACATCGACGGCGGCGGCCGGCTGGTCTGAGCCGCGCGCGTTGTGCGGGCCGGCTTCGGGTACTCGCGCGACGTCAGCCGGCCGTGCGTGTTTTCGTGCTGCGCGCCGGTGCGCGTGGCGCGGGGGAATCCGGATACGTGCGTTGGCAGACGCCAATGACCGAGTCGCGCAGGCGGCGATGAACGGGGGCGCCGTGCATTCGCGGGTGCCGCAGCGCAGAGACGAGGATCGCGGGCAGGCGGACCGGAATCTCGAAGCCGCGCAGCCCGAGGGCCTCCGCGAGCCCCGGCGAGAATGCGTTACCGAGCCTCGTCGACGTGCCGATCGCGAAACGGGTGAGCCCGGGCTGGAATACCTCGACTATCCGGGGCGGACGGTGCCGTGGTAGTCGCCGGCGTATCGGCGGGCGGAGGGGGCGGCCGGTTATGAACCGACTCGCCGTGAAAGTGTTGCGAGATTCGATATGTTCTCGCCGTTCGGTCGCGGCACTGCGAAGGCATCGCCGATTCAATACAATGCGACGACGAGTCGGTGACACGGTGGCGCGCCGTCGCGTTCTTGAATCCATCCGGGTCGCAGCGCATTGCGCGCGTCCCCGTCGTGACGGGCACTTGTCGAACACGGAGCACCGCATGAACGAACCTTACCTGCAGGTCATCGCGCATTACTTCGCGAAGCCGGGCAACGGCGACCGCGTGATCGAATTGCTCGCGGAACTCGCGCCCGCGACGCGCGCCGAGCCGAAGAATCTCGACTACGCGTATTTCCGGTCGCCGGCGGACCCCGACCACATCGTGATCCTCGAGCGTTACCGCGACGCGGACGGCCTCGACGCGCATCGGGAAACGCCGCATTTCCAGCGGATCGGTGTCGGGGCGATCATTCCGTTGCTCGATCGCCGCGACGTGTCGCGCTACATGGTGCAGCCGGACACCGGCACGGCGACGCCACCGGGAGGCACCCGATGAACCCGTTTCAATTCCGTACCGTTCCGACGCAGATCGTCGAGTTCGGCGCCGCGCGCCGGCTCGGCGCATTGTTGCGCGAACGCTTTCCGGCGCTCGTGCGGCTGTGCGTCGTCACCGACGCGTTCCTGCATCGCAGCGGCGTACTCGCGCCCGCGCTGGAGAGCCTGGCCGCGCACGGCTGGCAGGTGACCGTGATCGACGACGTGATCGCCGATCCGCCCGAGCACGTGGTGCTCGAAGCGACCGAGCGGGCCGTCGCGGCCGATGCCGAGATCGTGCTCGGCCTGGGCGGCGGTTCGTCGATGGACGTCGCGAAGCTGATCGCGGTGCTCGCGCCGGGGCAGCAGGCGCTGGCCGACATGTACGGCATCGACAAGGTCGCGAGCGCGCGGTTGCCGCTCGTGCAGATGCCGACGACGGCCGGCACGGGCTCCGAGGTGACGGCCGTGTCGATCGTCACGGTCGGCGAGGCGCGCAAGATGGGCGTCGTGTCGCCGCACCTGTTCGCCGATGTCGCGATCCTCGACGCCGAGTTGACGCTCGGCCTGCCGCGCGCGGCGACGGCCGCGACGGGCATCGACGCGATGGTGCATGCGATCGAAGCCTATACGTCCGCGCGGCTGAAGAATCCGGTGTCCGACATGCTGGCCGTGCACGCGCTGACGCTGCTGTCGCGCAACCTGCTCGCGGCGTGCGACGACGGTCGGAACCGCCACGCGCGCGAGGCGATGCTGGTCGGCGCGATGTTCGCGGGGCAGGCGTTCGCGAACGCGCCGGTCGCGGCCGTGCATGCGCTGGCCTATCCGGTCGGCGGGATCTTCCACGTGCCGCACGGATTGTCGAATGCGCTCGTGCTGCCGCACGTGCTGCGCTTCAACGCGCCGGCTGCCGCGCCGCTGTATGCGGAACTCGCGGCGATCGTCGCGCCGTCGGCAACGGGCAGCGACGAAGCGAGGACGCAGGCGCTGATCGTGGAGATCGACCGACTGATCGTCGCGACGGGTATCCCGCGCACGCTGCGTGAAGTCGGCATCGGCGAGGGCGACCTGCCGAGGATGGCGTCGGACGCGATGCTGCAGACGCGCCTGCTCGTGAACAATCCGCGCGAGGTGACCGAGGCCGACGCGCTGGCGATCTATCGGCAGGCGTGGTGACGCGACGGGTGTGAACGGTCGGCCGACCAGGGCGTGATGCCGCGGCCGGCCGGGCGCCGTTATTTCAGGTCGCGATCCTTGCAGGTCGGCTCGAGTTCGCCGTCGAAGTACTGGTACAGGTGCACGAGCAACTTGTTGGCGCCGACCTTGCGCCCGAGGTAATGCGTGCCTTCCACCGACGTGCAGGTCGAGAACGCGAGTTGCAAGCCGCCGTCGAGCACGGCTTCCGGGTGTGCGCCCTGGCGCACGAAGCGCGCCGTGCCGACGACGCCGAAGCCGCGCGTGTCCGCCGGCACCGACTTCGGCAGCGACAGCGCATACGCGGCGATCGTGCGGTCGTCGTGCAGGCTGTCGAGAATCTGGTTGGCGGGCTTGCCGGCCGGGCCGGTGACTGTCGCGCAGCAGCGCGCGACGCCCTTGTCGTCGTCGGGCAGCACCTGCAGCGACGTGCCTGCCGCGAGATGCGTATTCGGCGTGTAGTAGACGCCGTCGGCGACCACGCCGACCTGCTGCGCGTGCGCGGCGAGGGAGACGGAGACGGCGAGTGCCGGGGCGATCAGGAGCGGACGAAGCGGTCGGATGGGCATGATGGCGGCGATGATACACGTCGAGCGCAAGCGCCGTGCACCGACGCGATCAGGCCAGCGACGCGTCGGCGCCGGTCGCCACCACGTATGCCGATGCCTGCTTCGTGCCGTCCGGCTTCGTCTGCAGGTAGACGCCCTGGATTTCCGGTTCGAAGCCCGGCAGTGCGTTGATCCCGGCTTCGAGCGCGCGGAAGTAGTCGAGCGCCGGGCCGCCCCAGGCTTCGCCGGGCACCACGCAGAAGATGCCGGGCGGATAGGGCAGCGCGCCTTCGGTCGCGATCCGGCCTTCGATGCGATCGAGCGTGACGAGCTCGACGTTGTTGCGGATCAGCTCGGCATTCGCGGCCTGCGGCAGCATCGCCTGCTTCGGGAACTGCGCGCGGCGGAACATCTGCTTCTGCAGATGCTTCATGTCGTGGCTGCGGTAGAAGTCGTGCATGCGCTGGCACAACTGCCGCAGGCGCATGTTGTCGTACAGCTCCGGATACGCTTCGCACAGCGACGGGATCGCTTCGCGCAGCGGCGTGTCCTGGTCGAGATGGCGTTCGAACTGCGCGAGGTGCGCGACCAGATGCTGCAGCTTGCCGAAGCTTTCCGACGGCGTGAGCAGGAACAGGATCGTGTACAGGTCGGCCTTCTCGGGCACGACGCCGTGCTCGCGCAGGTAGCGCGCGAGGATCGGCGCCGGCGCGCCGAACGGCGCGTACTCGTGCGTGTCGCGATCGATGCCGGGCGTCGTCAGCAGCAGCTTGCACGGATCGACGAAGTACTGGTCGTCCGCATAGCCTTCGAAACCGTGCCACGTATCGGCCGGATGGAAGCGGAAGAAGCGCAGGTCGTCGACGATCTGCTCGGTCGGGTAGTCGGCCCACGGGCGGCCGTCGACATGCTGCGGGACGAACGGGCGAATCTGGCGGCAAGTCTTCAGCAGCAGCTTGCGCGCTTCGACGCCGTGCGCGACGCAGTCGCGCCACAGGCGTTTGCCGGCCGGCCCGGCATGCATCTGCGCGTTGACGTCGAGCGCCGCGAACATCGGGTAGAACGGGCTGGTCGACGCATGGATCATGTACGCGTTGTTGAAGCGCCGGTGATCGCAGAAGCGCTTCTGGCCTTCGATGTGGCTGTCCTTCTTGTGGATCTGCGACGTCTGCGAGAAGCCGGCCTGCTGCTTGTGTACCGACTGCGTGACGAGGATGCCGGGATCGTCGGGGCCGAGCGTCAGCATCAGCGGCGAGCAGTCCTGCATCATCGGGATGAACTGCTCGTAACCGACCCATGCCGAATCGAACAGGATGTAGTCGCACAGATGCCCGATCCGGTCGACGATCTCGCGCGCGTTGTAGATCGTGCCGTCGTAGGTGCCGAGCTGGATCACCGCGAGCCGGAACGGACGCGGCTGATCGGCGCGCTCGGGTGCGACGTCGCGGATCGCGTCGCGAATGCGCGCTTCGTCGAGCGCCGCGCTGTCGACGCCGCCGATGAGGCCCCACGCGTTGCGCGCGGTCTCGAGGTAGACCGGCCGCGCGCCGGACAGCACGAGCGCGCCGAGGTGCACCGATTTATGGTTGTTGCGGTCGAACAGCACGAGATCGTCGGGCGCGAGCAGCGCGCTCGTGACGACCTTGTTCGACGTCGACGTGCCGTTCAGCACGAACCAGGTCTTGTCCGCGTTGTAGATCCGCGCGGCGTTGCGCTGCGCTTCCAGCGCGGGGCCTTCGTGGATCAGCAGGTCGCCGAGCCGGACGTCCGCGTTGCAGAGGTCGGAGCGAAAGAGCGTTTCGCCGAAGAAGTCGAAGAACATCCGGCCGAGCGGATGACTCGAGAAGAACTGGCCGCCCTGGTGGCCGGGGCAGTCGAACTCGACGTAGCCGCGCTGCACGTACTCGCGCATGACCTTGAAGAACGGCGGCAGCAGGTTTTCGCTGTAGATATCGGCGGCGGCTGAAAGCTGCCGGCCGTAGTAGTGGCGGCCGCCGTGCCCGAGCTGGATCACGCCGCTCGCGCTCGGCAGGACCGACGGCGGCACTTCCTGGTCGGGCTCGACCGCGACGAAGAACGGAATCGCGAAGCCGGTTCTTTCGACGGCTTTCAGAACCTTTTGTGCCGAATCGATTCCGACGACGATTGCCGCGATATTCGTGAAATCGGTCTGAAATACGTCGACCTGTTCGTGCGTGGTGAGGAAGGCGCCAATCAGTGCCGGCTCGACTGCGATTTTCAACAGACTCACGCGAACTCTCCGGTAAATGTGCGGAAACGGGAGTCGCATTCGCGCCGGCGCGTAATCCGATACGCGATGCAGCCGATTGAAACGCTCCCGCGAATGCTGAATGCCGAGTGCGCGCCGCACGAAGCAGGCTTGCGCGGCAAGGCACAGCCGCCGCCGGTCAGTGCGCGGCGCAGCCGATCGTAGCAACAAAATCCAGCGAATTCAATCGGCCGGATACAACAGTTTCATTGTGGAATGAGAATGATCAAATAAACGGGAATTGGCGTGCTGCGATGCACATAAAAATGATCCAATTATGAAATCCGATTTGAAATAGGTCGACGGTTTTGCCGAATCGTCGGCTTTTCATCAAAAGCCGTCTATGGCATAGTCGGCTCCGAATTGGATGGCGAATCAAACCGGAATTGCGAGCGTCTCATGTCGCTGCCCGTGGCCTGCTGTCCGCGTGCTCGTGAGACGTAACAACACCAACGAAGCAACGGAACAGCGAGGGCAACATCATGAATACGTCCGTCGGTGGCATTCGTCGTCTCGGCATGCGTGCGCTGCTGGTCGACGACGAGATCACGCAGGAAACGGCGACCGGGCGTGCGGTCCGCACGCTGAGCGCGGAGCTCGCGCAACGCGACATCGACGTGCTCACCGCGACGTCCGCCGACGATGCGATCATGCTGATCCGTTCCGATCCGTCGATCCAGTGCGTGCTGCTCGACTGGGATCTCGGCGTGGACGGCCACGGGCCGTCCGAGACGGTGGTCGAAGCGATCCGGCATCGCAATGCCAACGTGCCGATCTTCCTGCTGGCCGACCGCAGCGTCGCGTCGTCGGTGCCGTCCGCGGTCATGGGCCAGGTCGACGATTTCGTGTGGCTGCTCGAGGATACGGCCGACTTCATCGGCGGGCGCATCCACGCGGCGATCGAACGCTATCGCTCGACCGTGCTGCCGCCGATGTTCGGCGCGCTCGCGAAGTTCTCGCGTGTTTACGAATACTCGTGGCATACGCCCGGCCATACGGGTGGCACGGGCTTCCTGAAGTCGCCGGTCGGCCGCGCGTTCTTCGAATACTTCGGCGAATCGCTGTTTCGCTCCGACCTGTCGATCTCGGTCGGCGAACTCGGCTCGCTGCTCGACCACTCGGGCCCGATCGGCGAAAGCGAGCGTTACGCGGCGCGCGTGTTCGGCGCGCATCGCACGTATCACGTGACGAACGGCTCGTCGACGTCGAACCGCATCATCCTGATGGCGAGCGTGAGCCGCGACCAGATCGCGCTGTGCGACCGCAACTGCCACAAGTCGGCCGAGCATGCGATGACGATGTCGGGCGCGATCCCGACCTACCTCGTGCCGACGCGTAACCGCTACGGGATCATCGGGCCGATCGCGTCCGAGCGCCTCACGCAGGCGGCGATCCGCGAGGCGATCGCATCGAACCCGCTCGCGGCGGAGCTTGCCGATCGCCAGCCGAAGCACGCCATCGTCACGAACTCGACTTACGACGGCCTCTGCTACAACGTCACGCGCGTCGAAGAACTGCTCGGCGCGAGCGTCGACCGCCTGCACTTCGACGAAGCGTGGTACGGCTATGCGCGCTTCAACCCGATCTACCGCGACCGTCATGCGATGCACGGCGACCCGCGCGACCATCATGCGGACCGGCCCACGGTGTTCGCGACGCAGTCGACGCACAAGCTGCTGACCGCGCTGTCGCAGGCGTCGTACATCCACGTGCGCGACGGCCGCAGCCCGATTCCGCATGGTCAGTTCAACGAGACGTTCATGATGCACGCGTCGACGTCGCCGAACTACGCGATCATCGCGTCGAACGATGTCGCGGCCGCGATGATGGACGGCCCCGGCGGCGCGACGCTGACGCACGAGTCGATCGAGGAGGCCGTCGCGTTCCGGCAGATGATCGCGCGGATGAACAACGAGTTCGGCGCGAAGGGCGACTGGTTCTTCGAATGCTGGCAGCCCGACACCGTGCTCGAGGCGCGCACGGGCCGCACGCTGCCGTTCCACGATGCGCCGCCCGAGCTGCTCGCGAGCGACCCGTCGTGCTGGGTGCTGCGCCCCGGCGCGCAATGGCACGGCTTCGGCAATATCGAGGACGGCTACTGCATGCTCGATCCGATCAAGGTGTCGATCGTCACGCCGGGCGTCGCGCCGGCCGGCGGCCTGATGCCGGTCGGCATTCCGGCGAGCGTCGTCACGGCCTATCTCGATGCGCGCGGGATCGTCGTCGAAAAGACGACCGACTTCACGATCCTGTTCCTGTTCTCGATCGGCATCACGAAGGGCAAGTGGGGCTCGCTCGTCAGCGCGCTGTGCGACTTCAAGCGCGACTACGACGCGAACCTGCCGCTCGACATGGCGATTCCGTCGCTCGCGAAGGAACATGGCGCGCGCTATGCGGGCATGGGGCTGAAGGACCTGGCCGACACGATGTTCGCGGCGATGGAGCAGCTCGGCACGACGCGGCTGATGTCGGAGGCGTTCTCGATCCTGCCGAAGCCGGAGATGAGCCCGGTGCGCGCATACGAGCATCTCGTGCAGGGCCGCGTCGAGCAGGTGACGCTCGACGAGCTGGCCGGGCGCACGGTCGCCACGGGCGTCGTGCCGTATCCGCCGGGTATTCCGCTGCTGATGCCGGGCGAGAACGCGGGGCCGGCAGGCGGCCCGGTGCTCGGCTACCTGTTGGCGCTCGAAGCGTACGACCGGCGCTTTCCGGGCTTCGCGCACGACACGCACGGCGTGGAAGTCGAGGACGGCACGTACCGCGTGTACTGCCTGACGGCCTGAGCGCGCGGCCGGACGAACGGGCGAATGGCCGCGCGGCGGCCTCACATCGAAGGATCGACATCATGGAAAACGCAGCGCGCATGTCTGACGCGGCCCCGGCGGCCGCGCCGAAGAACCGGATGAATGTCTGGCAGCTCACCATCCTCACGGCAGTCAACATGATGGGCTCCGGCATCATCCTGCTGCCGGCGAAGCTCGCGCAGGTCGGCACGATCTCGCTGGTGTCGTGGATCGTCACGGCCGGCGGCTCGCTCGCGCTGGCCTATGCGTTCGCGCGCTGCGGGATGTTGAGCCGCAAGCCGGGCGGGATGGGCGGCTACGCGGAATACGCGTTCGGCAAGGCCGGCAACTACATGGCGAACTACACGTACGGGCTGTCGCTCGTGATCGCCAACGTCGCGATCGGCGTCACGGCGGTCGGCTACGGCACCGTGCTGTTCGACGCGACGCTGTCGCCGCTGCAGACGGGCCTGTGGACGATCTTCCTGCTCGTGCTCACGACGGTCGCGAACTTCGGCGGCTCGCGCATCACCGGCCGGATCGGTGCGGTGACCGTGTGGGGCGTGATCATTCCGGTCGTCATCGTGTCGCTGATCGGCTGGTTCTGGTTCAGCGGCGCAACCTGGGGCGCTGCGTGGAATCCGCACAACATGGCGTTCGGGCCGGCTGTCGGCGGTTCGATCGCAGTGACGCTGTGGGCGTTCCTCGGGCTCGAATCGGCGTGCGCGAACTCGGATGCGGTGGAGAACCCGGAACGCAACGTGCCGATCGCCGTGCTCGGCGGCACGATCGCGTCGGCGATCTTCTACATCGTGTCGACCAACGTGATCGCGGGGATCGTACCCAACGCGATCCTCGCGGCGTCGAACGCGCCGTTCGGCATCGCGTTCGCGACGATGTTCACGCCGACCGTCGGCACGATCGTCACCGCGCTGATGGTGATCGCGTGCATCGGCTCGCTGCTCGGCTGGCAGTTCACGGTCGCGCAGGTGTTCAAGAGCTCGGCGGACGTCGGCTACTTCCTGCCGGTGTTCGGGCGTGCGACGCGCACGGGCACGCCGATCGTCGGCATGGTGATCCTGCTCGTCGCACAGGTCGCGCTGGCGCTGATGACGATCAGCCCGGAACTGAGCAGCCAGTTCCAGAAGATCGTCGATCTCGCGGTCGTCACGAACCTCGTGCCGTACGTGATGTCGATGGCCGCGCTGATCACGATCCAGAAGGTCGCGAAGGTGCCGCCGGCCAAGGCACTGGTGACGAACGCGATCGCGATGGTCGCCACCGCGTACAGCTTCTATGCGCTGTTCAGCTCGGGCGAGCAGGCGCTGATGCTCGGCGGCCTGTGCGTGTTCCTCGGCTGGACGCTGTTCGGCTTCGTCAGCGCGCGCTTCTACCAGATGGAAGTCGACGCGCACGTGAAGGAGCCGGGGAAGTCGCTGCAGGCGTGATGGCGGCGCAATCCGTATCGCCGGAGGTCGGTCGCCGAAGCCGCGTGTGTTCATCGACGCGATGAGCGACAATCGGCTTTCGCGCGACCGACGGGAGACGGCGACATGACGCAACAGGATGAAGCGGTGCGCACGCGATGCGTCGCATGGCAGATCGTGCAGACGTGGCAGGCGGCCGAATGGTGCCGGCTCGTGGAGACGCGCACGGGAAGCGATCTGTCGGGTTCGGTATCGGGCGCGATCGACGGCATGCCGTTTTGCATCGACTATGCGATCGCATGCGGTGCCGACTGGCTCACGCGCTCGACGCGCGTGACACGATGGGTCGGCATGGCACCGCCGCGGCAACTGGACATCGCATGCGACGGAGGGCGCTGGACGATCGACGGTGTCGATGCGCCCGCGCTCGCGGGCGCGACCGACATCGACCTCGGCTTCAGTCCGTCGACCAATACACTGCCGATCCGGCGGCTGGCGCTGGCCGTGGGCGATTCGGCGACGATCCATACCGCATGGCTGCGCTTTCCGGATTTCGCCATCGTGCGCGGCGAGCAGCGCTATACGCGTACGGCGCCACATGTGTATCGCTACGAGAGCGGCACGTATGCGGCCGATATCGCGATCGACGAAGCGGGCCTCGTGATCGACTACGACGAATGGCGGCGCATCGGCACGGCGCCCGCGCCGTAACGCGTCGCATCGCGCCTCGGCGGCGCCTCAGCGCGCGCTGGCGACTGTCAGCTTGCCGGGAATCAGCTTCAGCGTGCTGAACGTGTCGGCGATGTTCTGCTGATAGGCGACCGTCGCGTCGGTGACGGGCTGCACGCCGTAGCCGGCGCGCTTGAGCGCGACTTCGAGCGTCGGCGCGTCGAGGCCGACGAGCGGCGACAGTTGCGCGGCGACGTCGGGCGTGTGGTCGCGCGCCCAGCGATCGACCGCGTCGACTTCGTCGAGCAGCGCGCGCAGCACCTGTGGCTGAGCGGCCGCATACTTGCGCGCCGCAAGGTAGTACTGCGTGTTGCGCACGAGCCCTTCGCCGTTCGCGATCACGCGCGCGCCGAGCTGCCGCTCGGCGGCCGCCAGATACGGATCCCAGATCACCCACGCATCGACGCTGCGCTGCACGAACGCGGCGCGCGCGTCGGCGGGCGTCAGGTAGATCGGCTGGATGTCCGCATACGCGAGGCCCGCGTGTTCGAGCGCCTTCACCAGCAGGTAGTGGACGTTCGAGCCCTTGTTGAACGCGACCTTCTTGCCGCGCAACTGCGCGACGCTGCGGATCGGCGAATCGGGCAGCACGACGATCGCTTCGCCTTGCGGCGCGGGCGGCTCGTTGCCGATATAGACGAAATCGACGCCGGCCGCCTGCGCGAAGATCGGCGGCGTTTCGCCGACCGTGCCGACATCGATCGCGCCGGCATTCAACCCTTCGAGCAGTTGCGGGCCGGCCGGGAATTCGAGCCATTGCACCGCGACGCCCTGGCTCGCCAGACGCTTCTCGAGCGTGCCGCGTGCCTTCAGCACGACGAAGTTGCCGTATTTCTGGAAGCCGATGCGCAGCCGCGTGCCGTTGCCCTGGGCCTGCGCGGGCAGGGTCGCGAGCGGCCCGAGCGCGAGCCCGGCAAGCCCGGCGGCCGCGCCGTGCAGCCATTGGCGGCGGCGCGGGTTCGCGGGAGTCGTTTCAACGTCTGCGTGCGGTGTGTCGTTCATCGGAGTGTCCTGCGTGCGGGTTCACGGGCCGCGCGCCAAGGCGGCGCGGCCGGCGCAGGATGGGGCCGGATGCGGGCGACGCACGCAACGGGCCGGCCCGCGCCGGATTCAGGACGATACGGCCGCGCGGGCCGGCGGCCAACCAATGAATGCGCATATGCAAATCAGTGGCGCTCAGGCTGCGTCGGCGGCGTTTTCCTCGATCGAGTCGACGCGGTCCGGATAGAACGCGAGGTGCCCGCGAATCGCTTCGACGGCCGGATACGGATGCTCGTAGGTCCACACCGCGTTGGTCGCGCGTTCGCCGCCGGCCGGGATCGAGTAGTACGCGCAGTCGCCCTTGTACGGGCAATACGTCGCATGGTCGGTGCGTCGCAGCAGCGACATGTCGGCGTCTTCGCGCGGGATGTAGAGCACGGCCGGATAGCTGGCCTCGCGCAGCGCCAGCGCGCGGCGCGTATCGGCGACGACCTTGCCGGCCACCGTGACCACCACGCGCCACGGATGGGGCTCGACCGTGATCGGATGATCGGGGCCCGGCGACTTCACGGGGCGAGAGGGCGTATCGGAGCTGATCGACATCGTGGGTCCTCCAGGAATCGGTGGCACGGCGGCGCCGGACGGATCCCGGCGCGCCCGTGCCGGCGTTTGCCAGCCGATACGATGCGCCAATTCCGCAGACTCTGCAGGGGGCCGGAAGGCGGTGGCGCGGCAAGGTTGCCGGGCGATGCCCCGGCGCTCGCTTGGACATTTTCATGCACGGGCAGCGGGATGCATCAGTGGCGATAAGCAACGCCGAATTAATTGGTAAGCGATCGGCGGGCGGCGCGCGAAGATCGGCCGTCGTCATTCGCATGACCCATTCCTCCTCTCCGCCACCATGAAGAATCCTTTCGTTTCGTCAGCCGCGCGTCGTGCGCGTCGCGCACCGCATGCCGCTGTCGCACTGCGTTGCGTGGCTGCGTCGCTGCTGCTCGCCGGCGTGGCCACCCAGGCGCTCGCCGCGCCGGCCGGCAAGACGCTCGTGTACTGCACCGAAGGCAGCCCGGCCGGATTCGATCCGGGCCAGCACACGACGAGCACCGATTTCGACGCGAGCACGTACACGATCTACAACGGGCTCGTGCAGTTCAAGCGCGGCACGCTCGATCTCCAACCGTCGCTCGCGACGAGCTGGGACGTGTCGCCCGACCAGCGCACGATCACGTTCCACTTGCGGCGTGGCGTGAAATTCCAGACGACCGCGTGGTTCAAGCCGACGCGGCCGTTTCAGGCCGACGACGTCGTGTTCACGTTCCGCCGCATGCTCGATCCGGACGATCCGTTCCGCAAGGCCTACCCGGCCAGCTTCCCGTACTTCAGCGATCTCGGTTTCGACCGCAACGTCGAGCGCATCGAGAAGATCGACGACTACACGGTGCGCTTCGTGCTGAAGTCGCCCGACGTCGTGTTCGTGCGCAACCTCGCGATGGCGTTCGCGTCGATCCTGTCGGCCGAATATGCGTCGCAGCTCGCGGCGCGCCATCGCGAGGCCGACATCAACCAGTTTCCGGTCGGTACCGGGCCGTTCCTGCTGCGCACGTACCAGAAGGATGCGCTGATCCGCTACGACGCGAACCCCGACTACTGGAAGCCGGACGACGTGAAGCTCGCGCGCCTCGTGTTCGCGATTACGCCCGATCCGGCCGCGCGCCTGCAGAAGCTGGTGGCCGGCGAGTGCCAGGTGTCGGTGTTTCCGCGCCCGGCCGATCTCGATACGGTGCGGCGCGACCCGAAGCTGACGCTGTTCTCGGGGATGGGTTTCAACGTCGGCTTCGTCGCGTACAACACGCAGCATGCGCCGCTCGATCGCGTCGACGTGCGGCGCGCGCTCGACATCGCGATCGACAAGACGGCGATCGTGAAGACCGTCTTCAACGGCGACGCGAAGATCGCGACGAACCCGATGCCGCCGTCGCAATGGTCGTACAACCCGCGCCTGAAGGATGCGCCGCGCGATCCGGCAGCCGCGAAGGCGCTGCTCGCGCAGGCCGGGTTCCCGAACGGTTTCGACCTGACGCTGTGGGCGATGCCGGTGCAGCGCCCGTACAACCCGAATGCGCAACTGATGGCGCAACTGATCCAGCAGGACTGGGCGAAGATCGGCGTGCGCGCGAAGATCGTCAGCTACGAATGGGGCGAATACAACCGCCGTGCGAAGCACGACGGGCAGCACGACGCGATCCTGTACGGCTGGTCGGGCGACAACGGCGACCCCGACAACTGGCTCGGCACGCTGCTCGGCTGCGACGCGGTGCACGGCAGCAACCTCGCGAAGTGGTGCAACCAGGATTTCGAAAAGCTGGTGAGCGCGGCGCGCTCGAATGCGGACGTCGCGAAGCGTACGGCGCTGTACGAACAGGCGCAGGTCGTGTTCAAGGACCAGGTGCCGTTCACGCCGATCGCGACGTCGATCGTGTCGCTGCCGGTGTCCAAACGTGTACACGGGCTGACGTTCTCGCCGCTCGGCGGGCACCGGTTCGATGGCGCGTGGCTGGATTGACGGAGGAAGGGCCGGCGCGCTCGCGCGCGCCGGTGCCGGTTGCGCTCAGTTAGTTGAGCGCGACGGCCGCCGCCGCTTCGACCGGCGAGCCTTCGAGCGCGACCGAGGGCCGGCCGTCGGGGCCGACCGGCACGTCGCCGGCGAGCGTCGTACGGTAAAGCTGGCGGTCGAAGTCGAGATCGAAGATGTCGACGGGCGCGAGATGCGCGGTCGCGCGGTTGTCCCAGAACGCGATGCTGCGCGGTTCCCACTTGAAGCGGATCGTGAATTCCGGCCGCGTCACGTGTTCCCACAGCAGTTCGAGCAACGCCTGGCTCTCGCGCGGCGTCAGCCCGACGATCGATTTCAGGAAGCTCGGGCTCGCGTACAACGCGCGTTCGCCGGTCTCCGGATGCACGCGCACGAGCGGATGCTCGGTCACGAGCGGGCGTCGCTCGACCGCGTCGTCGAACGCGCCGGTGGCGCGCGCACCGGCCGGCGGCGTGAAGCGGTGGAGGCCGCGCAAGCCGTCGACGAAGCCGCGCAGCGGTGCGGACAGCGTGTCATACGCACGCACGAGGTTGGTCCAGTGCGTGTCGCCGCCGTACGGCGGGATCGTCACGCCGCGCAGGATCGACGCCCACGGCGGGTTTACGGCGGCCGTCACGTCGGTGTGCCAGCCCGTCCACGGCCGGCGCACCGGTTCGCCTTCGAAACGCGTCGCCTTGCGGTGCTTCGCGATCGAATAGACGGCCGGATGGCCATCGACGTGCCCGAACACGGGGTGGCCGACCGTCGGCTCGCCGAACTGCGCGGAGAATGCGACGTGCTGGTCGTGCGTGAGGAATTGTTCGCGGAAGAAGATGACGCGCCATTTCAGCAGCGCGGCGCGGATTGCCGCGATCTGCGGCGTGGTCAACGGTTGCGTGAGGTCGACGCCGCGGATTTCCGCGCCGATATGGGCGGACAGCGGGATCACGTCGACCGGCTGGGCTGCCGGTTCGGGTAGGGCGCTCATGCGACGCTCCTGGCGGAAGTGAACGGGGCGGATGGCCGACATCGTTGCGCGTGCAAGCGTCGGTCCGGTGGCGGGAAGTTCATCGTGGTGTGTCCGGTGGCGAATGGCGGGGAACGCGCGGCGACGCACGGAACTGCGCCGCCGCGGTAAGCGGACGTTATTGCAGCGTCGCGCCCGGCCCCTTCAGCACGACGCTCTGGCGACCGTCGATGCCGACCGGCACGTCGCCGTGAACGGTCGCGCGGCGCACGACGCGGCGTGCATCGCCGTAGTCGTTGATCGCGTAGTGCTGCGTCGCGCGGTTGTCCCAGATCGCGACGTCGCCTTCCTGCCAGTTCCAGCGCACGGTGTTCTCGAGACGCGTCACGTGCTCGTGGAATACCTGCAGCAGGTGCGCGGAATCCTGCGCCGACAGCCCCTTGAGCCGCTGCACGAAGTGCCCGAGCACGAGCGTGCGCTCGCCGGTTTCCGGATGCACGCGCACGACCGGGTGCTCGGTTTCGTAGACGGTCGACGTGAACACTTCGCGGTAGCGCTTCAGTTGCGTGTCGTCGGCGTGCACGTGCGTCGACGCGTAGTCGTACGCGTTCGTGTGCAGCGCCCACAGCGTGTCGGCGAGCGCGCGCAGCGGGTCGGGGAGATGGGCGTACGCGGCGGCCGTGTTGGCCCACACCGTATCGCCGCCGAACGGCGGAATCACGACCGCGCGCAGGATCGAGATCTTCGGGTACGCATCGACGAACGTGACGTCGGTGTGCCACGAGTTGGCGCGCGCGCCGTGCGCGGAATCGAGTTCGAGCAGATGCGCGCTGCCGTCGACGGACGGCACGGTCGGGTGCGCGACCGTGTCGCCGAAGCGGCGTGCGAACGCTTCCTGCGCGATGTCGTCGAGATGGTGCTGGCCGCGGAAGAACAGCACCTTGTGACGCAGCAGCGCGGCCTGGATCGCATCGAACGTCGCGTCGTCGAGCGTGGCCGACAGCCGGACGCCGGCGATCTCGGCGCCGATCCGGCCGGCAACCTGGCGAAGCTGAAGCGGGGCGGCGGCCGTGCGCGGCGCGGCGTGCGAAGCATGCGAGGACGGGTGAGCGGCGTGCTGGACTTCGGACATCGGGAGTCTCCTGGAGTCGGGTCGGTCGAGTCTCCATTCAAGCAGGGACCGCGCGGAACCGGAACCGATGAATCGTCACAACCTTAGCGTGCGTGCTGCGATGATCGATATGTGTCGTCATGCTGAGCAATGCGGTCGCGACCCGCCCCTACCACGCGAGCCGCCATTCGCCGATCCGGTGCGCGCCCGGCGTGTCGATGCGCTTGCCGCCCGCGCCATCGTCGCGCGGCGGTTCGCGATCGTCGAAATCGGCGAGCACCGTGTCGCGCAACCGCGCGAATCCCGGCGAATCGCGCCGGCGCGGCCGCGGCAGCGCGACATCGACGATGCGTTCGATACGGCCCGGGCGCGGCGCCATCGTGACGACGCGGTCGCCGAGATAAACGGCTTCGTCGACGTCGTGCGTGACGAGCATCATCGTGATGCGTTCCTGCTCCCAGATGCGCAGCAGTTCGTTCTGCATCCGCGCACGCGTCTGCGCATCGAGCGCGCCGAACGGCTCGTCGAGCAGCAGCACGCGCGGGCGGTTTACGAGGCCGCGCGCGATCGCGACGCGCTGCGCCATCCCGCCCGACAACTGGTTCGGAAACGCGTGCTCGAAGCCGTTCAGCCCGACCAGCGCGATGTGGTCCGCGACCGCGCGCCGCTTCGCGGCCGCGTCGAGCGGTGCGTTGCGCAGCGCGGCGCCGATGTTCTGCTCGACGGTGAGCCACGGGAACAGCCGGTGATCCTGGAACACGATCCCGCGCTGCAGCGACGTGTCGCGCACGCGTTCGTCGCCGGCGCGGATCTCGCCCGTGTAGTCGGTGTCGAGCCCCGCGATCAGCCGCAGCAACGTCGACTTGCCGCAGCCGCTCGCGCCGACGATCGTGACGAATTCGCCGGCGCGCACGTGCAGCGACACGTCGTCGAGCACGGCGAGCGACGCGCCGCGTTGTGCGTAGTGCTTGCCGACATGGAGGATGTCGAGCGAATCGGAGGCGAGGGTCGTCATGGCGGAGCGAGGAAGGATGCGACAGGGAAGAAGGGGGCGATCATCGCGGCAGGTCGCCGCGCCGGGCCAGCACCTTGCGTTCGATCGCACGCGCGATCGCATTCAGTGCCCAGCCGGTCACGCCGACGACGATGATCCCGAACAGCACGAGATCCATCCGGAACTGCTCGCTGCCGTCGATCAGCGTATTGCCGATCCCGCTGCCGGCGACGAGCAGGTATTCGGCGCCGAGCGTCGCGAGCCACGAATAGATCAGGCCGAGATACAGCCCGGTGAAGATCGACGGCAGCGCGGCCGGCAGGATCACGTGGCGGACGAGCTGGAGCCGCGAGTAACGCAGCGCGCGGGCGACGTCGACATACGCGCGCGGCACCGCGTGAATGCCGTCGCACGTATGCGCGGCGACGGGCAGCAGCGCGGCGAGCGACAGGAACACGACCTTGGCGACGTCGCCGAGGCCGAACCACACGGAAATCAGCGGAATCCACGCGAACAGCGAGATCTGCTTGAACGTGTCGAAGCTCGGGCCGACCATTCGCGCGGCGATGCGCGACAGCCCGAGCGCCGCGCCGAGCAGCAGCCCGCCCGTCGCGCCGATCGCGAACCCGCAGGCTTCGCGCGCGAGCGACGCGGACAGTGCGCGGCCGAGCGCGCCGCTCGCGACCTGCGACCACGCGGTGTGCAGGACGTCGGCCGGGCCGACGAGCAGCCCGCTGGTCACGAGGTGCGCGGAAGCGATCGCCCACCAGAGCGCGAACGCGACGAGCGGCAGCACGAAGCCGCGCCAGTCGGGCGCATGCAGGCGGCGGGCGGCCGTGGCGGGCAACGGCGTAGCGTCCGGCGCGAGCGTCGGCGTGGCGGGATGGGGCATGGGATGGTCTCCTTCGGTTGCGCAGGCAGGCCGGTTCAGCCGCGGAACGCGGACGGCACGCCGCGGCGCAGGCGCGCTTCGAGTGCGTCGAGCAACCGGTTGATCAGCAGGCCGACCGCGCCGACCACGACCACGGCCGCCATCACGAGATCGAGCTGGAACAGTTGCCGGCCGTACACGATCAGGTAGCCGAGCCCTTCGGAAGACGCGACGAGCTCGACGACGACGAGCGCGAGCCACGACTTCGTGAACGCGAGCCGCACGCCGGTCGCGAGCGTCGGGATCGCGGCCGGCAGCACGACGTGGGCGATGCGTTGCCGGCGCGTGTAGCCGAACCCGCGCGCGACTTCGTCGAGCGCGGGCGGCGTCTGGCGAAACCCTTGCAACGTGCTCATCGTGACGGGGACGAGTGCCGCATGCGCGATCAGCAGGTACTTGAGCGGTTCGCCGACGCCGACGAGCAGCAGCAGGAACGGCAGCCAGCCGAGCACCGGAATCTGCACGAGCGCGTTGAAGCCCGGCAGCACGTAGGCTTCCAGCGTACGCGACAGGCCGAGCGCGACGCCGATCGCGAAACCGAGCAGCGAGCCGGCCGCAAAGCCGATCAGCACGCGCTGCAGGCTGATCAGCGTGTGGCGCGCGAGATCGCCGCTCGTCGCCAGCTCGGCGAGCGCGTCGTACACGCGTTCGGGCGGCGGCAGGATCTGCGGTGCGATCCAGCCGCGCGCGCTGCCGACGGTCCACAGCGCGAACAGCAGCGCGGGCAATACCCACGGCGCGAGCTGCCACGCCAGCCGCTTCACGCCCGCCGCTCGGCGCGGCTGCGCGGCGAGCGCGGGCGGCTCGGACGACGGAATCGGGATCGCGGTGTCGCTCATCGGGGCGGGTCCGGGTCAGGAGAGGGGCTTGCCGGCCGCGTCGTAGCGCGGCCAGTAGTTTTCGAGCTTCAGCGTGCGCAGTGCGTTGTCGAGATACTTCGGCTCGAACCAGCCGTCGACGTCGACCGGCTGGCGGATCAGTTTCAGCTTCAGCGCATCCTGCGCGACGGCCTTGTAGCGCGCGACGAGGAACGGGTCGATCAGCGGGGACAGGCGGTCCTTCAGGCGCTGGTTCGCATAGTCGGCCTGCCACGACGAATACGGCACGCCGCTTTTCGCCCACAGCTTGAACAGCGCATCGCGGTTCGCTTCGTCGGACGACCATTGCGCGCCCTTCACCAGCGCGTTGACGACGCGCTGCACGATGTCCGGATGCGCGCGCTCGAAATCGTCGAGCACGAGCAGGTGGGTCTGGCGCGTGAGCTGAGGGCCGTCGTTCTGCGATTCGTAGATGATCTTCGCGAGCCCCGCGTCGCGCAGCTTGTATAGCTGGTAGTCGCCCACCGATGCGTCGATGCCCTTCGACGCGAGCGCGGCGAGCGAGCTTGCGGAGTCGAGGTTGATCACGCGCAGGTCGCGTTCGCCGAGGCCGTTCTTCGCGAGCGCGTTATCGGCGACGAGCTGCAGGTTCGTGCCGCGGAAGATCGACACGCGGCGGTCTTTCAGGTCCGTGATCGATCGGATGCCGGAGTCGGGCGGTACCGCGATCTTGACGCCCGAGCGCACGCTCGCGGCGAGCAGCAGGCGTGTCTTGATCCCGTTCGAGCGCGCGAGCACGGCGGGCAGGTCGCCCTGGTACGCGAAGTCGAGCGCCTTGTTGGCGATCGCCTCGTTGACGGCCGGCCCCGCGCCCTTGAAGAACAGCCACTGCACCTTGATGCCGTCGGCCGCGAATTCCTTTTCGACCCGTTGCTGCAACTGCGCGGTGGCGGCGCTCGAGCCGCCGAAGGTCGGCGGATCGCCGGCGCCTTGCTGGGCGACCCCGATGCGGATGGTGGCGGGCTTGTCGGCGTGCGCGGCGGCGGCCGCCAGCGTCATCAGCGTGGCTGCCAGCAGCGATCGCAGCAGGCGCAGGGGAAACGGGAATCGATCGGTCATGGTGCGTCGGGTAGCGAGAAAATGAAGTCGGGCAGAGAGGCGTCGCGCCATTCTGGTGGACGCCTCTGGCGCTGGACAAGCAACGATTTGAACTATGCTTATCGCCGCTTGACGGGTTGCCGGGCCGAGCACGCCGTTTTCCACGGACGGAAAGCGGATTCGCATGTATCGGGTAATCGTTCAGGATTCCGATTATTTTGATTGGCGTTGCCTGCTGATCAGGCGAGCGCCGATTTGAAAATGCCTGAAATAGAGAAAATCGCGGATTCGCATGCCGATCGGCCGACGAATCCAGGCAGTGAAATAGGTATCAGGCGGGTAAAAAAACCGATCCGGAACGGTCATATTTGCCGGATTGGCCGGGCGGAGCGTGAACGGATTGCAGGCCGGCGCACGTGAGCCGTCGCGCGAAACGGTGCGCGCGGCACCACCCGGCATACCGAAAAATCGAATGAAAATGGGTTATCCGCCAGACGGGAAATGTTTCATCGCGACAGTTAACATTCTTACTTCGGTATCTGAACCATGCGGAATGCCGCGAGAAGGAATTTCGGAAGACGACCTGTATGGATTTCATCATTTCAGGGTGCTATCCATAAATACCTTCCGACGCCAAATTATTTGAAATCGTCCAAAAAATTGTCTATACCCTAGACGAATCGGCGCGGTCGGCGTCATGCCGGCGCGGCCGAGCAACAAGTGCGCGAATGAAACGACCGGTGCCGTCGTTGCATGCCGCGCGTCGCAGCGATCGAGAGGACTTCGGGGGATGCGAACGGCCTCATGCCAGGGCCGTCCGCATGAGTCGCGAATGGGCAACGCCATGTGCAGCCGCAGGACCCATGCAGCGTCTTTACGTTCAACGGTCGATCATCGACCCCGTCACACGGAGGTTGCCATGCTGCAATACGTCAAGTCCCTGCTGCGTGATGAACGTGGCGTCAGCTCGCTCGAATATGCGGTGCTGGCCGGCATCGTCGTGGTCGCGCTGGCGGCGGTCGGCGTGATCCTCAGCAGCACTTCCGGCGGCTTGCCGAGCGTGTTCACGGCGCTGATCACGAAGGTGACGAGCCTGATCTGATCCCCTGAACCCGCGCGCCGCCGACGAACACACGGATCCGCAGCGGTAGAACGTATCCAGCCGGGGGTGCGCCGATGGACGGCTCTCCCATGCTCACTCTCGTGCAGTCGGTGGCCACTTTCGTGCTGGCGTCGCTCGCGGCGCAGGACCTGCGCGACCGGCGCCTGTCCAATCGCGCGGTGCTGGCGTTCGCGATGCTGTATTTCGTCGAGGCGGTGCTCGCGCGCGAAGGGCTCGTACCGCTGGCCGGCCACGTCGCGACCGCCGCGGCGATGCTGCTGCTGTTCGGCGGCTTGCGCCACGCGGGCTGGATCGGCGGCGGCGACGTCAAGCTGGCGGCGGCGGTATTCCTGTGGGCCGGCCCGACGCTGGCGCTCCCCGTGTTGACGATCGTCGGCGCGGGCGGCGTCCTGTGCGGCCTCGCCGCGCTCGCGGCCGTCGCGTGGCAGTGCCGCGCCGCGCCCGCCCGCGCGGTCGCCGCGCGCGGCGTGCCGTACGGTGTCGCGCTCGCGCTCGGCGGCGCGCTGGCCGTCTGGGCACCGTTTCCGCACACGGTTTCGCTTACCTAGCCGGGGAACGCACGCCGCCATGCCCAAACCTCTGAGAATGGCCGTGCTGATCGTCGCTGCCGGCATCGGCGCGTTCATCCTGCGCGAACTGTACGTCGCCGCGTCGACGCCGTCGGTACCCGGCGAAGCGGACCAGACGCGTGTGCGCGTCGCGGCCGCCGATCTGCCGGAAGGGCTGCTGCTGCGCGACAACGATCTCGCGTGGAAGCGCATGCCGCGCGCACAGGTGCCGCAGGGCGCGTTCGTCGAGTCGCAGCCGGGCCCCGATCTGAAGGGCGCGTTGCTGCGCAACCGCGTCGGCGCCGACACGCCGATCCGCACGGACAACGTGATTCCGGCCGGCGCACCGGATTTTCTCGCGGCCGCGCTGCAGCCCGGCATGCGCGCGATCTCGGTGCCGGTCGACGACGTATCGGGCAACGCGGGGCTGATCCAGCCGGGCGACTTCGTCGACGTGGTGCTCACGCAGCAGATCGGCGGCTCGGCGACGTCGCCCGGCACCTTCGAAGCGGAGACGGTCGTGCGGCGCGCGCGCGTGCTCGCGGTCGGCTCGGAATTTCAGCGTGCGAAGACGCCCGCGAGCGCGCCGGACGCGACGGCGCGCGCGCGCACGGTCACGCTAGAGGTCGCGCCGCGCACCGCGCAGGTCGTGCTGGTCGCGACGCGCCTCGGCTCGCTGTCGCTCGCGCTGCGCAGCTTCGCGACCAGCGACCGGCGGCAACCGGCGGGCGGCGACGAGCAGGAGCCGGATACGCAGCCGGTGTGGGCGGGCGACGTGTCGCGCGCAGCCCGCGAGGCCACGCGTGCGCCGTCCGCCGGGCCGGAAGCCGGCGGCGCGCGGCCGGCGGGACAAGGCAACACGGTCGTGATCTATCGCGGTTCGTCGATCGACGACGGGTCGCGCGGCGGCGGCACCGGCACGCCGGGGCTGCCGCCATTGCCGTCCGGCCTGCCGGCGCTGCCGGGCGGCGGCAGTGTCGCGGCGGATGCGACGGCACAACTGCCGAGGGTGGCGGCGCCGCAATGACGGATCGACGGATCGGGCCGGCCGCCCGGCGGCCGGCATTTGACGGGATGACGGGAACACGCATGGTGCGCATGGTTCGTTGGATCGCTCTCTGGTGCCTGGCCAGCCTCGCCGCGCCCGGCGTCGCGTTCGCGCAGGGCGCGCGTGCGCCGGACGCCGGCGCGGCACTGTCGATCGCGACCGGCAAGGGCGAGATGCTGTCGCTGCCCGAGCCCGCGGTCGCGATGTTCGTCGCCGATCCGACCATCGCCGACATCCAGGTGCCGTCGCCTCGCACCGTGTTCGTGTTCGGCAAGAAGGCCGGCACGACCACGCTGATCGCGCTCGGCGCGAACCATCGGCCGATCCTGCGCAGGACGGTGATCGTGCAGGTCGACACGGCGTCGCTTCAGGCGGTGCTCGACAGCCGCTTTCCGCAGCTGAAGCTGTCGGTGTCCGGCGCGCCGGGCTCGCTGATGGTGTCGGGCAAGGTGCCGAGCGCGGCCGACGCGGACGCCGTGATGCAGTCGCTCGCGCCGTACCTGCACGACAAGGAAAGCATCGTCAACCGGCTCACGCTGTCGCGCCCGATCCAGGTGAACCTGCGCGTGCGGGTGACCGAGGTGAGCCGCAACGTCACGCAGCAACTCGGCATCAACTGGAGCGCGCTCGGCGGCGCCGGCAACTTCGTCGGCGGGCTGTTCAACGGCCGCACGCTGTTCGATCCGACGAACGGCCTGTTCAACCTGTCGCCGACGGGCGCATTCTCGGTGCTTGGCGGGTTCCGCGCGGGGCGCTGGTCGATCGATGTCGTGCTCGACGCGCTCGACCAGGAGGGCCTGATCACGATGCTCGCCGAGCCGAACCTCACCGCAATGTCCGGTGAGACCGCGAGCTTCCTCGCGGGCGGCGAGATTCCGATCCCGGTCGCGCAGGCCGGCGCGTCGTCCGGCGCGATCACGGTCGAGTTCAAGCCGTTCGGCGTATCGCTCGACTTCACGCCGACCGTGCTCGCCGACAACCGCATCAGCCTGAAGGTGCGGCCGGAAGTAAGCGAGGTCGACGCGAGCAACAGCGTGACGACCGGCGGCGTCAAGATCCCGGGGCTGACCGTGCGGCGCGTCGAGACCACGGTCGAGCTGTCGAGCGGGCAGAGCTTCGCGATCGGCGGGCTGCTGCAGAGCCAGACGGCCGACACCGTGTCGCAGATCCCGGGGCTCGGCCGGCTGCCGATCATCGGCCGGCTGTTTTCGTCGAAGAACTTCCAGGACAGCAAGACCGAGGTGGTCGTGATCGTCACGCCGTACATCGTGCAGCCGGCCGGGCCCGGCCAGCTCGAGCAGGCGATCGACACCGTCGCGCGGCCGAGCAGCGATCTGGAGTTCGCGGTGCAGCACAACCTCGGGCTCGACCTGCTGTCGGGCGACACGCCGCGCCTCGTCGGCGCCGCGGGCTTCGTGTACTGAATCGGAGGCGCGCCCATGCGAGTTCGAACCACCGTCCTGGCACTGTTGCCGCTGGCGCTGGCGGGCTGCATGTCGGCGCCGCCGCCGCTGAACCTGCCCGACGCGCGGTCGATCGGCTTCGACGGCGTGCAGGCGGTGCCGCCCGACTGCGCGAAGCTGATGCAGCCGTCGCATCTCGTCGATGCGGGCTTCGGGCGGCCGGGCGTGCCGTTCGGCTGCGCGACCTACACGAACCTCGCGACCATGCTCGCGCGGCCGCAGGATCTCGTCGCGCCCGTGCCGTACGGCGGCGCCGACGCGGAAGTCGCGGCCGGCGCGGTGCGCCGCTACGTCGAGGATCGCGTGAAGCAGCCGACGCCCGGCAAGACGCTGACGACGACCGGCTCGCCCGGCCATTGAACCGATTCCCGATGCCATCGCGATGCCACCCATGAATGTCCTCGACCGCCAGAACGCCAAGCGCGCCGCGTCCGCCGGAGCGACGGATCTCGTCGCGGTGGTGTCCGATCCGGGCAGCGAGGACGTGATCCGGCGCGTCGCGTACGATTTGTCGATCGCGCGTGCGCACCTGCAGACGGGCACCTGCGACGACGCGATCCGGCTGCTGCAGCAGCACGAGCGTTCACCGCGCCAGCTGGTCATCGACGTGTCGGATTCGGTGCTGCCGGTGTCGGACCTGATGCGGCTCGCCGACGTGTGCGATCCGTCGGTGCGGGTCGTCGCGATCGGCACGCAGAACGACGTCGGACTGTTTCGCAACCTGCTCGGCATCGGCGTGCAGGACTACATCGTCAAGCCGCTGACCGTCGAGCTGATGCGGCGTGCGCTGACGGCGACGGAATCGGTCGTGCAGGTGCGCACCGGCAAGATCGTCAGCTTCGTCGGCGCACGCGGCGGCGTCGGCACGACGACCATCGCGGTGAGCCTCGCGCGCTGCATGGCGGGCGAGAAGCGCCGCCGCGTCGCGTACATCGACCTGAACCTGCATGGCGGCGGCGCGAACTCGATGCTCGGGCTATCCAGCAACAACGGGCTGGTCGAGTTGCTGAACATGGAGCAGCGTCCCGACGATCCGCTGTTCGACCGCATGTTCGTCACGAAGGGCGACCGCCTGCACGTGCTGTCGGCCGAGCTCGCGTACGGCGCCGACGTGCCGCTGAGCGACGGGGCGGTCGCGCGCCTGGTCGACATGCTGAAGGACCGCTTCCACTACGTGCTGTTCGACGTCGGCAGCGGCGCCGGCAAGCTGTTCGAGGATGCGCTCGAGGCGTCCGATCTCGTCTACATCGTCGCCGACCGCTCGGTGCACGCCGCGTACGAATCCGCGCGGCTCGCGCGCTTCGTGCAGGAGTTGCCGGGCGAGCGGCAGCTGTCGATGGTGCTGAACAATCCGCTCGCGCCGGTCGCGGGCCGCGTCGAGCGGGCCGATTTCGCGGAGGCGTTCGGCGGCGCGACGCTGCGCGAGCTACCGCACGAGCCGCAGACGCTCGCGGTCGCCGAGAACCTCGGCGAGCCGATCGAAGGCGCGAAGCCCCACGGCTTCCTGGACGGGATCCTGCAACTCGCGAATGGCATCACCGGTGAACCGATGGTCATCGCCGAACCGTGGTACGCGCGCTTCGTCAAGTGGAGGAAAGGATCGTGACGTTCGGAAACCGAAACCGGCCGTTGCCGGACCCCGCGCCGGCCGCCTCGCCCGCGGCACCGCGCACGCCGGCGCCGCCGCCGGCGGTTGTGCCTGCGCCGCCGCCGACCCGCCCGCCCGCGGCCGCCGACACCCACGAGGCGCTGATCCGCTCCGGCAAGTTCGACGCGATCCGCACCGCGGTATTCGCGTCGATGAACATGTCGGCGGCGCTGATGAAGACGCGCGACGAAGTGCGCGCGGGCATCGAGCAGGTGGCGGCGCACACGGTCGAGCGCGAGCGCCTGAAGATCACGGCCGGCGAGCAGGTGCTGATCGTCGACGCGATCCTGAACGACATGTTCGGCGTCGGGCCGATCGAGCCGCTGCTCGCCGACGAAACCGTGACCGACATCCTTGTCAACGGGCCCGACCAGGTCTACGTCGAGCGCGCGGGCCGGCTCGAGCTCACGTCGCTGAAGTTTCGCGACGACGCGCACGTGACGAGCGTCGCGCAGCGGATCGCGGCGGCGGTGGGCCGGCGCGTCGACGAGAGCAGCCCGATGGTCGACGCGCGTCTCGCCGACGGCAGCCGCGTGAACGTCGTGCTGCCGCCGATCGCGCTGCGCGGCCCGTCGATCTCGATCCGCAAGTTCGCGAAGCGCGACATCACGCTCGCGCGGATGGCGCATCAGGGCAACATCTCGCATCCGATGCTGCAGATGCTGAAGGTGGCGTGTTCGTGCCGCATGAACATCGTGATCTCGGGCGGCACCGGCTCGGGCAAGACGACGATGCTCAACGCGCTGTCGCAGCACATCGAGCAGCACGAACGGATCGTGACGATCGAGGACGCGGCCGAGCTGCAACTGCTGCAGCCGCACGTCGTCAGCCTCGAGACGCGGCCGGAGAATACCGAGGGGCTCGGCGGAATCTCGCAGCGCGACCTCGTGCGCAACGCGCTGCGGATGCGGCCCGACCGCATCATCCTCGGCGAGATTCGCGGCCCGGAGGCGTTCGACGTGCTGCAGGCGATGAATACCGGCCACGACGGCTCGATGACGACGATCCATGCGAACTCGCCGCGCGACGCGATCAGCCGGCTCGAGAGCATGGTCATGATGGCGAACGCGAACCTGCAACTGCTGTCGATCCGGCGCCAGATCGCGAGCGCCGTGCACCTGTTCGTGCAGGTCGAGCGGATGCGCGACGGCGTGCGGCGCGTCACGCGGATCACCGAGATCGTCGGGATGGAGGGCGAGGTGGTCATCACGCAGGACCTGTTCGCGTTCCGCCAGGAAGGCGACACGACACGCGACGCGGTCAAGGGCGTGTTCGACGCGTCGTCGCTGCGGCCGGCGTTCGCGGCGCGCGCCGCGTACTACGGCCAGGAGGATGCGCTCGCCGAGGTATTCCGGCCATGAGGGCCGCCGACCTGTTCGCGGCGGGCGCGTTCGTCGTGATCCTCGGGATCGGGCTCGCGCTGTCGTCGCTGCTCGATCGCGCGCGCCGCACGCCGGCGCGCCGCGTTCGCGAGCGGATGCGGCGCCTGTCGCCGTTGCTCGCGGGCCGCGATGCGGGCGCGGCCGACGGGTCGGGCGTCGCGCTGTTCAACCTCGAACGCCGGCAAAGCCGCGTGCGCGCGTGGCTGCAGCGCTACGTGACGCGCGTGCGCGCGGTGGGCGGCGAAGGCGGCATGCGGATCGTCGTTGCCAGCACGGTGGCCGGCATGATCGCGGCGATCGTCGCGGTAAAGCTGATCGGGCCGCCGGGCGTGCTGCGCCCGCTGATCTACGTCGCGCTGCCGCTGGTCGCGATGCGCGCCAGCTACCGCGCACTGGTCGACCATTTCCGGATCCGCTTTCTGGAGGCGTTCCCGGACGCGATCGACCTGATCGTGCGGGCCGTGCGCGCGGGCATTCCGGTCACGCAGGCGATCAGTATGGTCGGCGACGGCGCGGCCGAGCCGGTGCGTTCGACGTTCCGCACGATGGGCGACAGCCTGAGGTTGGGCGCGGATCTCAAGGATGTGCTGACGCAGGCGGCGGACCGGTTGATGATCGCGGACTTCTCGTTCTTCACCGTCTACCTGCTGCTGCAGCGCGAAACCGGCGGCAGCCTCGGCGAGACGCTCGACGAACTGTCGAGCATCATCCGCACGCGCCGCGACATCCGCCTGAAGACCCGCGCGCTGACCGCCGAAGGGCGGATCACGACGAAGATCATTTCGGCGGTGCCGTTCGTGATGATCGGCGCGCTGTTCCTCGTGAATCGCGCCTACGTGATGCTACTGTTCAAGACGCACGCCGGCAACATGATGCTGACGATCGCCGCCGGGCTGTTGACGGTCGGGCTGCTGACGATCCGCAAGATCTCGAAACTGGACACCGCACGATGACGATGTCGATGCTGGCCGCCCGTGGCCTTGAACTGCTGCTGTTGCTCGCCTGCGTCGGCGTGGCGCTCGCCACGCCAGGCGGCGGCACGCGCCGGCGCATTGCCGCGCGCGTGCAGCAGGCGGCCGGACAGCGCGCGCCGTCGCTATCGGCGGGGCGGCTGCAGCCGGACGAGGTTCGCCAGGGCCTGACGCGCCGGCTCGCGCAGCTCGGCGAGCGGCTGCCGGTGCTCGACCCGATGCAGCGCGTGAAGCTCGGCCTGCAATTGGCGCGCGCGGGCTTTCGCGACCGCCGCGCGGTGTCGTCGATGATCGGCATCAAGCTGAGCTGCGGCGTGCTGTTCGCGGGCGTCGCGATCGTGTTCAGCCCGTTCATCCCGCGCTTCGGCGAATACTTCGTGATCCGCGCGCTGGCGATGGTCGCCGCGTTCGTGATCGGCGTGATCGTGCCCGAGTACGTGCTCGGCGCGATGATCCGGCGGCGGCGGCGGATCATCGCCGCGTGCTTTCCGGACGCGCTCGACCTGCTCGTGATCTGCACGATGGCCGGCAACAGTCTCGCTTCAGGCATCCGGCGTGTCGCGCACGAACTGGCGCGTATCTGCCCGCCGCTTGCCGACGAGCTGACGGTGTGCGCGGACGAGCTCACGCTGAGCGGCAACGTGTCCGCGACGCTCATGCATTTCGCGACGCGCGTCGATTTCGCGTCGGCGCGCTCGCTCGCGACGACGCTCACGCAGTCGCAGCGGTTCGGCACGCCGATCACGCAGGCGCTGCGAACCCTGTCGCGCACCGAGCGCACCGAGCAGATCGTCGCGCTCGAGGAAAAGGCCGCGAAGCTCGCGCCGAAGATCACGCTGCCGATGATGCTGTTCATCCTGCCGACGGTCTGCCTGATCGCGGCAGGCCCGGCGGCGATCCGCCTGCTCGAGGTATTCAAATGACACGATCCGTCGTACGCGCGCTCGCGCTCGCGGCCGTGCTGCCGGTGCTGGCCGGCGGCTGCGGCGCGCCGGGCGTCCAGACACGGCCGGTGCTGTCGCACAAGAGCGACGACCCGCAGGCCGAACTGCGCATCGCGGACAGCGCGCTCGCCGGCGGCAACGTCGATCTCGCGTCGACGCTGTACGAGAAGGTGCTCGCCCGACATCCCGATTCGCTCGCGGCGCGGCTGGGGCTCGGCGACGTCAACTATCGCGCCGGCGACCTGGAACGCGCGCGGATCCTCTATGAGGAAGCGCAGCGGCAGTCGCCCGCGGAGCTCGGCCCGCGGCTCGGGCTCGCGCGCGTCGCGTTGCGACAGCGCCGGCTCGACGAAGCCGCGCAGCGCTATCGCGACCTGCTGGCCGCGCAGCCGGACCATCCGCTCGCGGCGGAAGGGCTCGGCACCGTGCTCGACCTGCAGGGGCGCCATGTGGATGCGCAGGCCGTGTATCGCGACGCGCTGCGCGCGCACCCGGACGCGCAGGGGCTGCGCATCGATCTCGGGCTGTCGCTCGTGCTGAGCAACCGGCCGCGCGAGGGCGTGAACGTGCTGCTCGACGTCGCGGGGCTGCCCGATGCGCCGTGGCAGGCGCGCCAGAACCTCGCGTTCGCGTATGGGGTGCTCGGCAACACCGATTCGGCGAAGAAGCTGCTGTCCGCGGATCTGCCCGCGTCGGCGGTGGCCGACAACCTGCGCTTCTACCAGGCGGTGCGCGCGCGACTCGCGTCGCGCGGGGCTGCCGGCGGCGGGCCGCCGCTGTCGGGCGCGGCGCTGGAGTCGGGCGTCGCGCCGCCGGGCGTGGGGGCCGCAAAATGACACGTGGGGCGACGGGCGCCCGCCGCGCGCGCGGCGTCGTGTCCCTCGAATTCGTGCTGATGCTGCCGTTCCTGCTGATGGTGCTGATCGGCATCATCGACACGAGCCTGATCCTGTGCGACAAGGCCGTCATCACGAACGCGAGCCGCGAGGCCGCGCGCGCCGGCGTCATGCTGCGCGTGCCGATGCTGACCACGACGCAGATCGCCAACGTCGCGCAGAACTATATGCAAAACAGCCTGATCACCGGCGGCACCGCGACGACGCCGGCCGTGACCGTGAGCCAGGCGAACGGCACGACGGCGGGCACCGCGCTGACGGTGACGGTGACCTACACATATTCGGGGATGGTGCTGGGTTCCGCGTTCAGCGCGCTGACCGGCCCGGTGACGGTCTCGGCCACCTCGGTGATGCTTTATGAATGACGCGGGCGACACGCGACCGCTCGGCCCCGCGCGGCAGCGCGGCTCGGTCGCGCTGTTCTTCCTGCTGTTCCTGATTCCGCTGCTGTCGTTCGGCGCGTTGGCGATCGACGTCGCGTGGGTGGCCACGGTGCGCAACCAGTTGCAGAACGCCGCCGACGCGGCCGCGCTCGCGGGAGCCGACGCGATGATGTCGCCGAGCGGCGGTGCGCTGAACTGGTCGCAGGCCGCGCCTGCGGCAAACGGCGTGATCGCGCAGCATTCGGCGGCCGGCGCCGCGCTGTCGACCGGCACGGTGACCACCGGCTACTGGAACGTGACGCGCAGCCCCGCATCCATGCAGGCGACGACCATCACGCCCGGCGCGTACGACGTACCGGCCGTGCAGGTCACCGTGTCGCGCGCGCCGGGCGTGAACGGCGGCTCGATTCCGCTGCTGCTCGGCGGGCTGCTGGGGATTCCCGGCGCCTCCGGCAGCGCGACCGCGGTGGCCGTGCTGGCTGCACCGGGCGGCGTGGCGGCCGGCGGACTGTTTCCGGTCGCGATCGACCAGTGCGTGTACAACCAGTACTGGAACGCGGTGACCAACCAGCCGCTGATCAATCCGCTGACGGGCTTGCCGTACGAGTTCTCGATCACGAACGGCCAGACCTACGGTTTGCTGTGCATGGGCGGGCAGTGGACGTCGTTCCAGTCGACGGCGACCGACACGACGACGATGGGCGGGCTGATGGTGACCGGCAACCCGACGACGCTCAATATCGGCGACGGCATCTACCTTGCGACCGGCGTGAAGGCGACGCTCTACACGTCGGTGCCGGTCGGCACGACGGTGGTGCTGCCGGTCGTCACGCAGACGTCGAGCAGTACCTACGTGCCGATCGTCGCGTTCGCGGCGTTCCACATCGACGTGTCGCTCGGGGGCACGTACAAGTACATCCAGGGCCACTTCGTCGCCGGCGTGAAGATGACCGGCGTCGCGACCGGCGTCGGGCCGTACTACGGCGTGTACGTGCCGCCGCGGCTCGCGCTGTGAGCGCCGGACCGCGTGCGGCGCAGCAGCACGAAGAGGGCGGCGAGCGTCACGGCCGGGCCGATCTGCGGCAGTTGCAGCCACGGGTTCAGGTATTCGTAGAGCGGTAGCGCCCACATCAGCGCGATCACGGCCTGCTCGCCGCGCAGCCAGCCGTCGCGCCAGCCGATCGCCAGCATGCAGGCGATCGCGATGCCGAGCCACGCGAGCTCGTAGTGCCACACGTACGGGTTCGCTGCGAGCGTCGCGGCCGCCAGCACTGCCACGCGCACGCGGGTGTCGCGCGAGCGCGCCCATACGATGCACGCGGCCGCGATCGCGATCGCCGCGACGCAGGCGTGCGCGGCATACGCGGCGCCGAGCGGCAGGCCGGCGAGGCGGAACGCCGCGAACGGCGTCGGCGACGCGAACCAGAACACCACGCGATGCTCGAGAATGAGCGCCCGCGCGAGCCCTGCGCTGGCGGCGAACAGGCGCAGCGACTCGACGCCGCACACCAGCACGCTCAACGCGCCGAACGCGGCGGTGGCGAGCGCGGCCCACGCGATCGTGCGCCAGGCGCGCGCGGCGACCAGCACGAACGGGAACAGCAGCGCCATCTGCGGCTTGACCGACAGCAGGCCGATGCAGAGGCCGGCCCACATCGGCCGCCGGTCGGCCCAGTAGACGGCCAGCGCCGCGCACGAAGCGGTCAGGAACGCGTTCTGTCCGAGCATCGCGGTGACGAACACGCACGGGGCGGCAACCAGCGCGAACGCGCCGACGCGCCGCACGCCGGGCGTCGCGCCGAGGCCCGAGATGTGCCACGCGGCGAACCCGAACACGACGATGCCGAACGCGACGAACAGCGGATAGCCGATCGCATAGGGCAGCAGCGCGAGCGGCGTCACGAGCAGCAGGTAGGTGGGCGGGTACAGCCAGGCGACGAAGCCTTCGCCGCGGAAATACGGGAACAACCCGGCCGACAGCCGCGAGAAGGTCGGGAAATCGTACGCCTGCCATGGCGCGCCGTGCAGCATCACGTACGACGCCGACCAGAACACCGAGTAGTCCGCGCCCGGGCTCATGATGGCGGTGCCCGGCGTATAGCGGATGACGTACGCCCAGATCGCCAGGAACAGCGCGTAGAACACGAGCACGAACGCGCTGTACGTGACGACGCGCCGGGGCGTCAGCCACGCGCGGACGGGGCGCTCCGCCGTGCGTATCGATTGCCGGGGAATATCCATGCGCCGCGTACCGGTTACTTGACGGAGATTTTCCTGGCGCCGTGGCCGGCGGCCGCGGGCGTCGCCGGCCGCCGGCGGGCCGCGTGCGCGCGCTTGAGCGGGAACTGCAGCAGCTTCGACGCCGGATGCGCGGCGGCGTCCTGCTCGGCGCGATAGCGCCACCGCACCAGATAGACCGGGCGCTGCTTCGACTCGTGATAGACGCGGCCGAGGTATTCGCCAATCACGCCGATGCCGACCAGCTGGATGCCGCCGATGAACAGCACGACGGAAATCAGCGACGCGTAGCCATGCACCGGGTTGCCGAGCAGCAGCGTGCGCACGACGATGAACGCGCCGTATACGAGCGCGAGCATCGCGAACGTGAGGCCGACGTAGGTCCACACGCGCAGCGGCACCGTGCTGAAGCTCGTGATGCCTTCGAGCGCGAAATTCCAGCGCTTCCATCCGGAGAACTTCGAACGGCCGCCGCTGCGGGGCGCGCGCGCGTATTCGACGATCACGGTGCGAAAGCCGACCCACGCGAACAGGCCTTTCATGAAACGCCGTCGCTCGGGCAGCGCGCGCAGCGTGTCGACGACCTGACGGTCCATCAGCCGGAAATCGCCGACGTTCTCCGGCATCTCGACTTCGGAGAGCCGGTTGTGCACGCGGTAGTAGAACGCGGCAGCCAGGCGCTGCATCAACGGATCGCACATGCGGTCGGTGCGCTTCGCGGCAACGACCTCGGCGCCCGCGAGCCAGCGCTCGACCATGGCGGGAATCAACGCGGGCGGGTCCTGCAGGTCGGCGTCGATCAGGATCACCGCGGCGCCGGTCGCTTCGTCGAGGCCGGCGGTGAGCGCGGCCTCTTTGCCGAAGCGGCGCGTGAGATCGACGACGCGCACGCGCGGATCGCCGGCCATGAACGCGAGCAGCCGGTCGAGCGTGCGATCGCGGCTGCCGTCGTTGATGCAGACGATCTCGAAGCGGACAGAGTCGACCGACTCGAGGACGGGCAGCGTTTCGGCAAAGAATGCGTCGATCGTTTCGTCTTCGTCGTGAAACGGCACGACGAGCGAGACCAGCGGCTTTCTGGCGTGCGTGGGCATGCGTCCCCCCCGAGAGATCCGGCCTGCGCTGCACCGTGTGGATCCGGTTGTCGTCCACCGCAGGCCGGACGACAGGCGTTACGATCATTGTATGCAGAAATCGACGATTCGTAATACCGATGCGCGGGGTGCGCGGCGGGCTGCTCCACCGTCGAGTCACGGTTCGCCGACGGCCGGCGGGGCGCGCGCGCGGGCGCCGGGACGAGGTTTTCGATGTCGAGGGAGGGCGCGATGCAAGTTCAGGACCTGACCGGCGCAGCGCTGGACTACTGGGTGGCGATGGCCGAAGGCCTCGGCGCGCCGTGCGTTGCCGGCGGCGCATGCCGGGCGATCCGCGAGACGGGCGGCGCGAGCGTGTCGTTCGCGCCGTCGTCTTCCTGGGCGGACGGTGGCCCGATCGTCGAGCGGCTGCCGTTCGCCGCGTTCGAGCGGGACGGCGGGCGCGGCGCTTGGCGGGCCGTGCTGCACCGCGCGGTGCCGGCCGCCGGCGAGCGCTGCACGTTCAACCAGTCGGGGCCGACGCTGCTGATCGCCGCGATGCGCACACTCGTCGCGTCGAGCTTCGGCGACGACGTGCCGGATCTCGACATGTCGAAACCGCGCTGAGCGCAGTCCGTCGCGTTGCGGCGCTCGGCGCTTCTGGCGCCTCCTGCCTCCTATCCCTCCGGCAGATTCCGGATCGCGATCGACGCGACGTCGACGCGCCGCGGCAGGATCGCATCCGCCGCCGCGCGATCGGCGACGCGCTGCAACACGTCGATGTCGGCGCCGCTGAGGCCGCGCTGCGCGAGCGCTGCCCGGCTCGCGATGTCGGCGGCCGCGTCGGGCGGCAGGCGCGTCAGCGACGCATAGACGTTCGCATAGTCGGCCGGGTGCGCGAGCGCCCATTGACCCGCGCGGGTGAGCCGTGCGAGCACGTCCGCGAGCGCCGCGCGTTTTGCGCGGTCGTCGAGCGTTTCGACCGGCGACGTAAGGAACGCGAGCCCCGAATTGATGCCGCTGCCGTCGCGCACGATGCGCGCGCCGCGTCGTACCGCGTGCCCGTAGTACGGGTCGAACGTTGCCCAGATGCCGATCCGCCTGGCTTCGAACGCGGCGAACGCATCGACCGGCAGCACGAAACGCACGTCGACGTCGCGCGGCGCGAGGCCGTGTTCGCGCAGCGCGCCGTACAACTGGTATTGCGAGATGCTGCCGCGCGCGGAGGACACGACAACGGTTTGCCCTTTCAGGTCGGCGACGGTGCGGACCGGCGAGTCGGGCTGCACGACGATGCCGAGCGACGTCGGCGAGCCGACGCGCGTTGCGACGATACGCAACGACGGATCGCCGAGCGCGGCCGTCAGCACGGGCAGGTCACCGGCCGGCGCGAGATCGATCGCGCCCGCGCGCTGTGCCTCGAACAGCGGTGCGGCGCCCTGGAAATTGGCCCAGCGGAACCGGTACGGCGTGCCGTCGAGCACGTGCGCGGCTTCGGCCAGCGCGCGCAGGCCGCCGGCCTGGTCGCCGAGCACGAGCGTGACGCCCGACAGGTCGGCACCGGCCGCGTGGACGGGCAGCGCGATGCCGCCGGCGAGCGGTGCGGCGGCGAGGGCGGCAAGACGCTGCAGCACGCGGCGGCGCGCTGTGGCGGGAGACGGGTTCATCGGCGGCATATCCTCGGTGATCCGCGCGCATGCCGCGCGGCTGCCGGGCAGGTTACGGAATCGGCTTCCGGCCGACAAACATCGAATCGTGAAATGCATATTCGCGTGGCGACGGCCGGGGCTGCCGATCCCGACGCCCGACGCCCGACGCGCACGGGCGGCCTATGCGGCTGGCGAAACCGTGCGCAGGAACGCCTGCACCGCCGGCGCCTTTTCGAATCGCCGGTGTGCGAGCGCAAGTTCCGACATGATCGGCTTGCCGGCGATCGGCCGGTACACGACGCCCGGCAACGACACGCAACCGGCAAGTGCATCGGGAATCACGGCGACCCAGCCGTTCACGGACACGCACGCGAGCACCGCGAGCAACCCGCCCGGCCGCGCGGCGATCACCGGCGCGAAGCGGCCGCGGCGCGCGACTTCGAGCGTGCCGCGCTCCTGTTCGGGCACCGCGAAGCGCGCGTCGGCGAGGTCGGCCGCGCGCACGGTCGGCATCGACGCGTAACGCGAGTCGGCCGGCACGGCCGCGACGAACACGTCGCGCTGCAGCGTGACGATCCGCAGGCCGCCGGGCAGCGGCAGCGGCGGGCGCACGTACGCGAGATCGAGCCGGCCCGCGTCGAGTTGCTTCGCGACGTCGTCCATCGGCACTTCGCGCAGGTTCAGCTCGATGCGCGGGTGCGCTGCGCGGAACGCGCCGACGGTGCGCTGCAGCGTGCCCGAATAGACGGCGGACGATACGTAGCCGATCTCGATCCGGCCCAGTTCGCCGCGTTCGGCCAGCGCGGCGAGTTCGCGGCCGCGTTGCAGGTGTTCGAACGCGGCGCTCGCTTCGGCGAGATAGGCCTCGCCGGCCGCGCTCAGCGCGACCGCGCGGCGCGACCGGTGAAACAGCCGCACGCCGAGCGCGCGTTCGGCCTCCTGGATCTGCCGCGTGAGCGCGGGCGGCGCCATGTCGAGCGCGTCGGCCGCGCGGGCGAAATGCAGATGCTGCGCGACGCTCAGGAACGCGCGCACGTGGCGGAATTCGAGCCGGTCCATGATTGCAATTTTCGTCAATAAAACAGCATCGGAGTGTCAATGACAGGTAATACCGGGCAAGCCTAGCATACGGTTCGTTCATCCTGTTCCGGAGTTGCCGATGTCCCAGCCCTCACCGGCGTCGCGCGCGGGCGCGGCCGTTGCCCCGCATGCGGGCGCCCGCATGCCGGCCGCCGCGACGCTCGCCGTCGCGTCGGCGACCTGTTCGCTGATCGTGCTCGACACGAACGTCGTCGCCGTGTCGCTGCCGAGCATCGCGCGCAGTTTTCATGCGAGCTTCGCCGATATCGAATGGGTCGTCAGCGCGTACATGACCGCGTTCGCCGCGTGCCTGCTGCCGGCCGGCGGGCTCGCCGACCGCTTCGGCCGCAAGCGGATGCTCGGCGCGGGGCTTGCGCTCTTTTTCGTCGCGTCGCTCGGCTGCGGCATCGCGCCGTCGGTCGGCTGGCTGATCGTCGCGCGCGCGGTGAAGGGCGGCGGCGCCGCGCTGCTGCTGACGGCCGCGCTCGCCGTGATCGCGAACCGCTTTCCGGAAGGGCGCGAACGGGCGCGCGCGTGGGCGATCTGGGGGATGTGCATGGGGATCGCGACGGCGATCGCGCCGCTCGTCGGCGGTGCGATCACGCAATGGATCGGCTGGCGCTGGGTGTTCCTGCTGAACCTGCCCGTCTGCGCGTTGCTGGCGGTCGGCGCGCGCGTGGCGATCGACGAATCGCGCGATCCGCACGCGAAACGCGTGGACGCGGCCGGCAGCCTGCTGTTCGGCGCGGCGCTCGCATGCGCGATCGCGGCGCTGATCGGCGCGACGTCGCACGGCTGGCTGTCGGCCGCGACGCTCGGCCGGCTCGCACTCGCCGCCGCGCTGTTTGCCGCGTTCATCGGCGCGGAGCGCTGGCAGGCGCGGCCGATGATCGATCTCGCGCTGTTCCGCCAGCCGCGCTTCGTCGGCGCCGTGCTCGCGATGTTCGGCTATGCGGCGTGTGCGCAGGTGATGATGACGTTCCTGCCGCTGTATCTGCAGAACGCGTTCGGGATGTCGGCGATCGACGCGGGGCTCGGGATGCTGCCGTTCGCGTTCGCGATGGTCGCCGGGCCGTCGCTCGGCGCGGCGCTCGCCGCGCGCGTGTCGTCCGGCGGCGTGCTGGCGGGCGGGCTCGCGCTGATCGGTGCGGGCAACCTCGCGACCGCGGCGCTGACGGCCAGCGGCGACTACCGGCTCGTCGCGATCGGCATGTTCGTGACGGGCTGCGGCGCCGGCATCATGAACGGCGATACGCAGAAGGCGATCATGGCGTGCGTGCCGCCTAACCGCACGGGCATGGCGTCGGGCATCAGCACGACGACGCGCTTCTCGGCGATCGTGACGGCCGTCGGCGTGCTCGGCGCGGTGCTGGCGGCGAGCACGCACGCGCGGCTCGATCGCCTGCTGTCCGCCGCGCCCGGCCTGCGCGCGTTCGCCGACGCGCCGTTCATGTCGAGCCTGCTGGCCGGCGATCTGGCGCAGGCGCTCGAACGGGTGCCTGCGTCGGCGGCCGGCGCGCTGGCACAGGCGGCACCCATTGCGTTCGCGAGCGGGTTCGCCGATGCACTGACGGTGAGCGGCGTGCTGGCGCTCGGTGCGGCCGTCGTTGCATACAAGTTGCTTGCGCAACCGATGCGCGACGCGTGACGCGTGACGCGTGACGCGTGACGCGTGACGGCGCGCGCTCCGTCAGCCCTTCAACGCGATGCGATCGCCTTCGGCCTCGTGCAGGTCGCGCGTCGCTTCGCGCAGCTTGTCCTGCTTGCCGGCGAGCTTGCGCCGGGCCTTCTCGACCTTGCGCACGTCGCCCCGAGCCTGTTCGACATCGCGCTGCTTGTCCTGCACGTTGCGTTCGACATCGCTCTGCTTGTCCTGCACATTGCGTTCGGCACGCGAAAGCTGGCCGGCGTCCGTGCAGATCTCCTGGACCTGTGCGAGCGCGATCTGCTGGCGCATCAGCTGTTGCGTATTGCCGAACCGCTTCGCTTGGTCGATCTGCGTCTCGAGCGCGCGGATGCGCGTCGCGCAATCCTGCGTGTCGGCGAACGCCGGGGAGTGGGCCAGCAGCACGAACGGTGCGGCCACGGCGATCAGGCAGGTTTTCATCGGTATGCCCTCGGATTCCGGATGACTCTTTCGAATGCCGTCGTTGCGCATAGCGCGTTCGCCGCGCGTAAATGGGACCGGGCTTACAGCGGGCGCCGCCGCACCGCATTCAGTGCGGCTTTATCGTCGCGCGATGCGCACGCGCCGCGCGTGCGATGGGCGCCCGGCGTGTGCTGCCGCAATGCGTGGCACGACGCCGCACGGGCGCAGGGGCCGCGGGCGCGTCGGCCGCCTGGACGGCCGCGACGGCCGAGACGGCTGGTTGTGCGGCCTCGGCCGCGAGCCAGTCGCGCGTCGCTTCGGCGATCAGCCCGCGCAACCAGCGCACGCCGTCGGCGCACGACTCCGATTCGTTCCACGTGATCCGGTACACGATGTCCGGCGGCTCTGCCGGCAGCGCGACGGCGGCGAGCGGCAACAGCTTCGCGTAGTGTCGCGCGAGCCGGTACGTGGTGGTCAGGATCAGGTCGGAACGCACCAGCGCGTGCGCGGCGAGTTCGAAGTGCGGCAGCGTGACGACGATCCGCCGCTGCAACTCCACGCGTTCGAGCTGCCGGTCGATCGCACCGGACGCTTCGAGCCACGACGGCGTCGGGCACAACTGCGGCGCTGCCGCGAAATCGGCGGCCGTCATCGTGCCGCGCCGCGCGAGCGGATGCGTCGCGCGCATCAGGCACACGATACGGTCGTCGAACAGGTCGTCCTGCCGGAACCGCGACGAACGGGCAGCGCGATTGTCGATCACGACGTCGAGCTCGCCGTCGGCGAGTGCGCGCTCGTCGTCGAAGCCGTCGCCGAGCGGATGGAACACGAGCTGCGCGTTCGGCGCGCGTTCGCGGAACAGCGCGACGAGCTTCGGCACGAACAGCACGTTCAGGTAGTCAGGGCAGCCGATCCGGTAGGTGCGCACCGACGTGCGCGCGTCGAACGTCGGTTGCTGGATGCGGATGAAGTCGATCACGCGCAACGCGTTGCGCAACGGTTCGATCAGCCGCGCGCCGAACTCGGTCGGCACCATTCCGTAGCGGCTGCGCACGAGCAGCGGATCGCCGAGCAATGTGCGAAGGCGCTTGAGCGCGGCACTCGTCGCCGGTTGCGACATGTTCAGGCGCACGGCCGCACGCGACACGGTGCGCTCGGTCAGCAGCACGAGCAGGATGCGCATCAGCCGCGCATCGAGCACGTCGAGCAGGTCCTTGGCGTCGGACGCGTCGCGGGGCAGGGCGGTCGGGTCTAGCGGATCCCGCATGCCGATACGCCTCCCGGCGACGCAGTGCCCGAGCGCGACGCGGCAGCCGGACGACGGCCCGTCATTTTGCGAAGGTTCCCGGCCAGCCGACGATCTTCTTCGGACGCGGCGGTGCATACGTGCGGACCTTCGACGTCTTCAGCTTCAGGCGCACCAGCGACTCGGCGAGCGCGACCGCGGCCGTTACGCCGTCGACGACCGGCACGCCCGTGCATTCCTCGATCTGCCGGTCGAGGCCGGCCATCCCGCCGCAGCCGAGGCAGATCACTTCCGCGTGATCGTCCTTCACCGCGCGCTGCGCCTGGCCGACGATCGACTCGATCGCGCGGGCCGGGTTCTCTTCGAGCTCGAGCACCGCGAGGCCGCTCGCGCGCACCGACGCGCAGCGTGCATCGAGCCCGGCGAGTTTCAGGCGATCCTCGATCAGCGGCACCGTGCGGTCGAGCGTCGTGACGACCGAGTAGCGATGGCCGAGCAGCATCGCGATACTCGCGGCCGCTTCGGTGATGTCGACGACGGGCACCGTCAGCAGTTCCTGCAGGCCTTCGCGGCCGTGTTCGCCGTAGCCGGCCTGGATCACCGCGTCGTACGGCTCGTCGTAGCTCAACACGCGATCCATCACGGCGATCGCCGCGAGGTAGCTCTCGAAGTTGCCTTCGACCGACGCCGCGCCGAAGCGCGGCGTCAGCCCGACGATCTCCGTGCCGGGCGACGCGGCGGCCCGCGCCTGCGCGGCGATCGCGTCGGTGATCGACTCGGTCGTGTTGACGTTGACTACCAGGATCCTCATCGGTGACTCCGTATGCGTGTGTTCAGTGTTGCGCGCAGGCGACCGCGATGTGTTCGCCCGAGCGCTCTTCGTATTGCCGTTTGCGATCGGCCAGCAGCCAGTACACGCTGCCCGCGATGGCCGCGCCGAGCAGCCAGGAGAACGGCGTCATCGCGCTGAAGGCCGGTACGACGGCGAGCGTGATCGAGATCAGCGCGGACGGCACGAGCGCCGCGAGCGCCTTGCGGTTCACGCCGCGCGTGTAGAAGTAGGCGCCGGTCGGCGCTTCGGTATAGAGGTCGGGCACGTTCACGCGCTGCTTGCGCACCAGCCAGTAGTCGACCGTGATGATCCCGTACAGCGGGCCGAGCAGCGCGCCGAGGCCGGACAGGAAATAGACGATCACGATCGGGCTGTTGTACAGGTTCCACGGCAGGATCAGCACGGCGATCGTCGCGCTGATCAGGCCCGCGCGGCGGAACGACAGGCGGTGCGGCGCGAGGCTCGTCAGGACGAAGGCCGGCGCAACGAAGTTCGCCATGATGTTCACGGCGACCGTCACGATCAGGAATGCGAGGCAGCCGAGCACGAGGAACAGCTTGTTCGGCACCGTCGCGATGATTTCCGTCGGGCTGTGGATGATGTGGCCGTTCAGCTCGAACTGCGCGCCGGCGAGCACGAAGCTGATCGTCGCGAACACGAGAATATTCACCGGCAGGCCCCAGAAGTTGCCGACGCGCACCGTCTTCGCGCTCGGCGACGAGCGTGCGAAATCGCAGAAGTTGAGCACCAGCGTGCCGTAGATCGCGAGCCACAGCGAACCGCCCGCGAAGACCTCCGTCCACATCTTCAGGCCGGTCATCGGCTTGCCGATCGACATCGCGAGATGGCCGCCCGTGCGGCTGAACATCCACGCGGCGAGCGACAGCGTCGTGACGAGGATCACCGGGCCAGCGAGCCCCTCGTACTTGCGGACCATTTCCATCCCGTACGTGAGGATGCCGATCTGCACGAGCCAGATCGCGACGAACGTGATCCAGCCCAGCGTCGACAGCCCGAAGATCGCGTTCTGGTCGAATGCGGCGAGGCTCGGCCAGATCGCGGTGAGCAGCACGCGCAGCACGACGGACGCGAGATAGGTCTGGATGCCGAACCATGCGATCGCGATCACCGCGCGGATCATCGCGGGCAGCAGCGCACCGTAGATGCCGAAGCTCATCCGGCTGATTACCGGGAACGGCACGCCGGTCTTCTGGCCCATGTAGCCGGTGAGGTTCATGAAGCAGTACACGAGCACCGCGCCGATCGCGAGCGACGCGAGCATCTGCCAGCCCGACAGGCCGAGCGCGAACAGCCCGATCGCGAACGAGTAGTTCGCGATGTTGTGCACGTCGTTGGTCCACAGCGCAAAGATGCTGTAACGACCCCAGGTCCGGCCCGCGGCCTTGGTCGGCGCGAGGTCGGCGTTGTGCAGCCGCGGGCTCAACGCGGGGTCGCGCGTGGCCGTATCGGTTCGATGCGATGCGTCGTCCGCGCCGAGCACGAGGCCCGAGCGGTGAGTGGCTTCCAGTTGCACGCCGTTGTCTCCTTCCATGTGCGGGGCGCGAAACCGGCAGCGTGTGCACGCAGCGCGGGCCCGGCCGCCGTGGACGTTATGTCTCGGATTTGTTCGCGAGTATGGGTGGCCGGCGCAACGATGGGAAATTAAATATTCGGCTGGGCGCCATTTGAAAAATGAATGGGGCGCGCTCGTCGTCGGCGGCCGGGTGCGGCACGCGCATTGCTCGTCAGCGGGCTCCATCCACATCGACATCAGCGGAGGTGTCATGCAGCGATATTCATTTCGTCATGTATCGCGAGCCGTCTTCGCCGGCATCCTGATTGCAGGTCTGGCGGCGGGCGCAGGCTGCCAGAAGAAGAGCGACGACGGCGGCGGGGCCAGTTCCAGCACGGGCGCAACGGGCGGCATGTCGGCCGCGCCGTCCAGCGCGCCGTCGGGCATGCCGGGCAGCGGAGCGGCCGGAAGCAGCGGCGAAAGCGGCGCGAGCATGCCGGGCGCGGCCTCCGCGCCGGGCGGCGCGAGCGGCGGCTGACAGGCGGGCGGACGGCGCGCAGGCCGCCCGCGCGGGTGCACCCTCCGCTTTTCCATTGCCGTGCCGGTGTGGCACGTGCGCCGGGTGGCGCGCGTGCGTCCGGCTGCATGAAAGATTTGCAAGGACCGTTGTAGCGATTCCCGGGCCGGCGGCGGCAGCCCGACCCCGACGCGCGCTGGCCGGACAGGAGGTGCAATGCAGAACACGGAATCGACCGCTGCCCCGAAAAGGCAGCGGGAACAGATCGAGCGGAGTCCGGTGAAAGCGCCGGCGGCCGGCGACATGCCCGATGCGGCGCCCCAGGTCGCTCAGGTCGCGCGGCGTCCGCTGTCGCCGGAGGCCGTCGCCGCGAAAATGCCGACCGGGCTGCCGCCGATCGAACGCGGCGCGCATGCGATCGACAGCGGCGACCCCGTGCGGCGCGCGGCCGGCCGGATCACGACGCTCGACAACGCGAACATGGCGATGACCGACAACACGGTCGACGTCGACGGCAAGGGCATGGAAGCCGCCGCGGGCGCATCGAAGCGGCACGACAACGTGATCCATTCGAACGCGTCCCTCGACGACGCGGTCGATACGCCCGACGAAGGGCTTGGCGGGATCGAGAGCCGTCCGTCCGGCAACCTGCCGCAGATCGCCGCGCGGCCGGGCTGGCGCGTGTGCCATGTCGGCGACGTCGATATCGAGCACGGCGACGGCACGCGCGCCGAGCATGTGATCCGTCTCGAGCGGATCGACTGACGGCGCGATCGGCGCCGGCCGTCGCGAAACCGTGACGGCCGGTTGCCGTGTTACTGCGGCCCGAGTTCCTGCGCGTGGATGTCGCAAGCAGTGTGCCTGCGCGGGGGATGACGCGCGCACGCGCCGGTGCGGCGGCGTGCGCGTGGCGTGGGTGTGGGCGTGGGCGTGGGGCGGGCCGGGCTGTCGCCGCGGTTGAAAAAAGACAGCGTCGCGCGCGGGCGACGCGACGCGTCAGCGGTTCACGAGCTTCGCCGGATACGCGAGCGCGAGGGCGCAGCCGACCAGCATGCACGCGGCGAAGCCATACAGCCCCGCGCTTTGCGAATGGAACGTGTCGCGCAGCCAGCCGATGAAATAGGTGCTGCCGAACCCGCCGAGGTTCGCGATCGAGCACGCGAACGCGATCCCGCCGGCCGCGGCCGAGCCCTTCAGGAACGTGGACGGCAACGCCCAGACGACCGGCATGGCGGCCGCGGCCCCCGCGTTGATCAGCGAGAAGAGCAGCACCGTCCCGAGCGTGCCGTGCGACGACGAGGCCGCGATCGCCAGCGCGACGGCCGACACCATGAACGGTACGACGATATGCCAGCGGCGCTCGCGCGCGCGATCGGAGCTCGCGCCGCAATACAGCGTGGCGAGCACGGCCGCGGCATTCGGAATCACCATCAGCCAGCCGATGTGATAAGCGTCCTTCACGCCCGTGTCGCGCAGGATCGTCGGCAGCCAGAAGCTCACCGCATACAGGCCGAGCAGCACGCACAGGTCGATCAGGCCGAGCGCCCACACTTTCGGATCGGAGAAGGCCTTGCCGAGCGCGTGGCTCTTGTTGCCGGACGGATCGGCGTCGAGATTCGCGCGCAGCGCCTGCTTTTCGCCGGCGCTCAGCCATTGCGCGGACTCGATGCTGTTGGGCAGCCAGCGCAGCACCGCGAAGCCGAGCAGTACCGACGGCAGCGCTTCGAGCAGGAACAGCCACTGCCAGCCGCCGAGCCCGTGCGCGCCGTCGAACGCGCGCATGATCCAGCCGGAGATCGGGCTGCCGATCATGCTCGACAGCGGCAGGCCGACCATGAACAGCGCGACGATCCGTGCGCGGCGCGCATCGGGATACCACTGCGTCAGGTACAGCAGCACGCCCGGCAGGAAGCCGGCCTCGGCGGCGCCGAGCAGGAACCGCACGATGTAGAACTGCATCGGCGTGTGCACGAACATCGTCGCGCCCGACAGCAGGCCCCACGTGATCATGATCCGCGCGATCCACAGCTTCGCGCCGACGCGCTGCAGCACCAGGTTGCTTGGGACTTCGAACAGGATGTAGCCGCCGAAGAACAGGCCGGCGCCGAGCCCGTACACGGTATCGCTGAACTTCAGCGCGTCGAGCATCTGGAGTTTCGCGAGCCCGATGTTGATGCGGTCGAGATAGGCCGCGAAGTAGCACAGGCAGAAGAGGGTGATCAGGCGCAGCGTGACCTTGCGGTAGAGATTGCCGTGCAGCGCGTCGTCGGGGGAAACGGCGGCGCTCGGGTGTGCGGTAGACATGGGATTGCCCCTGTTCGAGTGTGACGGATGAATGGGTGGCCGATCGACGCGAGCGGAGGTTCCGCTGCGCACTGGAGTCTGTATATCACGGCAATTAAATAGCGTACACACTAGAAAATACGGAATCGCACAGGCATGAAAATCGACGTGTCATGGCAAGCGCTTTCGTAGGATAAACCGAGCTTTTAATGAGGTTTTTGAAGATCGAGATCGTGCATCGAAACGATCGGGATGCGTGCCGGAATATGCACGAAATTCGTGCGTATGCACTTAAAAATGGAGTGTGTACGCGAAAGCTTGCCGCAGTGCGCAAACGCGCGTGCGGCAGCAGATTCGAGCACGGGCGGCCGGCTGTCCCGGCGGCGGTGCCGGCCGATCCACTGCTGTCAGGCGATCGTCAGGCGCGATGCGTGCCGGCTGACGCGAATTCTGATGCACCGCAATGAAGCGGCTGCCTGGCCGCCGGTCGCGCCGAATTGAGGGTGTACACTTCTTGTCTTTCCCTTACATGCGGCACGGGCCTGCACTTTCATGGCGTCTTCCAAGGATTCCTACGACTTTCACGACCAGGTCGGACACCTGCTGCGCCGCGCGTATCAGCGGCACGTGTCGATCTTCCAGGAAGCGATCCCCGATTCGGATCTCACGGCCGCGCAGTTCGTGACGCTGTGCGCGGTCAAGGAACGCCAGGCGTGCTCGCTGAACGACATCGTCAAGGCGACCGCGATCGACCAGGCGACGATTCGCGGCGTCGTCGAGCGCTTGAAGGCACGTGCGCTGATCGAGGTGCTGCCCGACCCGAACGACGGCCGCAAGCTGATCGTGCGCGCGACCGCGACCGGCCTCGCGCTGATCGACCGCACGGTGCCGTTCGCGCGGCAGGTGACCGAGCGTACGTATGGCGCACTCAATCCGGGCGAACGTGTCGCGCTGCAGTTCCTGCTGCGCAAGATGATGGAAGAAGACGGCGAAGCGTGATGCGCCGGCGGCGCCCGCGCGCCTACACCGCACCGGCGGTTGCGGTCGCAGCGGCTTCGTCGGCGCTCATCAGCCGGCCGGCCTCGCGCAGCGCGGCGCGGACCGTTTCGGGCGTAAACGGCGGCGCGTAGAACCGCACGCCGGTCGCATCGAACAACGCGTTCGCAACCGCGGCCGGACCCGGCACCGATGCCGATTCGCCCGCGCCGAGCGGCGGCTCGCCTTGCCTCGGCATCAGCACGACATCGACGTCCGGCACTTCCGCGAACGTCAGGATCGGATAGCTCGCCCATTCGCGCGACGCGACCTTGCCGTCCGCGAACCGCACGCGCTCCTTCAGCGTGCGGCTCAATACCTGGATCACGTTGCCGTGGATCTGGTGGCGCACGCCATCCGGGTTGATCATCGTGCCCGTGTCCTGGCCGACCGTCACGCGTTCGATGCGTATCTCGCCCGTCACGCGATCGACGCTCAGGTCGACGATCCATGCCGACCACGCCGCGCCGAAACCGGGGAAGCGGCTGTGCACGTAGCGCGCATACGCGATCCCGCGTCCGCGCGCGAGCCGCGATCCGTCGCGTTCGCGCTGCGTGTGCTCTGCGCGCGGCGTCCAGCCCGCACGGTCGGCCACGGCCTGCAGCAGCTCGGTCGCGCGCGCGTCCTGCAGATGACGCAGCCGGAACGCGAGCGGGTCGACGCCGGTCAGCGCCGCACATTCGTCGACGAACGCATCGTGCGCGAACGAGTTCGGCAACGCCGACACGCCGCGCAGCCACGACGCGCGCACGAGTGGCGCGAGATCCTCGCAGACGAAGCGGCGATGCGGGCTCGCGTACGGCGATACGGCCGTGCGATCGCCCATCTCGAACACGCGCGGCTCGGGCGCGATCGTGCCGGTCAGCAATGCCGCGAGCAGCGGCGCGTCGTTCGACGGATAGCGCGTCGTGAAGTCATAGCCGAGCAGGCGGCCGTCGCGCGTGACGGTGCCGGTCACCTGCATCGACTGGCCCGCGCCTTTCGGTTCCCACAGATGCTCGTCCGCACGCGACAACTGCACGCGTACCGGGCGGCCGACCGCGCGCGACAGCAGCAGCGCATCGCCGCACACGTCGTCCGCGCCGTTGCGGCCGTAGCAGCCTGCCGCTTCCATCCGCACGACGTCGAAATCGGCTTCGTCGCGCGCGACGAGCGTCGCGAGGTCGTAGCGCAGCGACACGGGATTCTGCGTGCCGGACCACACGGTGATTCGGCCGTCGCCGGGTTCCCGGTAGTCGGCAAGCGCGCATGACGGACCGATCGAGCCGTGCATCTGGAACGGCCACGCATAGGTGCGCGACAGCGTGATCGTGTCGGGCTGCGCGCGTGCGGCGTCCACATCGCCTTCGTCGAGCAGCACGCGGCGTCTGGCCGGCGCGGCGGCGATCGCGGCGGCCGGCTCGTCGAGCGGCGGCAGCGCGGCATGCGGCCGCCACGTCACGCGCAACTGGCGCGCCGCGCGGATCGCATGCTCCTCGCGTTCGGCGACGACGCCGACGAAATCGCCGATCGCGACGACGGCCACGAGCCCCGGCACGTCGGCGACCGACGCGCGATCGACGTCGACGAGCGAGGTGCCGACGAACGGGCCGCTGTCGTGGCCCGCATACGGTGGCCGCACGACACGACCGTGCAGCATGCCCGGCACGCGCATGTCGTGCACGAACGTGAGCTCGCCGGTCGCTTTCGCGGGCAGGTCGACACGCGGCGACGACTTGCCGACGATCCGGTAGCGGGCGGGATCCTTCGTGCGGGTGTTCAGGTCCAGCGTCAGCGCGATGCGATGCGCGGCAACGAGCGCCGCGAACGTCGCGCTTTGCCCGTTCGCCGAAATGGTTCCGTCGTCGATGGCCAGCCGCGCTGCGTCGACGCCGAACCGCTCGGCGGCGAGCGCCAGCAGCGCGTGGCGCGCCTGCGCGGCCGCGCAGCGCAGCGGCGTCGCGGAAATCTGGATCGTCGCGCTCGCGATGGTCGGGCCCTGGTTCGGTGTCGCGGCCGTGTCGCCGAGCACCATCGTCACGCGCGCGGCCGGCACGTCGAGTTCCTCCGCGACGATCTGCGCGAGCGACGTGCGGATGCCGGTGCCGAGATCGACGTGTCCGTTGAACGCGAGGATGCGGCCGTCGTCGAGAATCGCGACGAAGACTTCGGGCAGCGCGGGCACGTAGGACGACAGGCTGCCCGGCTGGCCGGGCGCCGGCTTGACGGGCGGCGCGGGCGGCCGGATCACGGTCAGGCAGCCGTTGCGCACGAGCAGTTCGGAGCGGTTCACGGGGGAGGTGTCCTGTCGGGAGCGGCGCGGCCGGCGACCGGTTGCGTCGGGGCGGGTTCGAACGGCGCGCGTCAAGCCAATCTAGGCCGCCAAAAGCGCAGCGTCAATCGCGGGCGACGCATGCGCGGCCCGCGATCCGTCGCGACTCAGCGCGCGTGCGCCTGGACGGCGTCGATCGCCGCGATCGCGTCGTCGAGCGGCATCACGGCTGCATATTTCTGCTGCATGTCGAACAGGTTCGCGTCGTGCGGCGCGATCGCGCGATCGCCGACGCAATCGGCGAGCACGAGCGGGCGGAATCCGTGCGACATCGCGTCGACCACGCTCGCGCGTACGCAGCCGCTCGTCACGGCACCCGCGACGAGCAGCGTCTGCACCGCGCGCTGCGCGAGCCATGGGGCAAGTTGCGTACCGAAGAACGCCGACGGCACGGTCTTGCGCACGACGAGTTCGCCAGCGGCGGGCGTGAGTTCGGGCACGATCGCGCTGTTCGGATGGTGCTCGGTCAGCGTCGCCATGCCGGGCACCTTCAGCGAGAACACGTTGTCGTCGCTGCCGTCGTCCGCGTACACGATGCGGCTGTGCGCGACGGGCCAGCCGCGTTCGCGCGCCAGCGCGAGCGCGCGCGTCGTGCGCGCGATCGCCGGCGCGATGTTGCCGCCGCCGAACGTCGCGGGATCGGCGAAGCCGACCACGAAGTCGACGATCAGCAGGCCGATGTTGCCGTGCGGCGGCAGCGGCGTGCCGAAACCCTGCTGGCGGTAGACGTTCGCTTCGGCGTGGCGGGAAAGATCGTTCATGGTGTCGGGCGCTCGTTGGTCACGCGGGTTGATCGGTCACGCGGCCGTCGCGCACGACGGTTTCGCCGTCGAGTTCGACCGTGCAGCGGCGCAGCGGGATGTCGATGTGGCAGGTGGTCGTGCGGTTGCCGCCGCCTTCGTTGTTCGGGCCGAGCGAGAACAGGAAGTTGCCCTCGAACGCGCGCGCGTCCATCCCGATCGTCGCCTCGCGGTCGTACAGCCCGAGCGTCGACCAGCGCGCACGCGGCTGCAGGCCCCAGCCGATATGCGAGATCGCATAGCCTTCGGGGTCGGCGAAGGTCTCCATGTAGTCGCGCAGCAGGTCGGCGTCGACGCCGCCTTCGATGCGCGTCGCATAACCGCCTTCGACGGTCAGCGCGATCGGCTCGCTCACGTAGTGCTTCTGCGGCAGCAGGATGTCGCCGCGATCGATCACGATCGTGCCGCGCGCGGTGCGGTCGTTCGGGTAGGTCAGCGCGAAGCCGCTCGGCCAGTGATCCCAGCGGCCCGGCGCGTCGACGAAGCCGTATTCGGCGGTCGGCGGGAACTCGCCGAGCGGGCACACGAGGGCGGTGCCGGCCGCCGACGTTACGCGCATCTCGCGGGCGGCGGCGATTTGCTTCGCCGCGGCGAGCACGCGCGTGCGGTCGGCCGGCGTCGGCACCATCCGCACGAGCACTTCGGGCGGCTCGACCGCGAGCAGGATCTTCGTGCCGGATTTCAGGATCTCGTGCTGTTCGGGCGAGAACAGCAGCGTCATCAGGTCGAGCACGAGGTCGCTCTCGCGCAGCGCGGCGATCGCGGCCTTGTTGCCGGTCAGCGGCGTCGTGCCGAGATACGCGAGCGGGTCGCGGCTGAACGCCTTGTCGCCGTTTACCGGCGGCAGGTCGAGCCGGTTGACGATCGCGCCCATCGATTGCGTCGCGATCAGCGCGCACGACAGCGTCTGCGGGTGGGTGGCCGCGCTCGTCAGGATCGTGACGGTCTGGCCCGGTTCGAGGCGCGACAGCGTGAGCACCTGCTTCCACGCGTCGATCAGTTGGGTGTCGCTGACTGGCATCGTCGGCTCCGGTAAAGGCGTGAAGGAAAAGGGGATCAGGCCGCGAGCGGCGCGCCGAGGAAGTCGCCGAACGCCGCGTAGAAGCCCGGTGCGTTGTCCCACGGGATCATGTGGCCCGCATCGGGCACGCGCACGTGCTGCATCGACGGCGTCGCGCGCTGCAGTTCCGCGACATCGTCGTCGCGCACCACGTCGCCGCGTTCGGCCGTGATCAGCAGCGACGGCACCGCCAACTGCGCGGCGTCTGCATGGAAATCGTCGCTATGGAACCCTTCGTACGTCGCGCGCACCGCGCGCTCGTCGCACGTATGCAGCCATTCGGCGCGCAATTGCAGTTCCGCATCGGTCCAGGTCGGGCAGAACGCGCGCATGCCTTCGGCGTCGGTGCCGGCGCGCGCGAGCGCCATCGAGTCGATGTACCACGGCAGCTTGCCCGGATAGTCGCGGCGGTTCGGGCCGGACACGGGCGGATCGACGAGCACGACCGATTCGAGCCCGCGGATGCCGCGCCGCGCCGCGCGCGCGGCGATCCGGGCGCCCATCGAATGGCCGACGAGGCTCGTGCGCGGCAGGCCGAGCGCGGCGACGAGCGCCGCGATATCGTCGGCCTGCGCATCGAGGCTGTAGTCGAGCGACGGCGACGCGTCGGACAGCCCGCGGCCGCGCACGTCGAGCACATAGGTGTCGAACGCCGCGCCGAATGTCTCGCCGACGAAGCCCCACGTGATCGCGGGGCTCGTGATGCCGGGGATCAGCACGATCGCGGGGCGCGACGCGCGCGCGCCGGTCGCGCCGCCGTAGCGCAGGTAGTGCTGGCGGATGCCGTTCGCGCGGATGTTCGCGCCGGTCAGGAAGGTCGAGGGCATGGATGGGCTCCGTCGGAAGGGCTGCGTTCAGTACGCGCCGGACAGCAGCGCGCCGGCGCCGGGCACGACGGGCTCGAGATCGAGCTCGCGCAACATCGCGTAGGTCGTCGCGATCGCGGCCGTGATCACGGGCTTGCCCGTCATCGCCTCGACCTTCGCGACGGCCGGCAGCGACGGCATTTGCACGCATGCGGACAGCACGATCGCGTCGGCGTCCTGGTACGGCAGCGTCTTCACGATATCGGGCAAGCGCGCCGGATCGTGACGGCCGACGTCGAGGTTGTCGGGAATCTCCAGCGCGCGATAGCCGAGCACTTCAAAGCCTTCGTTGCGGATGTAGTCGACCACGAGTTCGGTGAGCGGCAACATGTACGGCGCGACGACGACGATGCGCTTCGCGCCGATCACCTTCAGCGCGTCGACGAGCGCACCCGCGCTCGTCAGTACGGGTGCCTGTGCGCCGTTGTCGGCCGTGTGCTTCGTCAGGCGCGCCTGCGACACGCGGTGGTAGCCGTGCCCCATCGCCATGATCGCGACCAGGCACGCATAGCCGAGCACGTCGACGCGCGCATCGCTGAGTTCCACCGCGCAGCGGTCGGATTCGGCATCCATCGCCGCCAGTTCCTCCTTGACGACCTTCTTCATCCGCATCCGGCTCGAGTGATACGTGAAGCGCTCGGGGCGGATCGTTTCGCGCAGCCGCAGCATCGCGGGGATCTCGGTTTCCATCGTCGTGTTGGAACTCGGCACGATCTGGCCGATGCGGTAGGTCTTGCTCATGACGGGAGGCTCCGTGTCGGTAAGGGTGGGGCGGCACGCTGGCGCGGGATCGCCGGATTTCGAGCAAAGTCTAGTGTGTACATTTGAAAATGGCAATGGATCAAAATGATGTTCAGCGCGTGCAGATCGTTTGTGCACCTGGTGTTTTGACGAATTATTGGTGTTTTCCCGAATGCCGAGACAACGAACAACAATCCTCTTGTCCTGAGTATATTGAGTGTGTACGCTACATAAACGCCATTCAATCCGCCCGTTCTCGCGCCGCGCTCGGCGACGGGCCCACGATCAGGAGATCCGCATGAGCACACCCCGTATCGCAATCATCGGCGCCGGACTCGGCGGCACGGCCGCCGCGGCGCTGCTTCAGCGCGGCGGCTACGACGTCGCGTTGTACGAGCAGGCGCCGGCGTTCTCGCGCCTCGGCGCGGGCATCCACCTCGGCCCGAACGTGATGAAGATCATGCGGCGCATCGGCTGCGAGGACGCGCTGAACACGATGGGTTCGCATCCGGATTTCTGGTACAGCCGCGACTGGCAGACGGCCGACGTGCTCGCGCAGATCCCGCTCGGCGACTACGCGCGCAAGACCTACGGCGCGAGCTACCTGACCGTGCATCGCGGCGATTTCCATGCATTGATGACGCAGGCGGTGACGCCCGGCACGATCCGCTTCGGCAAGCGGCTCGCGTCGGTGGAGGACACCGGCGACGCGGTGCGCCTGACGTTCACCGACGGCAGCGTCGAGACGGCCGACATCGTGATCGGCGCGGACGGCGTGAATTCGCAGATCCGCGAGCACCTGCTCGGCGCGGAACCGCCGCGCTATACGGGTTATGTCGCGCATCGCGCGGTGTTCCCGGCATCGCTGCTCGGCAACAAGCCGTACGACATGTGCGTGAAGTGGTGGTCGGAGGATCGCCACATGATGGTCTACTACGTGACCGAGAAGCGCGACGAGTATTACTACGTGACCGGCGTGCCGCAGGCCGAATGGCCCGAAGGCGTGTCGATGGTCGACAGCAGCCGCGACGAAATGCGCGAGGCGTTCGCGGGTTTCCATGCCGACATCCAGCACCTGATCGACGTGTCGCCGTCGATCACCAAGTGGCCGCTGCTCGAACGCGATCCGCTGCCGCTGTGGAGCCGCGGCCGCCTCGTGCTGCTCGGCGACGCGTGCCATCCGATGAAGCCGCACATGGCGCAGGGCGCGGCGATGGCGATCGAGGATGCGGCGATGCTCGCGCGCTGTCTCGACGAAGTCGGCATCGGCGACTACGCGGGCGCGTTCGCGCTGTACGAGGCGAATCGCGCGGCGCGCGCGTCGAAGGTGCAACTCGTGTCGCACAACAACACGTGGCTGCGCACGAACGAGGATCCGTCGTGGGTGTTCGGTTACGACGTGTTCGACGTGCCGCTCGTCTCGCCGTCGCGCAACAACGTGGCGGCCGCGGCCTGACGCGCACGTGATGCCCGCGCCGGCCGGCGCTTTGCCGTCGCGGGGATCGATGCGCCGGACCGCGCGCATTTCGGCGTGTTATATGTCAGGCCGGCGCGCCGGCGGGTGCCAGCCGGCGGCGGTGCCAGCCGCCGGCCGACCCTCGGCCCGCACGCCGCATTCCGGATCCATTCATGTCCCATTCCGCTTCTCAGCCGCGGCCGCTGGCGTTTCGCGTGAACGGCACGCCGCACACCTTCGACGATGCGGCGCCCGACGCGCCGCTGCTGCTGGTCCTGCGCAACGACTGCGCGCTCAACGGCCCGAAATACGGCTGCGGGCTCGGGCAGTGCGGCGCATGCACGGTGCTCGTCGACGGGCAGGCCACGCGTTCGTGCGTCGTGCCGGCCGCCGCCGCGAGCGGGCGCGACGTCACGACGCTGGAAGGGCTCGGGTCGCGCGACGCGCCGCATCCGATCCAGCGCGCGTTCATCGACGAGCAGGCGGCGCAATGCGGTTATTGCCTGAACGGGATGATCATGAGCACGAAGGCGCTGCTCGACCGCAACCCCGCGCCGGACGATGCGGCGATCCGCGATGCGCTGCGTTTCAACCTGTGCCGCTGCGGCACGCACCTGGAGATCATCCGGGCCGTGCATCGCGCCGCACGCTATCTGCGGGACGGCGATGAAGCATGACCTGAGCCTGCCCGCCGAGCCGGAGCGTGTGGTGACGCACGCGCCGCGCGATGAAGCCGACGCATCGCGCACGCATCACGCACGCTACGAATGGCCGATCGGCGATACGCACGCGCAGGCATCGCTCGATGTCGAAACGCGGACCGCGCCCGACGGGCGGATGACGACGTGGCGCTATCGCGCGCAGGCATCCGGCGCGGTAACGGACGATCTTCGCAGTTCGACGACCGAGGGCACGGATTCCCGCCCCGCGTCGCCGTTCGTCTACCGGCACGCGCAGACGTCGATCGAATTGGCCGACGCCGGCCGCGCGATTCCCGGGCATGCGCACGTGTTCGCCCGCGAATCCTTCGTGGACGAACTCGCGGGCGCGTTGCGGCGCGACCCGGTCGCGTTGCGCCTGCAGCATCTGGATGCAGCGCGGGATGCGGGGCCACGCGAGATTATCCGGATGGTCAGCGAACGCGCCGCATGGGGCGCACCGGTCGCGGCCGACCCGAGCGTGCGTTCGCGCGTCAGCGGCCGCGGCTTCGCGTTCGATGGCGCCGGCGCGCGTGCCGCGCCGTCCGGCGACGAACGAGCGGACGACGATGCAGCACGTGATGGCGACACGCGCTGGTCCGCATGGGTCGTCGATCTCGATGTCGACCGCGCGACCGGCGACGTCGCGGTGCGGCGCGTCGTGGCCGGGCAGGGTGCCGGAGAGCCGGGCGGCGCGTCGATGGCCGGCGTGCCCGCGTGGCAGATCGAGGCGGCGATCTCGCGCGTGATGGGCGCACGCTTGTCCGCGCGGCCCGCGCATGACGAGACCGATGCCGGCGCGCAGCCGGGCGCGATTGCGCATGAACTGGTGGCGTTCGACGACGCGGCGCATCGCGCGCACGGCGAATTGTCCGCGCACGACGCGCGCCGGGTCGAGCAGGCGGCGGCACCGGCCGCGGCGGCGATCGCGAACGCGCTGTACGACGCGACGGGGGTGCGTTTTCGTGCACCGCCGTTCGATGCCGAGCGCATTCGCGCAGCACTCGCGCAACCGGCGTCGGTCGATTCCGGCGACGGGCTGCATGTCGCGCCGCGCCGCACATCGCACTGGCGCCGCTGGCTGGCCGGCGGCGGCGCGGGCGGCGTGGTCGGCGGGCTGATCGGGCTCGCGTGCGCGATCCTGCCGGGGCCAGCACCGATCGCACCGGTCGCGCCCGGCGGCGCGGATGGTGCGATGTGGAGCGCCGCGACACTCGAACGCGGCCGCCAGGTCGCGATCGCCGGCGATTGCGCGGTATGCCACACCGCGCCCGGCGGCGCGACCAACGCGGGCGGGCTCGCGCTCGATACGCCGTTCGGCACGATCTACACGACGAACCTCACGCCCGATCCGGAAACCGGTATCGGCACGTGGTCGTATCCGGCGTTCGCGCGTGCAATGCGCGAAGGCATCTCGCGCGACGGCACGCACCTGTACCCGGCGTTTCCGTACACGGCGTTCGCGCAGCTGAGCGAGCCCGACCTGCTCGCGCTCTATGCGTACCTGATGTCGCAGCCGCCGGTGAAGCATGTGCCGCCGAAGACGAAGCTGCCGTTCCCGCTCGACCAGCGGCGCCTCGTCGCCGGCTGGAACTGGCTGTTTCACGATGCGCGGCCGTTCGCGCCGGACCCGGCACGCTCCGCGATGTGGAATCGCGGCAAGTATCTGGTCGACGGCGCCGGGCACTGCGGCGCGTGCCACACGCCGCGCAACGCTCTGGGTGCGGAGAAGGGCGGCTTCGCGTACCTGTCGGGCGGCGAAGCGGAAGGATGGGTCGCGCCGCCGCTCGTCGCGTCGCCGGCCGCACCCGTGCCGTGGACCGAAGGCGCGCTGTTCGACTATCTGCGCACGGGTTTCTCCGCGCAGCACGGCGTGGCGACCGGGCCGATGGCGCCCGTCGTCGCGGGGCTCGCGTCGCTGCCCGAGACCGACGTGCGCGCGATCGCGCACTATCTGGCGTCGCTGTCGCCACCTGTCGAGGCCGCGGTGGCCGCCGACGTGGCTACCCGCCAGGCACGCGGCGCGGAAACCGTCGCGACGCTCGGCCTCGAAAACGGCCGTCGTGCGTTCGACGCGGCGTGCGCGGTCTGTCACGCGGAATCCGGCGGTGTCGGACATTTCGGCGTGCGCCCGCTGATGGGGCTCAACACGAGCGTCAGCCAGGCGACGCCGGACAACCTGCTGCGCGTGCTGCATCACGGGATCGACCAGCCGGCCACCGACCAGCTCGGCTACATGCCGGGCTTTGGCGACGCGTTCGACGACCGGCAGATGGCCGAGCTTGCCGCGTACATCCGCGCGCGCTATGCGCCGGGGCAGCCGGCGTGGCGGAACCTGGCGGAAGCGTCGGCGAGAATCAGGCAGGAGCGCGCGCATTGACCGGCGCACGGGCGTGAGCGTCCGAAATGGCGCACCGGCCGGGCAAAACTACTCACGAGTTGAAAACGGGCGCGGCGCCGGGCTGTAAATCTTGCCTGCGCTTGCGATCGTTTAACCATTCGAAACAATGTGTTCACTGAAAGGGGCATGATCTCCGGCGATCGAGCGGGCATACTGTGCCCATGTTGCTCAATACACGTCGAACCGACGTGTGCCTGCCCCCCATGTCCATTCCAGTTTCTTTCCGAACCCTGCGATGGTTGACCGTCGCGGCTGCCGCATGCTTGCTCGCCGCGTGTTCGACCGCTTCCGACGTGACCGCGACGTCGAACCCGAACGTGTTCACCGTGACGACGCGCACGGTCGGCGTGTCGACGACGTGGGCCGACGCCCATGAGAAGGCCGTCAACGAAGCCTCCAACTACTGCACGCAGCGCGGCATGCGCGCGAGCATGAAGCAGGAATCGCTGACCGGCGGCCGCCGTGTCGACGCGCGCTCCGAACTCGCGTTCGAGTGCCATCCGACCTTCGAGACGGCATCGAACCCGCGCGGTTGAACGACACGCGGCATGGCCGCGCGACCGTCGCCAGCAGCGGCACCTGCGTTTCCCTTTCCCCGCATGCAATCCGACCCGCGATACGCGCAAGCGCATCGCGGGTCGGCGCACGTCCGGCGTCGGCTGCGCAGGCTATGCGGGCTGCGCCTCGTACAGCTTCACGCACGCGGAGAAATCGAGCGTGCCGAGCCCCTGCTGGCTCATCGACTGATAAAGCTGCTGCGCGAGCGCGCCCATCCACACCGGCTGACGCGCGCTTCGTGCGGCTTCGGTCGCGAGTCCGAGATCCTTCAGCATCAGGTTCGCCGCGAAGCCGCCCGCATAGTCGCGCGCGGCGGGCGTCGTTTCGCTCACGCCCGGATACGGGTTACAGGTGTCCGAGCTCCAGCAGCGGCCGGTCGACGTGTTGATGATGCCGGCCAGCACGGCCGGCTCGATGCCGAGCGCGGCGCCGAGCGCCATTGCTTCCGACACGCCCATCATCGAGATCCCGAGCAGCAGGTTGTTGCAGATCTTCGCGATCTGCCCGGTGCCCGTGCCGCCGCAATGCACGACGTTCTTGCCCATGCCGAGCAGCACGGGGCGGATACGTTCGAACAGCGCGGCGTCCGCGCCGACCATGAAGGTCAGCGTGCCGGCCTGCGCGCCGCCGGTGCCGCCCGACACGGGCGCGTCGGCGAGCGGGAAATCGCGCTGCGCGGCGGCTTCGGCCACCGCGCGCACGGTGCCGGGATCGATCGTGCTGCAGTCGATCAGCGTCGCGCCGGCGCGCGCGCCGGCCAGCACGCCGTCGTCGCCGAGGTAGACGGCGCGCACGTGCTGCGCGGCCGGCAGCATCGTGATCACGATCGTCCCGCGCGCGGCCGCGTCGCGCGGCGAGCCGGCCGCCGTCGCGCCCGCGCGCACCGCGGCGTCGACCGCGTTCGCGTCGAGGTCGAACACGGTCAGCGTGTGACCGGCCTTGAGCAGGTTGGCGGCCATGGGGCCGCCCATGTTGCCGAGCCCGATGAATGCGATTTCCATGCGTAGCCTCCTCGTTGTCGACCGGACTTGGCGCTTCAGCGCTTAGTCCGGTCCCATGCTTCGCGGTCGACCGGACTTGGCGCTTCAGCGCTTGGTCCGGTCCCATGCTTCGCGGTCGACCGGACTCGGCGCTTCAGCGCTTGGTCCGGTCCCATGCTTCGCGGTCGACCGGACTCGGCGCTTCAGCGCTTGGTCCGATCCCATGCATCGCTCAGCGCAGCGCGATCGTCGTGTTCACGCCGCCGGCCGTCGCGTCGTCGTCGAACCAGCGCGCGGTGACCGTCTTCGTCTGCGTGTAGAACTGCACGACCTGCTTGCCGTACGGGCCGAGATCGCCGAGCTTCGAGCCGCGCGAACCCGTGAAGCTGAAGTAGGGCACCGGCACCGGAATCGGGATGTTGATGCCGACCTGGCCGATGTCGATCTCGCTCTGGAACTTGCGCGCGGCCGCGCCGCTCTGCGTGAACAACCCAACGCCGTTGCCCATCGGGTTGCGGTTGACGAGTGCGATTGCTTCGTCGAGCGTGTCAGCTTCGAGCACGACGACCACCGGCCCGAAGATTTCTTCCGTATAGATCGACATGTCGGTCGTCACGCCCGAGAAGATCGTCGGGCCGACGAAGTTGCCGTGCTCGTAGCCGGGCACCTTCACGCCGCGGCCGTCGAGCTCGAGCTTCGCGCCGGCCTTCACGCCTTCGTCGATCAGCGCGGTGATGCGCGCAAGCGCGGCCTTCGACACGACGGGCCCGACATCGGTGCCCGGCTCATGACCGGCGTTGATCTTCAGCACCTTCGCCTTCTCGACGAGCTCGGGCAGCCAGTCGCGCGCCTGGCCGACCAGCACGACGACCGACGTCGCCATGCAGCGCTGGCCGGCCGCGCCGAAGCCCGCGCCGACGAGCGCGTTGATCGATTGTTCGCGGTGCGCATCGGGCAGTACGACCGCGTGGTTCTTCGCGCCCATCATCGACTGCACGCGCTTGCCGTGCTGGCTGCCGAGGTTGTACACGTGCGTGCCGACGCGCGTCGAGCCGACGAACGAGATCGCCTTGATGTCCGGATGCGTGCACAGGCGGTCGACCACGGTCTTGCCGCCGTGCACGACGTTCAGTACCCCTTTCGGCACGCCGGCCTCGATCGCGAGTTCGACGAGTTGCATCGTCGACAGCGGATCCTGCTCCGACGGCTTCAGCACGAACGTGTTGCCGCACACGATCGCCATCGGGAACATCCACAGCGGAATCATCCCGGGGAAGTTGAACGGCGTGATGCCCGCGCACACGCCAATCGGCTGGCGCAGCGTGTAGGTATCGACGCCGCCCGCGACGTTCTCCGCGAATTCGCCTTGCTGCAGCGTGCCGATCGAGCAGGCGTGCTCGACCACTTCAAGGCCGCGGAAGATGTCGCCCTGCGCGTCGGGCAGCGTCTTGCCTTGCTCGGCCGTCAGCGTGTGCGCGATCCGTTCGAGATTGCGGCGCACGAGATCCTGGAACTTCAGCATGATGCGCAGCCGCGCGCCGATCGCCGTCGTCTTCCACGTCTGGAATGCGCGCTGCGCGGACGCGATCGCGGCGTCGACCTCATCGAGCGTCGCGTACGGTACGCGCCCGAGCGTTTCCTGCGTTGCGGGGTTGACGATGTCGCCCCATTCGGCGCTTTGCGATTCGACGAACGCGCCGTCGATCAGCAGCTTGGCGGTGGGCAGGGCGAGGGTGGTCTGTGGAACTGCGGCGTTCATGGAACTCTCCGGAAAGCGCTGTGGCAATGAAAAAGGGAGCCTGCGTTCGCCGCGCGTGCAGGCACGGCGAGCAGCAGGACGAACTGAAATCGATCGGATACCGGCTCGCGTGTTCAGGCGCGCGCCGGCCGCATCAGTGCGGTACACACGAGCGCGAACACGCCGAAGCCGACGAGGTACGCGATCACGTAGTGCGGCTGGCCGCCGCCGGCCTTCAGCAGCGACGTCGCGATCATCGGCGCGAAGCCGCCGCCGATCACGCCGGCGAGCTGCACCGACAGCGAGATGCCGCTGTAGCGGATTTCCGCCGGGAACTGCTGCGCGAACAGCAGCGATTCCGGCGCATAGAGGATCGGGAACACGACGCCGAGGCCGAGCACGATCGCCCACCATGCGTACGACGTCTGCTGCGTGCCGAGCATCATGAAGAACGGCGCGGCGAACGCGCACATCAGCACGAGGCCGATCGCGAACATCCGGCGCTGGCCGATCTTGTCGCTCAGGTGGCCGCACAGCGGCATCGTGACGAGCGACAGCACGGCGCCCGCGGTGATCGCGTGCAGCATCCCGGCCTTCGGCAGATGAAGCTGCTGCGTCGCGTACGCGAGCGCGAACGTGACGACCATGTAGAACCACGTGTTCTCGGCGGCGCGCGCGCCGACGATCGTCAGCACCTCGCGCGGATGGCGGCGCAGCGCGGCCGTCACCGGCGACTTCTCGGCCTTGCCCTGGCGCTGCATCTTCTCGAAGTCGGGCGACTCGGGCACTTTCGCGCGGATGAACCAGCCGAGGCCGACCAGCGCGATGCTCGCGAGGAACGGCACGCGCCAGCCCCACGACAGCATGTCGGCTTCCGGCAGCGCGGCCACCGCGGCCATCGCGACCGACGACAGGATCAGGCCGAGCCCGACGCCCGTCTGCGGCAGGCTGCCGAACAGCCCCTTGCGGCCCTTCGGCGCGTGTTCGACGGCCATCAGCACCGCGCCGCCCCATTCGCCGCCGACGGCCATCCCCTGCAGGAAGCGCATCGCGATCAGCAGCGCGGCCGCCCAGTAGCCGATGCTGTCGTACGACGGGATCAGCCCGATGATCATGCTCGGCACGCCCATCAGCAGCAGCGTGATCATCAGCATCGACTTGCGGCCGATCCGGTCGCCGAAGTGGCCGAACACGATGCCGCCCATCGGCCGCCCGATGAAGCCGACCGCGAACGTGCCGAACGCGGCGAGCGTGCCGACGACGGGGTCCAGCGACGGGAAGAAGATGCGGTTGAACACGAGCGCGGCGGCCGTGCCGTAGAGGAAGAAGTCGTACCACTCGATCGTCGTGCCGGCCATGCTGGCCCAGCCGGCCAGCAGGTAGTGCTTCGCGGTGCGTTCGGGTGCCGGCGCCGCGACTGTCGCATGCTCATCGAGGGTGGATCGCGTCTGCATGGTGTCTCCGTGGTGGTTGCCGCGGCTCGTGGTCCGCAGGTCACGGTCGAGTATAGTTATGCGCAGATTCATCATGTACCGATAAAGAAACCGGTTGGATATGCATTTATGCATATCGATGGCCGGCCCGGAGACTCCAGCCCCTTTTCCCTCGCCGATGCGACATGCCACCGAGCCGGTTTCCGGCAACCTGAACTGGGACGACCTGCGCTTCTTCCTCGAAGTCGCGCGCACGCAGCGCGCGAGCGGCGCCGCGAAGCGGCTCGGGGTCGATTACACGACCGTCGCGCGGCGCATCCGCGCGCTCGAGGCCGCGATGGGCACGCTGCTGTTCGACAAGTCGCGCTCCGGCGGCTTCACGCTGACGGCCGAAGGGCAGCGGCTCGTCGCGTATGCCGATGCGATGGAGACGACCGTGCAGTCCGCGTGCGATCAGGTCGCGAACACCGGCACGGCGTTGTCGGGCCACGTGCGGATCGGGTCGACCGAAGGGTTCGGCTGCTTTTTCCTGGCGCCGCAGCTTGCGCAGTTTCGCGCCGCGCATCCGCACGTAACCGTCGACCTGCTGCCTGTCCCGCATTTCGTCAACCTGCCGAAGCGCGAGGCCGACCTGGCGATCACGCTCGAGCGGCCCGAGCGCGGGCCTTACGTGGTCACGAAGCTGTGCGACTACCAGTTGCGGCTCTATGCGACGCGCGACTATCTCGCGAACCACGCGCCGATCACGTGCACGGACGATCTCGCGCGGCACGCGTTCATCAGCTATGTCGACGATCTCGCGTTCAGCAGCGAGCTGCTGTACCTGGACCGCGCGGTGCCGGGCGCGACGGCCGGGCTGCGCACGACGAGCGTGATCGCGCAATATTTCGCGGCGCTGCAGGGCGGCGGGCTCGCAATCCTGCCGTGCTTCATGGCGGCCGCGCAGCCGGCGCTGGTGCCCGTGCTGCCGGACGACGTGGTCGTCACGCGGTGCTTCTGGCTGACCTGCCGCGAGGATCTGCGCAAGCTGAGGCGTGTAACGGCGCTGTGGGATTACCTGCGCGCGGCGGCGGAGGCGAACCGGGAATGGCTGATGGGCGAATCGGGGAAGTTGAAATTCGTCGGCGAGCCGGCATAGCGGGTGTCGGAAGCGGCGGCGATTCGCCGGGCGATCGCTGCAACGGCGCTCGCGCGGCACAAGGCGGCCGCGACGGCTATCATCCGGTCATGGCCGCACCGCCAGCCGCCAGGAGAGTGTCGTGGAAATTCATTCGCAGTGGACCTTCGATTGCCGGCCCGAGCATGTGTGGCCGCATTTCCTCCATGCCCGGATGGACGACACGCGGCCGTTGCTGTTCCGCCTCGGCGTGCCGAAGCCGGTCAGTTGCCGCGTGCTCGAAGGCACGCCGGCCGTTGGCAACACGCGCCAGTGCACGACCGATCGCGGCACGATCGACCAGCGGATTCTCGTGCTCGACGAGAATCGCCGGCTGCGTTACCGGATGGTGTCGTCGACGGTCTGGTGCCGCGACTGGGTCGGGCTGCTCGAGGACGAGTTCACGCTGACGCCAATCGAAGGCGACAAGACGCGTGTCGAGCGGCGCACCGTGTTCAGCGCGCGCGGCATCCTCTTCCGGCCGGTTCGGCAGATCGGGTTATGGATCGCGCTGCTGCAGGCCCACCGGTATGCGGCGCGCAACTGGCGGCGCCTCGCGATTGCGGCAAAGGGGCGTGCCGTCGCGACGGAGCCGGCGCCCGGGGCCTAGCGCCTACGCGTAATAGATTTGCCCGATATCGGTGTCGCGCGCCTGACCCTTGCGCTCGGCCTCGATGCGCGCATCCGCGAAATCGCGCGTGCACAGATCCGGGCGGCCCAGCGCATTCAGGATGCTCGACGTGCGCCACGCCGGCAGCCAGTCGGACCATGAAAGCCGCACGCCAATGATCAGGGCCAGCAGGACGCCCATCATGAGCGGCCCGCCCAGCAGCATGAACAGGTCGAGTTCGAGGTCGGAAAACCCGCCGTCGCCGGTCCAGAGCACCAGGAGCATCATCGGGACGAGCAGGCAGTTCACGCCGATGAACGACCATTTCCAGGCCAGCCACAGCGAGTGCGTCAGGCCGGCCAGCCCCGTATCGCCGCAGGCGTAATCCATCGCCAGGAAGCGCCGATCGGGAGACGACAGCGCAAACAGGCGGCCCTGCCGGTTGATGACGGCCACGACTTCGTCGCCGACCTCGAAGCATTGCCCGCCCAGAAAGCCACGGTACGTTGCCCCGCCGATTTCGATTTCCACCGGGAGTTTGGCCACGACGATCCTGCCGTTCTTGCCGACGGTCACGGATGCGTTCTGCGAGACGTAGGTTTTGCTGTCGCGGATATTCGCGTACGACCACGTTGCCGGGTGCGCGATCTTGTCGGCGTCGGCGTTCAGTTTGGCAAGGATGCTGTCTTCGTTGCCTTGTTGAAAAACCAGCGCATTGGCCGCGGCGCCGTTGCCGGTCAGGGCGGCCATGATCGGCACCACGTTGTGCGTGAACCAGTAGCCGAGCGATTTCTTCCTGGCTTCCGGGTCCGCCGGCGGGATCGGATGGCCGTCGGAACTGTCCTGATCAGGGCGTTCGAGGAAGCGCAGCGCGGTCAGCTTGCCTTCTACCAGATGCAGCGGAGATGACATACGGGTGGGCGAATCGGAAAGGGCCGTGGTTGCGGAGTCTAGCAGTCGCCGGCCTTGCCGTGCCGCCCGTCGGGTGGGTCGTCAGGCGCCGCCGACGCTCAATCGGGGCAACCGAGCCGATCCGCGAGTTCGTTCAGGTCCCTGACGTCGAAGTCCCACGCGTCGTCGGCTTGCAGGTCGGTCGTCTGGCCGGGCCCGTGTTCGGTCGGCCGCAGTACGAACGCGGTCGACAGCCCGAGCCGGCGCGCGGCGGCGAGATCGCCGTTGTGCGCCGCGACCAGGCACAGCTCGGCCGGCGCGACGCCGAGAATCTCGACCGTGTCGCTGTACACCTGCGGCGACGGCTTGTACGCGCGCACGACTTCCGCGCCGAGGATCGCGTCCCACGGCAGCCCCGCGCGTTTCGCGACGTCGACCATCAGCCGGATGTTGCCGTTCGACAGCGGCGCGATGATGAAGCGCCGCTTCAGCCGGTGCAGCGCGGCGACGGCGTCGGGCCACGGATCGAGGCTGTGCCACGCGAGGTTGAGCGCATCGATGTCCGCGTCGGGCACGTCGACGATCCCGTAGCGGTCGAGCGTGCGCACGAGGTTCTCGCGATGCAGCACGTCGAGCCGCACGTAGCGGCGGCGCCCGCTGCGGATTTCTTCCATCGACGGCGAATATTCGGCCCGCCACGCGTCGGCGAACTCGAACGGATCGAGCGCCGGCGCGTGGCGATCCAGGAAGGCGGCAGCACCGCGTGCGACGCCGCTTCTCCAGTCGACGATCGTTCCGAAGACATCGAAAACGAGCGCCTTGATTTCGTTGGGGGGCATCATGCGGTCCTTGATCGAGCGGGGGATCGGGGCATGGGGGTGCTGCGCAGCCGACACGGATCGGCGCAGTGTTTCGCGCACATTAAACCATGTAAGCGAAGGATGCACATGTGGCGCGCTGCCGGCGGCGTCCTGTCTTGATGGCTAGCGGATCGGGCGCTGCATGACGACGAGATCGCCGGCGAACTTCGGATTGCTCGCGCGTCGAAGCTCGGTAAAGCCCTCGCGCTGCCAGAATGCATGCGCGCGAAGATTGGTCGAAACGACCGCAAGTTGCGCCGTGCGGTAGCCCCACTCGCGCGCCATCTCGACCAGCAGCGTGAGTGCGGCCTTGCCATGACCGCGACCCTGAGCCGCTTCGGCGAAGAGCAACAGGCCGATCCGGATGCAGTCGCCGGTCGGATACGAACGAATGACATCGGCGCAGCCGATCATGTCGTGTTCGAGAAAGAATCCGAAGACCGATTTGTGGGCCGGATCGATGCCCGCCGGCTTGCCGGAGAAGAAATCGTCGACATCGTCGGCGGAGGGCGAGCGGCCTTCGACGAGTTGCGCGTACGAAGGCGCTTCAAGAAAGACGCGCAAGACATTCGCGCGGTCGCTGGCCGATTCGCCGGTCAGCGGGCGGGCAGTGAGCATCGTGGGCTTGCGGACGAGCGACGGGAAGCACGATTCCAAGCCGGCCTGTCGTCATCGGCCGGTTGCAGTCGTTCGATGACCCCGGCAGAATGGCTGCTCGTTGGGGCCGCCGCGCTAGCCCGATCCGCCCGCCTGCGTCATTTCAATGTTGCTACCGCTCATTTTTCTGCCTGCGATGCCGTGTGACGGCCGCATGTATGCCGACCAGATCGAAGCGCTCAAGGATCTTGTTTCGCCTGCCGTAGCGGTATTGGCGCATGCGACGTTCGCGGAGAGTGCCGAGCGTCTGCTGGCCTCGACAAAGGGGCCGTTCATTCTGGCTGGCACGGCATATGGCGGATGCGTCGCGATGGAAGTGTTCGCGAGAGCGCCCGATCGGGTCCGCGGACTCTGGCTGATGAACTGTCAGCCGGGCGTTCATCCGGATCCGGACGCCGTTCGTGCCACCAGCCGACGCATTCGTGCAGGCCAGCACGAGCGCGTGATTGCGGAGTTTGCCGAGCACGCAATCCCTGCGCACGATGTCACGTCGCGGGCCGCGTTCATACAAATGGCGCGAGATGCCGGCGCGGACCTGTTCGCCCGTCAATCCGACGCCACGCTGACACGTTCCGATCACTGGCCGACACTCGCGTCGAGTCAGGTCCCGACGTTGCTCATATGGGGTGCCGCAGACCGCTTCGTCCCGGTCGGCGTCGGCCTCCGCATGGCCAGCCTGATGCCCCACGCCCGCTTCGAGTCGTTGGGCGGATGCGGTCATTTCCCGACCATGGAGCGGCCGTCACGATGCACGGCGATCGCGCGCGAGTGGCTGATCCAGTCAATCATTCAAGAAACATGAACGAACTCGTCGCCGGACTCGATTCATGGATCATTCAGGACGGAAATTACGGTGACTTCCAGGTCGGGGAGTCGTGCCGGCTTGCCCTGGCGTTCAACGGTACGGCGTTGCGACCTTCTGCTGCGCGCGTCATGCGGTGCGAGCCCGTGCGGGGTTCCTTCTGCAACGTTGTGGCAAGGATCGTCTTTTCGGCGCCGAAAGTGTGGGTCGTGGACTTTGGCGTCAAGGCCTATTGCGAGGCCAGGCCGCCGCGTTTCGCGAATGTCGGAGATTGGGTCGAAGGCGAGATATGGGTCGGCGTCGATCCGTTCTTTTATATGGATCGCTTGCACCGGATGCCGGGGATGCCGGACCTCTTCATAGACTGGCATGTCACGAGAATCCGGCTGGAAACGACACCGTGGGTCGAGGAAACCTCGGGAGGACAGACTCGCTTGAAACGCGACGTCGAACACGAGGCATGGGTGGACAAGAACGCAACGAACGCGGGCCGTGACGACGAAGGTCGAGGTCGCTACCTGCTGTCGCTATCGAACGCGACGCCCGCGATACGGGGCCCGATTTGAAGGCTTTCGGCGATTTCGAGCGGACGTTCAAGGCGACCGGCCGGCTGCCGCTGAAACTGTCGACGATGCCCGACACGGTCGGCGCGCTGCATGCGGCGCCCGCGAGCGTGTCGGTCGCGGCCGCGATCGATGCGCTGAAGGTCGTGACGGGGCCGCATCCGGGCGCGGACGCCTGAAAGCGATCGAAGCAGCGCTCCGCAACAATCCGACGAATCGCTTTCGACGAATGCATGCGGCACGCGCGTGCGCGCCCGAGGCCGTCGCACGGCGCGCAAGTCTTTCGGCAAGCTGACTGGCGCACGCGAGCGGCACGGCAACCGCGCGTAAGCCCTGATGCATGCGGATGCGCGGGGTGTCGCGGATTGGTGTTAAATACATTTCGGCGCGCCCAGGCTCGGCGCGCATGCGGGGTTCACCGGGCATCGGCGTAAACCCGGAGCGAAAACGGCACGAACGATCGAAAACGAATCGGGCGCATCAGACCCGATCGGACAGACGGCAGGATTCATCTTGAATACCGAACCGCAAAGTTCTCGTTACAGCCTCGGCCTCGCGGCGGAAGTGCTCGCGTCCGAGCAAAGCGTGCTGAGGCTGATCACGCGCAACACACCACTGCCGGAACTGTTGATCGAAGTCTGCCGGCGCGCCGAGACTTTGCTCGGCGACGGCGCATCGTGCACGATCCTGCTGCTCGATACGGACGGCGTGCATGTGCGTGTCGGCGCGGCGCCGTCGTTGCCCGCGCAGTACAGCGCCGCGATCGACGGCGCGTCGATCGGGCCCGCCGCGGGCTCATGCGGCACGGCGATGTACGAGCGCCGGATGGTCGCCGTCGAGGACATCGAAACCGATCCGCTGTGGGCCGACTACCGTTGCGTCGCGTTGCCGCTGGGTCTGCGCGCGTGCTGGTCGGTGCCGTTCCTCGACGAGGCAGGTACCGTGCTCGGCGCGTTCGCCGTCTATCACCGCACGCCGCGACGGCCGAGCGACGAGGAAACCGCACTGTTGCGCGATATCGGCAACAGCGTCGGCCTTGCGGTTCACCAGGACCGGATGGTGCGGCAGCTCGCGCGCAGCGAGGAACATCACCGGCTCGTCGTCAACAGCCTGAACGAAGGAATACTCGTCGTGTCGCGCGACGGCGTCGTGATTGCGAGCAACCCGAGCGCGAACCGGATGATGCGCGTGAAGGGCGACCTCGTCGGCCGCCGGCTGTCGACGGTGATCCTGCGCAAGCTGTACGAGGACGGCACGCCGATCGCGCCGGACGACTGGCCGAGCCGGCTCGCGCTCATGACGGCCACGCCGCTGCTCGGTTACACGGTCGGCTTCGGCCTTGCGGACGGCGACATCATCTGGGTGCGCGGCAACGCGGTACCGATCGTGAAGCCGGGCGAGACGCAGGCCGATTCGGTGCTCGTGTCGTTCAACGACATCGGCCCGGTGCGCGAAGCGCAGCAGCAGTTGCGCTACCTGGCGACGCGCGATGCGCTGACGGGTCTCTACAACCGCCGCTGGCTCGCCGACCGGATGCGCGAGCTGTTCGGCAGGCACGATGCGGCGGCCGGGCCCGCGCGCGTCGCGATCCTGTTCATCGATCTCGTCGGTTTCAAGAAGGTCAACGATACGGCCGGCCACGACGCGGGCGATGCGCTGTTGCGCAGCGTCGCGTCGCGGCTCGCGGGCTGCGTGGGCAGCCGGCATGCGCTCACGCGTGTCGGCGGCGACGAGTTCGTGATCCTCGTCGACGACTGCGACGATCCCGACCGTCTCGCGGTGCTTGCGCGCGAGGTGATCGACGCGATCGCGAAGCCGTTCGCGATCGCGAACAACGAGTACTGGCTCGGCGTGTCGATCGGGATCAGCGTCGCGCCGCGCGACGGCGACGACGCGGTCACGCTGATGCGCAACGCCGATTCGGCGATGTACGACGCAAAGCAGCACGGCCGCAACCACTTCACGTTCTTCACCGCGCAGCTCAACCTGCGGCTGCAGCGCCGCTTCGCGGTCGAGCAGTCGCTGCGGCGCGCACTCGCGTCGGACATGCTGCGGCTCGCGTATCAGCCGGTCGTCGATGCGCGCAGCGGCCGCACGGTCGGCGCCGAGGCGCTGCTGCGCTGGACGTGCCCCGAACTCGGGCCGATGTCGCCGACGGAATTCATTCCGATTGCCGAAGATACGGGGCTGATCGTCGCGATCGGCCAGTGGGTGCTCGAAACCGCGTGCCGGCAGGCGGCCGAATGGCGCCGCACGATCGCGCCCGACCTGATGCTGGCCGTGAACCTGTCGCCGCGGCAGTTCCACGAAGGGCTCGTCGAATCGGTCGGTCGCTGTCTCGCGCAAACGCGGCTCGATCCGTCCGCGCTCGAACTCGAGATTACCGAAGGACTGCTGATGAACGACACGGACACCGTGCTGCCGATGCTCGAAGCGCTCACGGACATGAACGTGCGGATCTCGGTCGACGATTTCGGCACCGGCTATTCGTCGCTCGCGTACCTGAAGCGCTTCCCGCTGCACAACCTGAAGGTCGACCGCTCGTTCGTGTCGGGCGTGCCCGATCATCACGACTCGGTCGCGATCACGCAGGCCGTCGTCGCGATGGCGCATTCGCTCGGAATGAAGGTCACGGCCGAAGGTGTCGAGACGCAGGCGCAATCGTGGTTCCTGCAGCAGATCGGTTGCGACATGCAGCAGGGCTACCTGTTCAGCCGGCCGCTCGACCCGAACGACTACGCGCGCCGGCTCGGCGCCGCGTGAGCGCGGCGCGTCAGTCGTCGCGCGGCGCGCCGAACCCGCCGGCGCCGGGTGGCGGTGCTGCATCGATCTCGACGCGGTTCTTGCCTTCGTGCTTCGCGCGATAGAGCGCGCGGTCGGCCGCCTCGATCAGCACGGTCGTCGGCAGGCCGGGCGCCGGCACGATGCTCGCGCCGCCGATGCTGATCGTCACGGTGTCGCCCGTCGACGAATGCGCGTGCCGCAGCCTGAGTGCCTCGACCGCGAGACGGATCTTCTCGCCGAGCAGCCGCGCGGCGCCCGGCGACGTGGCCGGCATCACGACCGCGAACTCCTCGCCGCCGAAGCGCGCGGCGAGATCGCCCGACTGGCCGAGACAGCGCTCGATGGTCGACGCGATCTGCTTGAGCACGCTGTCGCCCGACACGTGCCCGTACGTGTCGTTGTACAGCTTGAAATTGTCGACGTCGATCATCAGCAGCGACAGCTCGCTGCGCTCGCGCGTACCGCGCCGCCATTCGGCGGCCAGGTATTCGTCGAGATAGCGCCGGTTGGACAGCCCGGTCAGCCCGTCCGAGTGCGTGAGGCGCCGCAGTTCGAGATTGGCCTCGAGCAGTTGCTGCTGCGATTGCCGCAGCGCGCGATAGGCCTCGTCGCGCTGCAGCAGGTTCACGTACGAGCGCGAGTGGTAGCGGATGCGCGCGACGAGCTCGATGCGGTCGGGCAGCTTCACGAGGTAGTCGTTCGCGCCGGTCGCGAATGCGGCGCTCTTGATCACGGGCTCTTCCTGCGTCGACAGCACGATGATCGGCACGTCGCGCGTCGCCGGATTCGCGCGGTACGCCTTCACGAGGCTCAGCCCGTCGGTGCCGGGCATCACGAGGTCCTGCAGGATCACGGTCGGCCGCGTCTCGATCGCGGTGGCCATCGCGTCGTCCGAGCGCGGGCAGTAGTGGAAGTCGATGCCTTCCTCGTCGACGAGCGCGCGCCGGACGGCTTCCGCGACGATCGTCTGGTCGTCGACCAGCAACACCATTGCCGGCACGTCGGCGGGCGGCATGTACGGGCCGCCTGGCGGGCGAGTCAGGTCGCTAGTCATGATCGATGCGGGTTGTCGCAAGGGCAGGCATGGGTGTTGCGCGTGTTCATCGTCGGGATCAGATCCGCGCGAGCGCCGCCAGCTCGCCCGCGATGCGTCCGAGCGGCAGGATCGCGCGCGCCGCGCCGAGCGTCGCGGCCGCCTTCGGCATGCCGTACACGGCGCTCGTCGCCTCGTCCTGCGCGATCGTGTGGTAGCCCTTCATCCGCAGCGCCTTCAGGCCGATCGCGCCGTCGCGTCCCATCCCGGTGAGCAGCACGCCGATCACGCGGCCGGGCCAGTGCTCGGTCAGGCTGTTGAAGAACACGTCGACCGATGGCCGATACGGCGTGGCGGCCGGCTCGCGCGTGTATTCGAGCGTGCCGGCGCGCGTGATGCGCAGGTGATCGTCGGTTGCGGCGAGCAGCGCGACGCCCGGCTGCGGGCGGTCGCCTTCGCGCGCGACGCGCACGGCGAGCGGCGTCTGGCCGTCGAGCCATTGCGCCATGCCTTCGGCGAACGCGCGGTCGACGTGCTGCACGATCACGATCGGCGCGTTGAAATCCGCCGGCAGGCCGCCGAGGATCGACGCAAGCGCGCCGGGGCCGCCGGCCGATGCGCCGATCGCGACCAGCGGGCCGCCGCCGGCGCGGGGGGCGGTGCCGGCGATGCGCGCGCCGCCGGGCGCATCGAGCAGGCGGCCGATCTGGTCGATCTTCGCGAGCAACAGGCTGGTCGTGTCGCCGGCCGTGCCTTCGCCGAGCCGGGGCGTATCGACCGCGTCGAGCGCGCCAGCGCCCATCGCCTCGAACACGCGCCATGCGTTCGCGCCGATGCAGCTCGTCACGATCAGGATTGCGCACGGTCGTTCGGATCGCATGATCCGCCGCGTCGCTTCGATCCCGTCGAATTTCGGCATGATCAGGTCCATCAGCACGACGTCGGGCGGTTGCGCGGCGCACAGTTCGACGGCCTGCGCGCCGTCGGTCGCGACCCACAGCACGCGGTGCTCGGGCCGACGCGCGATCGCGCGGCGCATCGCCTCGACGGCAAGCGGGAGGTCGTTGACGATGCCGATGTTCACAAGCGGAATTCTCCGGTCAGTTCGTAATGTTGGAGGTGGGCCGGGTTCATGGAAGGCGCTGCCGGTTCGACGCCGTCGGGCGGCATCGGCGCGGACGGCACGGCGTTCTTTTTCGGTTGGCGACGCCCCGAATGCTGTCATGCGGCGCGGGCGGCGGCAATCGAAAAATTTGCGCATGGTGTCGTTTCAGTGCGTTTCCTCTATGACGATGCGGCGTTTCCGGCCGGGACGGGAGCCGGGCCGGCGCACGCGTGCATGCAAGTGGCTGCGATCTCGCCACGGCAGGCCGCCGAAGCGGGCATGTTACCGTGCCGGCTTCGACGAAGAGGACGAGGAGAACGAATGACCGCGCCCGACACCATCCTCGTCAGCCGCGACCCGTACGCGCCGGTCGTGATCGAACGCGACGGCCGGTTGCCGTACCGGATCGGCATCGAGAGCGGGCACGCATCCTGTTACCGCGAGTTTCCGGTCGAGCCGGACGCGGTGCGCGTGCTGCGCGACGACGCCGAGCGCTATTACTTCCTGTTCGCGGCGCTTCACCATCCGTACCGGTTGCGCGCGACGAACCTGTCCGACGCCGAGCGCGAACGCTACTTCAGCACGATCCTGTTCGCCGGCCGCGACGACGTCGAAGCGTTCCTGACACAGCTCGACCGTGGCAGCAACGGCGCCGTGGCGAACCTGCCGAGGATCTTCACGAAGGCCGACTACGGGCAACTGCGCACGGGCCGGTGGTTCGGCGCGGGCGCCGGCAAGCCGGCCGCATAGGGGTCGCGACCGGGCACCCGGCCGCGCACCGGATAGGCAGCCGCGCCGTCAATGGCTGCGCGCGTACCCCTGGATCAGCGCGCGCATCATCCCTTCGACCGTCGCGTCGAGCAGGTCGGCTTCCTGCTCGGCCTCCTCCACGAGCGCGGCATAGGCGGTCGCGAGCGTCACGCGGTCGACTTCATTGCGCTGTTCCATCAGCGTCACCATCCCGTCCTTCGCCAGATGAGCGGAGAACGCGCGGCTGCCGATGGTCTGGAATACGTCAATCATGGCGGCTCTCCCGTCCGTTGCCGATGCTTTCCAGTTTAGTCGGCGCACCGGGGCTCCGCCACGCGCGACGGCGGTCCGCGCCGGCGGGCACCGGGCCGCCCGAATGCGAGGAATTGCGCGTCGAATCCAGCGCGCCCGCGCCGGCCTTGCCGGCGATCGATTCCTCCGATGAAACACCGCCGACACGCGGCTCGTGCAAGGTGTCCGCATGCTTCAACGTTTACCCGAACCGGTAAATCGTCGACTTTTTATCGATAAAGTCTCGTGTTAGATTTTGCCGTCCGAGCCCGGTCCAAACCGGGCAGGCGGCGCGTTGCGAAGGTGCCGTGCGTCCAACACAAGGAGGGGAAATGCTGGTGCTGATTGGGGTGCCGATCGTCGTGATCGGTTTCGCGCTGCGCTTCAATGCGTTGCTGGTGGTCACGATCGCGGGACTCGCGACGGGGCTCGCGGGCGGGCTGAATCTCGTCGACATCGTCAGCGCGTTCGGCAAGGCGTTCACCGAAAACCGCTACATGGGGCTCATCTGGCTGACGCTGCCGGTGATCGCGCTGCTCGAACGCAACGGGCTCAAGGAACAGGCGAAAAGGATGATCTCACGCGTGCAGGCGGCAACCACGGGCCGCGTGCTGATGCTGTATTTCCTGCTGCGCCAGGCGACGGCCGCGCTCGGCCTCACGTCGCTCGGCGGGCACGCGCAGATGGTGCGGCCGCTGATCGCGCCGATGGCCGAAGCCGCCGCCGTCAACCGGCACGGCGAGCTGCCCGAGTCGGTCCGCCAGCAGATCCGCGCGCATGCGTCGAGCGTCGACAACGTCGCAGTGTTCTTCGGCGAGGACATCTTCATCGCGATCCAGTCGATCCTGCTGATCAAGGGCTTTCTCGAACAGAACGGGATCTCCATCGAGCCGCTGCACCTGTCGGTGTGGGCGATCCCGACCGCGATCGCCGCGCTGCTGATTCACTGCACGCGCCTCGCGCTGCTCGACCGCCGGCTGGCGCGCGGCTTCGGCTTGCCGGGGCCGGAGGGCGCGCGATGATCGGCCTCGAATCGCTGTACACGCTCGCGGGGCTGATGTTCGCCGCGTTCGCGTGCTTCAACCTGGCGGACCGCACGAACCCGCGGCGCGCCGTCAATTTCGCGTTCTGGGCGATCTACGCGGTCACGTTCCTGTTCGGCGCGCTGCTGCCGCATTTCGTGACGGGCTGCCTCGCGATCGCGCTCGCGATGATCGCGGGCTCGGGCAAGCTCGGACGCGGCAAGTCCGACGAAGCCGGCGAAGCGGCGGCCGCGCGGCGCGAGTCGCTCGCGCAACGCTTCGGCAACCGGCTGTTCCTCCCCGCGCTGCTGATCCCGGTCGTCACGCTGATCGGTACGTTCGCGCTGAAGCGCGTGCCGTTCGTCGACCCGAAGAGCGTGACGCTGATCTCGCTCGTGCTCGGCACGATCGTCGCGTTCGTCGTCGCGCTCGCGATGCTGCGCGATTCGCCCGTGCATGCGCTGAAGGAAGCGCGCCACACGATGGACGCGGTCGGCTGGGCCGCGATCCTGCCGCAGATGCTCGCGGCGCTCGGCGCGCTGTTCGCGGTTGCCGGTGTCGGCGGCGTGGTGTCGGGGCTCGTGAAGGACTGGGTGCCGATCGATTCGCCGTTCGCGGTCGTCTCGGCCTACACGGTCGGCATGGCGCTGTTCACGATGATCATGGGCAACGGCTTCGCCGCGTTTCCGGTGATGACGGCCGGTATCGGCCTGCCGCTGATCGTCCACCAGTTCCACGGCAACCCGGCGATCGTCGGCGCGATCGGGATGCTGAGCGGCTTCTGCGGTACGCTGATGACGCCGATGGCCGCGAACTTCAACATCGTGCCGGCGGCGCTGCTCGAACTGAAGGACAAGAACGGCGTGATCAAGGCGCAATGGCCGACGGCCGTGCTGTTGCTGGCCGTGAACACGCTGCTGATGTATGCGTTTGCATTCCTTCTGACTCGATGGACGAGATCCTCATGACCGACCGACTCACGCCCGAACTCGCGTCGAAATTCGCGTCGCTCGCGCTCGCGCACCTGACCCGCGAATATCCGAACAAGCTCACGCATGCGCTCGCGGGCCCGCACGACGTGCAGGGGCCGCGCGCGCTGCATCCGATCTTCTACGGCAGCTACGACTGGCACTCGTGCGTGCACGGCTACTGGCTCGTGCTGCGCGTGCTCGAACGCTATCCGGCGCTGCCGGAAGCCGAGCGCATCGTCGCGATCGTCGACGCGCACTTCACCGACGCGAACGTCGCCGGCGAGCGCGCGTATCTCGCGCTGCCGCACAACAGCGGCTTCGAGCGGCCGTACGGCTGGGCGTGGCTGCTCGCGCTGTCCGCGCAGCTCGAGCGGCTCGCGCTGAAGGGCGCGCTGCCGCAGGCCGCGCGCTGGGCGAAGACGATGGCGCCGCTCACCGACCTGTTCGTGTCGCGCTTCGAGACCTTCCTGCCGAAGGCGACCTATCCGCTGCGCGTCGGCACGCACTTCAACACCGCGTTCGCGCTGGCGCTCACGCTCGACTTCGCGCGCGACACGCAGCGCGACGGGCTCGCGGCGCTGATCGTCGATACCGCGAAGCGCTGGCACCTGAACGACGTCGCGTGCCAGGCATGGGAGCCGTCGGGCGACGAATTCCTGTCGCCCGCGCTGATGGAAGCCGAGCTGATGCGGCGCGTGCTGCCGGCGGCCGAATTCGACGGCTGGTTCGCGCGCTTTTTGCCCGATCTCGCGCGCGGCGAGCCGGCGACGCTGTTCGAACCGGCGACGGTCAGCGACCGCAGCGACGGCAAGATCGCGCACCTCGACGGGCTGAACCTGAGCCGTGCATGGTGCCAGCGTGCGCTCGCCGGCGCGCTGCCGGAAGGCGATGCGCGGCGCGCGAAGCTGCTCGACGCGGCCGATCGGCATCTCGCGAGCGCGCTCGCGCACGTGGCCGGCGACTACATGGGCGAGCACTGGCTCGCGACGTTCGCGTTGCTCGCGCTGGAAGCGTAGCGCGCGGGCGCGAAACCCCGCCGGCGGCAAGGTCATCGACGCGCGGCTATACTCGCCGCTCGGGCCGCTTCGCGCAGCATCCATTGCGCGAAGCGACCATCCGCCAGTTCGCCTCTTCGCCATGGACAAGCTCATTTCCTACGTCGCCGCGATCCACGGGCTCGCCGGCCCCGTGTCGATCGTGTCGCACGCGACGTCGCACGACCGCTGGACCGACGACGACGTCGAGGTCACGCGCGACGAAACCGAATACCGCTTCGACAACGGCGCGATCGTGCGCCGCTCGGTCGAGCAGGATCGCGCGCCGTCCGACCTGCTGTGCGCCGAATGCTGGATCGATTACGACGTAGTCCGCCATCCCGATGCGCAGCCGGTCAGCCCGTCGCGGCTGACGTTCGACAACGCATGCCGCGAAACCTTCTGGCTGCGCTACCACCTCGCATGAACGTGTGAATGCGTGAGCGCATGAGCGCGTTCGACATACAGCACCGTGATCGACGAAGCGGCCGCGAAGTGCTGCGAGCAGCAGGTGAACGACGCGATCGCGTGGTGCGCGGCTGCTGGTCGGCAAACCGACGCCGTTCGGTGGCGTAAAGGATTCGGGGCTCTGCTGCAAGGAAGGCGTGCAGGAAGCGATGAAGCGCTTCACGGACGTGAAGACGTATTCGCTGCCGTGGTGAATGCGGGCGGGAAGGGCGCGTCGCGCCTTCCCGCCGCAACAGGAACGACCGGCAAGACCGGTATTACTGATAGAAGTTGAGCGTGACCATCGCCGAACGGCCCGGCGCCCACGTCGCGTAGATCGGATACGCGCTCGCGTAATACTTCTTGTCGAACAGGTTTTGCACGTTCAACTGGACGTCCATCGTCTTGTTCACGCGCCACGTCGCGGCCGCGTCGAAGCGTGCATAGCCGGGCGTCCATTTCTTCGTTGTCGCGGATACCGACGCATAGGTCTGGCTCATCACCGTTGCGCCCGCGCCGAGCGTGAGCTTCGGCATCACGTCGTAGCTCGTCCACAGCGTGAAGTTGTGCTTCGGCACCATCACCATCGGCAGGCCCGACGCACCCGGGCTGCCGGGGCCTGCGTCGGTCGTGATCGCGTTCAGGTACGAGTAGCCGCCGAACACGTGCCACTTCGGCGTCATGTTGCCCGCGAAGCCGAATTCGAAGCCGCGCACGCGCTGCTTGCCCGCATTGACCGTGTGACCGAGGCCGTCGCTGACGCGCGCGTTGGTCTTTTCTGTCTGGAACAGCGCCGACGTCAGCGACAACTGGTCCTGCAGCACGTCCCACTTCGCGCCGATCTCGATGTTGCGCGAGCGCTCGGGGGCGAGATCCCGGTTCGTCGCGGTGATCTGGTCGGTGCCGCCGCCGAGGCCGCCGTTCGAGCCCGGCGGGTTCGACGACGTGCCGTACGATGCGTACAGGCTCACGGTACGCACGGGCTTGTAGACGAGGCCGAACTGGTAGCTGAACAGGTTCGACGTATTCGACAGGTTGGCCGCGCCGGCCTGCTTCGCGGTGAGGTCGTAGCGGTCGAAACGCAGCCCCGCGTTGAAGAGCCACTGCTCGGTCAGCTTGACCGTATCGAAGACGTACGCCGACGCGGTGGTCGTGCGCGTGTTCGTCGTCGCGCCGGGGAAGCTCTTGTCGCCGTTCAGCACGATATTGCCGGTCCACGGCATGTTCGGGTTCCAGCCGCCCGCGAGCGGCGTGCAGTTGCCGGCCACCGAGCACGGGCCGCCCGTGCGGATGTTGTTGCCTTTCGCGTCGGTCACGAGGTAACCCTCGTAGCGGTTTTGTTCCAGGCTGAATTCGACGCCGGCCGTCAGCGTGTGCTGCATGCCGAACAGGTTCGTGCGACCGGTCACCTCGGTCTGGTTCGCGATGCCGTTCGTCGCGTACTTGCCGCTCTTCGCCTGCAGGCTCAGCAGGTTCGGATTCGACGCGAGGATCTGCGGATTCGTCGCCACGTAATCGAGCGTCGTGCGGCCGAACATCGTCGTGTTCTTCAGCTTCCAGTCGTCGTTGATGCGATGTTCGACACGCACCTCGCCGGTGTCGGTCTGCCCGTAGCGGTAGTCGCGCGTGTTCAGCCCGAAGAACTGCCCGCGATCGGTCGGCACCGGCGTGCCGCCCGACGCGCGGAACGGCACGCTGAAGTCCGGCATGTCGTACGAGTTCATGTGGTAGTAGCTGACCGTGACCGTGGTCGGCGTGTTCAGCCCGAACACGATCGACGGCGCGACGCCCCAGCGCTTGTTGTACACGTCGTTGCGGCCGGCCTGGTTCGCGTCGTGGCCCATCACGTTCAGGCGCACGGCCGTCGTGTCGTTGATCTTGCGGTTCGCGTCGATCGTCGCGCGCTTGTAGCCGTCGGTGCCGAAGCCGATGCTGCTGTTGATGAAGTTGTCGTTCTTCGGCGTCTTCGTGACGATGTCGATGCTGCCGCCCACCGAGCCGCGGCCCGCGTAGACCGAATCGGGGCCCTTGATCACGCTGATCTGCTCGACGGCGAACGTCTCGCGGTTCTGCAGCCCCGAGTCGCGCATCCCGTCGACGAAGATCGAGTTGCGCGATTCGAAGCCGCGGATCACCGGACGGTCGGCCGACGGGTTCGCGGCCGCGTCGCCGCCGAGGAACGTGATGCCCGGCACCGAGCGCAGCGCGTCCGCGAACGACGTGACGTTCTTTTCCTTGATCAGTTGCTCGGGGATCACCGTGACCGAGCGCGGCGTATCGAGCAGCGGCGCGGTGAACTTGTACGACGGCGAGCGTTTCACCTGCATGTCCGACAGCGCGGACGACTGGACCGCGATCGTCGGCAGCGTCGCCGGTACGTCGGCGGCCGGCCGGTCGGCGGCAGGTGCGGATGCGGGAGCGGTTTCGGCGGAAGCGAGCAGCGGCGTCAGGAAAACGGAGCAGGTCAGCGCCGACACGAGGGCACGAGGCCTCGTCTTGAACTGGGCGGGCATATCGGGAAGCAACGGAAGGTTCGGTGATCGGGCGCGCTTTCTCGATGCTGGCAGGGCAGGCCCGCCGCATCGGAAAACGTCAATGTAAATGCGTATGATTCGTGTTTGCGATCGCGATTGTACGGATTGGTACGAAATATGTAAACGATCGAATGGTTTTTGTACTAATTCAGTCAGGTTTTCGTGGGCGGCGCGGCTGCCTTTGCGTCGCGTGCAACACCGCTTTCCATCGCCCGAGCGATGCGCGGCGGCGACGACTCGCTACACTGCCGTACCGGTTGGACGGGCCCCGGCAACCAGGCCCCGAGCAAGGAGACAGGACACGATGGACACCCAACGCGAAGCGGTCGTCACGTACCGCGGCGATGCGATCGAGAACACGCACGTCGCCCATGTGGCGGTGGTGGATGCAAGCGGCCGGTTGCTGGCCCGGTTCGGCGATCCGTTCCGGATGACGCTGGCGCGCTCGGCGGCCAAGCCGGCCCAGGCGCTGTCGGTGATCGAGACGGGCGCGCCCGAGCGCTTCGGTTTCGACGATGCGGACATCGCGCTGATGTGCGCGTCGCACAGCAGCGAGGACCGCCACATCGAACGCACGCGGGCGATGCTCGCCAAGGTCGCCGCGCACGAATCGGATTTGCGTTGCGGCGGCCATCCGCCGTTGTCCGACGCGGTGTACCGGTCGTGGATCAAGCGCGACTACACGCCGACCGGCGTGTGCAGCAACTGTTCGGGCAAGCATGTCGGAATGCTGGCCGGCGCGCAGGCGATCGGCGCCGCGATGGCCGATTACCATCTGCCCGACCATCCGATGCAGGTGCGCGTGAAGCATGTCGTGGCCGATGCGTGCGGCTTGCGCGACGACGAGGTCGACTGGGCGATCGACGGGTGCAACCTGCCGACGCCGGCGTTTTCGCTGGATCGCCTGGCGCGTCTCTACGCGTCGCTGGCCGACGGCGCGGACACGGTGGAAGCGGGCGGCAGCGAGATGACCGGTCGCGTTCGCGCGCTGGCGCGCATTCATCGTGCGATGACGACGCATCCGGAACTGGTTGCCGGCGACGGGCGTTATTGCACGGTGCTGATGAACGCGTTCGACGGGCAGGTGGTCGGCAAGCTCGGTGCCGATGCGTGCTACGGGCTCGGCGTGCGGGCGTCGGAAAACACGCGGCGACTGGGCGCCGACGGCGCGCTCGGCATCTCGGTGAAGATCGAGGACGGCAATCTCGACGTGCTCTACATGGTCGTCAGCGAAATCCTCGAGCGGCTGCAGATCGGGACGTCCGCGCAGCGCGCGCAACTGGCCGGCTTCCACCGGCCGCGGATGCTCAACACGCAGGGCGTCGGGATCGGGCACGCAACGTTCCCGTTCGAACTGCAGCCGGCCTGAGCGTCGTCACCGCGCGGATGCCGCGGGCCTGCGAACCGGGCCGCGCGCGTCGGCGCCCGTCCGCTCGATGATCGACGCGAACGCGAACGCGCGCGCTACGCGCGGGCGCCGCGAATCTTCGCCAGCTGGACGTCCGACAGCTCGCCGATCTGCGCGAGATGTTCCGCGAGAAAGTCCTTCAGCACGCGCAGCTTCGCCGAGCTGCGCCGGTTCGCCAGATACGCGATGTAGATGAATTCGCCCGTCAGCCGGTTCTGCAGCCGGTAGCGCGGCAGCACGGCCTCGAGCCGGCCGCTTGCGAGCAGGTCGCGCACGAGCCAGATCTCGAACTCCGCGATGCCGAGCCCCGCGCAGGTTGCTTCGAGCAGCAGTTCCGAATGGTCGGTGACGAGATTGCCGGCCGGCAGCACGCTGTGCTGCGCGTCGCCGTTCACGAGAGCCCAGCGCGGATCGCCTTCCGGGTGCACGTAGCGCAGGCAGTTGTGGTGCTTCAGGTCGTCCGGCGTCGACGGGCGCCCGCAGCGATCGAGATAACCGGGCGTCGCGCACAGGATGCTGTCGTTGCGCGACAGCCGGTGGACGACCAGGTTGTCCAGGTAGTTCTCGCCTTCGTGAATGTCGAGATCGAAGCCGCCGGCCACGAGGTCGTTGTGGTTGTCGGTGAGCCGCACGTCGAGCTGGATCGTCGGGTAGCGCGCGAGAAACGGCGCGACCAGCGGCGCGAGATGACGGCGGCCGAACGCGACCGGCGCGGTGAGCTTCAGCGGGCCGCTCGGCTGCGCATTCAGCTCGGCGACGACGCGCAGCGTGTCGTCGAGATCGGAGATCAGCGTGACGGCGCGTTCCAGATAGATGTGGCCGGCCTCGGTCAGCGTCACGCTGTGCGTCGAACGGTGCAGCAGCGCGACGCCGAGCGTGTCCTCGATCGCCGTCACCTTGCGCGCGACGGTCGACGTCGACACGTGCATCTCCTTCGCGACCGCCGAAAAACTCCCCGTTTCGACCACTCTTACGAACGCGCGCATCGCGCCGAGGTGATCGATGCCTGTCTCTCTCACGCCTTTTTTCATTCGATTCTCGCTGTTGCGTCCCACGCAAAACCGCTTTCGATAATACAGAGGCGAGCTTGTTTTTGCAAAGGCATAGAATGCGAACCCGTCGCGTCGGGAAGCGGCGCACGACGAGCGGCACGAGACACCCAGGAGGGCACGATGGCAGAAAACGGCTTCCGCGTCGAAGCGGATCTTTTAGGTAAACGAAGTATTCCGGATGCGGCCTACTACGGCGTTCATACGCTGCGCGCGAAAGAGAATTTCGACATTTCGGGCCGCAGTATCGCGACGCTGCCGTACTTCGTGATGGCGCTCGCGGCCGTGAAGGAAGCCGCGGCCGACGCCAACTGCGAGCTCGGGCTGTTGCCGCGGCCGTACCGCGATGCGATTGCCGCCGCGTGCGTCGAGATCCGCGAGGGCCGACTGCACGACCAGTTCGTCGTCGACGTCATCCAGGGCGGCGCCGGCACGTCGACCAACATGAACGCGAACGAGGTGATCTGCAACCGCGCGCTCGAAATCATGGGGCACGCGCGCGGGCAGTATGAATACCTGCACCCGAACGAGCACGTCAATCTCGCGCAGAGCACGAACGACGTCTATCCGACCGCGATCCGGGTCGCGACGTGCTTCGCGGTCGAGCACCTGCTCGACGCGATGGCGCGGCTGCGCGATGCGTTCGCGGAGCGGGCCGACGCGTTCGCGGGCCTGCTGAAGCTCGGCCGCACGCAGTTGCAGGACGCGGTGCCGATGACGCTCGGGCAGGAATTCTCGACGTATGCGGTGATGCTGACCGAAGACATCGCGCGGCTGCAGGAAGCCGGCTGGCTGATCCGCGAGATCAATCTCGGCGCGACCGCGATCGGCACGGGGATCACCGCGCATCCGCAGTATGCCGAGAAGGCGCTGGCGGCGCTGCGGCGCATCACCGGGCTCGACCTGAGCACCGCGCCGAACCTGATCGAGGCGACGCAGGATTGCGGCGCGTTCGTGCAGGTGTCGGGCGTGCTCAAGCGGATCGCCGTGAAGCTGTCGAAGATCTGCAACGACCTGCGGCTGCTGTCGAGCGGCCCGCGCGCGGGGTTCGGCGAGATCAACCTGCCGCCTATGCAGGCCGGCTCGTCGATCATGCCCGGCAAGGTGAATCCGGTGATCCCGGAAGTCGTCAACCAGGTTGCGTTCGAGGTGTTCGGCAACGACCTGACCGTGACCTTCGCGGCTGAGGCCGGACAGCTTCAGCTCAACGCGTTCGAACCGGTGATCGCCAGCGCGCTGTTCCGCAGCTTCAGCCACCTGACGGCCGCATGCACGACGCTCGCGGAGCGGTGCGTGAGCGGGATCACCGCGAATCCCGAGCGGTTGCGCGAAACGATGGAACGCTCGGTTGCGCTCGCGACCGCGCTGAACCCGTACATCGGCTACAAGCGCGCGACTGCGGTGGCCGCCGAAGCGCACGCGACCGGCAAGTCGATCCGCGAGGTCGTGCTGGAGCGCGAACTGATGACCGACGCGCAACTGGACGAGGCGCTGCAGCCCGAAGCATTGATCCGGCCGCGCGAGCTTTGACACCGGCCGCGCGGCGTCGGCGCCTGCCGCCGGCGGCCTGCGCGCGACCGTTCAAAAAGCGCCCCTGAGCGGGGTGCGACACATCAATAAACGGAGACTCACGATGAAACACACCAGCGAGCGGCCGGCCGACATGGCCGGCGGCGCGGATTCCCGTCACGCCGATCCCGACGCGATGTTCGCGTCGCACGAAGCCGGTTATGCGAAGCAGTTGAAGCCGCGGCACGTGCAGATGATCGCGATGGGCGGCGCGATCGGCACCGGCCTCTTTCTCGGCGCGGGCGGCCGCCTGCAGAGCGCGGGGCCCGCGCTGGCACTCGTGTACCTCGTCTGCGGCGTATTCGCGTTCCTGATCATGCGCGCGCTCGGCGAGCTCGTGATGCACCGGCCGACCAGCGGCAGCTTCGTGTCGTATGCGCGGGAGTTCATGGGCGAGCGTGCGTCGTTCGTCGCAGGCTGGATGTATTACCTGAACTGGGCGACGACCGGCATCGTCGACATCACCGCGGTCGCGATCTACATGAAGTACTGGGCCGTGTTCACGGACGTGCCGCAATGGGTATTCGCGCTCGGCGCGCTCGGGATCGTGTCGGTGATGAACATGATCGGCGTGAAGGTGTTCGGCGAGATGGAGTTCTGGTTCTCGCTCGTCAAGGTGGGCACGCTCGCGGTGTTCCTCGCGGTCGGCGCCGTGTTCCTCGCGAGCGGCCATCCGGTCGCAGGGCAGATGACGGGACTGCATCTGATCGCCGACCACGGAGGAATCTTTCCGCACGGGCTGCTGCCTGCGGTGCTGATCGTGCAGGGCGTCGTGTTCGCCTATGCGAGCATCGAGCTCGTCGGCGTTGCGGCGGGCGAGACCGCCGATGCGCGCAAGGTGTTGCCGAAGGCGATCAACAGCGTGATGTGGCGCATCGCGTTGTTCTACGTGGGCTCGGTCGTGCTGCTGACGATGCTGCTGCCGTGGACCGCGTACAGCGCGCACGAAAGCCCGTTCGTAACGTTCTTCAGCAAGCTCGGCGTGCCGTACGTCGGCACGGTGATGAATGTCGTGGTGCTGACCGCCGCGCTGTCGAGCCTGAACTCCGGCCTCTATTCGACCGGGCGCGTGCTGCGCTCGCTCGCGATGGGCGGGTCGGCGCCGCGCTTCGTGTCGCGGATGAATGCGCGCGGCGTGCCGTACGGCGGAATCCTCATCACGGTCGCGATCAATGCGATCGGCGTGCCGCTGAACTACATCGTGCCGGCCCAGGCGTTCGAGATCGTGCTGAACATGGCATCGCTCGGGATCATCACGACGTGGGGCTTCATCGTGATGTGCCAGATCCTGTTCCGCCGCGCGGTCGAGCGCGGCGAACTGAAGGCCGTGTCGTTCCGGATGCCCGGCGCGCCGTTCACGTCGTGGCTCACGCTCGCATTCCTCGTCGGCGTGCTGGTGTTGATGGCGTTCGATTACCCGGGCGGCACGTGGACCGTCGCGACGATTCCGCTCGTCGTGCTCGCGTTGGTGATCGGCTGGAAGCTCGCGAAGCGCGGTGCCGAGCGCGAGCGGGCGGTTGCGGCGCGCACGTCCGCGCCCGCGCGCGCCGTCGCAGATCCTGCGCAGAACGCGTGACGGTACGCGCCGGGGGCGCCGGTCCGTTCGCGGGCCGGCTTCCCCGGTGAGGTCAGTTCAACCCGGTGCGTTCGCCGACCCATCGGCCGAAATCGGCGGCCATTTCGCTGGTCAGTTCGTGCCCGGCCGCGTACAGCCGCGTGTCGTGCGCGACGCCGAGTGCCGTGAGTTTTGCATCGGCGGTGTCGGCCCACGCGACGGGCAGCTTGTCGTCGAAGCGGCCATGCACGATCAGCGCGTGCAACGTGTGTAGCGCATCACGTGGCGCGATCAGCGGATCGATTTCCGGCAGGATGCGCCCGCACAGCACGGCGAACGCGGCGACGTCGGCCGGCGACGTGAGGCCGACGCTCGCGCTCATGATGCCGCCCTGGCTGAAGCCTGCAATTATGGCCGGCAACGCGGCGCTCGCGCCGTCTTGCGCGCGGAAGGCGTGCAACAGCGCGATCAACTGGAGGCGGCTGGCGTCCGCGCGGGCCGCATCGATTTCGGGGCCGTTCGGGCCGAAACGCACCGGAAACCACGCGTGCTGATCGGGCCCGAACGTGAGCGGGCCGCGCAGGAACGCGATCTCGATGCGCGGGTCGATCGCGCCGGCCACGTTCAGCAGGTTGGTTTCGTTGCCGCCGACGCCATGCAGCAGCAACAGGCGGGCGGCGGGGCGGCCGGCGGCTGGGCGCAGCCGGTACTGGAGGCCCGAATCGGGGTCGGTGGTCAGCGGCAGGACGTCGGTCATCGCGTGGGTCCGGAAAGGGTAACGATGCGACAGTCTAGATCGTGCGGACGGGGAGGTGAATCGCCGGGTGGCGATTGATTGTTTCCTGATGGGAATGAATCCGGCCGCGGTTCATGTCGGGGACGGATTGCCGATATCGCGACGCACGGCGCGGGGCGATGGCCGAAATACCCGCCGACAACAGGCCGATCGGACGACTCGTCATCCTCACGCTTGGTTGATAAAATAGATACATTTTGTAGATACGTGGGGGCGTGAAGATGGATATTGCCAAGATCTTCAAGCATGGCGGATCGCAGGCCGTCCGGCTGCCGAAGGATTTCCGCTTCGAGACGACCGAGGTCCGGATTCGCCGCCACGGGGCGTCCGTCATTCTCGAGCCGGTGCCGCAAGACTGGGCATGGCTGACACCGCTGATCGGCCCGGTCGACGCCGACTTCGAGGCCGCTGCAACAACCCAGCCGGACGTTCAAGAGCGCCCGGGACTGGACGTGTTTGAATGAAGTTTCTGCTGGATACCAACGCGGTAATCGCCATTCTCAAAGGCGAGCCGGCCATGCTGGCCAAGCTGCGTGCGCATCGACCGGCAGACTTCGGAATTCCGGCGATCGTCGCGCATGAGCTCTATTACGGCGCTTACAAAAGTCGGCGAGTGGCAGCCAATCTGGCACGCGTGGAGGGGCTTCAGTTCGAGGTCGTGTCGTTCGACGCGGAAGATGCTCAGCATGCCGGCGAAATTCGTGCGCATTGGACCGCGGCAGGAACACCGATCGGCCCATATGATGCATTGATCGCAGGGCAGGCGCGTGCGCGGCGGCTGGTGCTTGTCACGCATGACATGCGTGAATTCGAGCGAGTCCCGGAGCTGCAGATCGAAGATTGGCTCGCAGGCGCGCACGAAAACTGACCGCATTGCAGTCATGCAGCGACCGGAACGGATTCCTCCTCGCTGAATCCGGCTCGCTACCCGCATGCGATCCTGCCCGCGAGCGCAGCGTTCGTCTTACCGAAGCCGGATGATCGTCGACTTCAGTTCCGTGTATTTCTCCAGCGCGTGCAGCGAATTGTCGCGCCCGTTGCCCGACTCCTTGAAGCCGCCGAACGGGAAGTTCATGTCGTCGGTTTCCTCGTAGCCGTTCACCCACACCGTGCCGGCCCGCAGCCGGCGCGCGGTTTCGTGGGCGGTCGTCAGGTTTGCCGTCCACACCGATGCCGCGAGCCCGTAGCGCGTGTCGTTCGCGAGCGCGACGGCCGTATCGAGATCGTCGAATGCGGTGACCGCGAGCACGGGCCCGAAGATCTCCTCGCGCACGATCCGCGCGTCGGCGCGCGGGCAGTCGAACACGGTCGGCTCGACGTACTGGCCGCCGCTTGCGGTACGCGCGCGCTTGCCGCCCGCCAGCAGCGTCGCCTCGTCGCGGCCGGCATCGACGTAGCCGAGCACGCGCTCGACCTGCGCCGCGTCGATCAGGCTGCCCATCCGCGTGTCGGGCGATAGCGGGTCGCCGGGCGCATATTCGGGGGCGATCGCGAGCACGCGTGCGACCAACTCGTCGCGAATCGCGCGATGGACGAGCAGGCGCGAGCCGGCCGTGCACATCTGCCCGGTGTTGTAGAACACCGCATGCGCGACGGTGCGCGCCGCGCGGTCGAGATCGGGGCAGTCGGGCAGCACGATCTGCGGCGACTTGCCGCCGAGTTCGAGCCACACGCGCTTCAGGTTCGAATCGGCCGCGCAGCGCGCGACCTTGTGGCCGACCGCGGTCGAGCCGGTAAACGCGATGCAGTCCACGTCCGGATGGCGCGCGAGCGCCTCGCCCGCGTCGCCGAAGCCCGGCAGCACGTTGAGCACGCCGGCCGGCAGCCCGGCCTGCGCCGCGAGCGCGGCGAGCCGCAGCGCACTCAGCGGCGATTTCTCCGACGGTTTCAGCACGACGCTGTTGCCGGCCGCGAGCGCGGGCGCGCATTTCCACATCGCGATCATCGCGGGGAAATTCCACGGCACGACCGCGGCGACCACGCCGATCGGCTCGCGCGTGACGAGCCCGACGAGATGCGCATCGGCCGGCACGACTTCGCCGCCCGTCTTGTCGATCGCTTCCGCGAACCACTCGGCGCAGTACGCGGTGGACGGAATGTCGACCGCGATCGTATCGGCGATCGGCTTGCCGGTGTCGAGCGTTTCGAGCAGCGCGAGATCGTCCGCGTGCTCGCGGATCAGCGCGGCCCAGCGCAGCAGCACGCGCTTGCGTTCGCGCGGCGTCGCGCCGCGCCATGCGCCGTGCTCGAACGCGCGCCGCGCGGCCGCGACCGCGAGGTCGGCGTCGGCCTGCCGGCAATGCGCGACCTGCGCGAGCACGCGGCCGTCGATCGGGCTCGTGCACGTGAAGGTCGTGCCGTCGTGCGCGTCGCGGAACGCGCCGTCCACGAAGGCGCGGGATTCGATCTCGAGTTGGCCGGCGCGCGTGCGCCTGGCGTCGTTCGTCTGCATGGAAGGCTCCGTCGTGGTTCAGCGTGAAGCGGGGGCGGGGCGGCGGATCGCGATCGCGCGGCCCGTGTGAGGTTCGCGCGGCGCGCGCGCATGTTCGGCGTGAATCGCGTCGAGATGCCGGCGCATCGTGGCGGGAAACGGCGTCGAGCGCTTCGTGCGCATGTCGACGTGCGTCAGCAACTGTTCGCCGGTCGCGAGCTGCGCGCCGGTTGTCGCGTGATGCATCGAATGGAACACGTGCAGGCGCCGGTCGTCCGCATCGAGCAGCCGCAGCGTGAGCCTGAGCGGTTCGCCGAGCATCGCTTCGCGCAGGTGACGGATGTGCGTCTCCGCCGAATAGATCGAGCAGCCGGCTTCGCGATAGTCGTCGTCGATGCCGAAGTAGCGGAAGAACGCGTCGCTGCTGTCGCCGAACACGAGCAGGTAGCACGATTCGCTCATGTGGCCGTTGTAGTCGACCCATTCGGGCTGCACGGTGCAGCGGTGCAGTTCGAGCGGCGTCGCGATCGGCGCGCGCGGGTCGTACGGGCGCGACTTCTGTCCTTCGTAGGCCGAGCGCAGGCGCGGCTCGGCGGCGGGGCTGAGGTGGTTCGTCATCCGGTGCACTCCCGAGGTTCGGAACGGGCCCGCACGTCGTCCGCGGGGCTGACGGTCGATGTTATTACGGGTTGAACGTTTTTTCAATAAAGAAGTTGCCGATGCGTGTAAACACCGGTGCCGGTTGCACCATCAATCGATTGAACATTCATTCAACGAAACCTATACTCGCCAGCGCCGCGATGCCGAAGCGAAGCAGGCGAGCGGTCTTTCTCGAACAACGACAATCGATCCGCGTCGCGCGGAAACTGGAGACACCGGAAATGAAGAAACGCTTCCTGCTGGCCGGCATGATGTCGGTGATGGTCCACGGCTATGCGCACGCGCAGAGCAGCGTCTCGCTGTACGGGATCATCGACGGCGGCATCACCTATGTGAACAATGCGGGCGGCGCGCATGCGTACCTGTTCGACGACGGCGTGTCGTACGGCAACCGCGTCGGCCTGATGGGCACCGAGGATCTCGGCGGCGGCAACAAGGCCGTGTTCAAGCTCGAGAACGGCTTCCGGCTCGGCACGGGCAAGCTGAACCAGGGCGGCGCGATGTTCGGGCGCCAGGCCTACGTGGGGCTCGGCAACGACTGGGGCACGCTGACGTTCGGCAACCAGTACGACTTCGCGTACGACTTCACGGCGGCGTTCAACGTCAGCGCGTTCGGCAGCGGCTATGGCGTGCATCTCGGCGATTTCGACCGCCAGAGCGGCGACCGCCTGCAGAACGCGGTGAAGTTCGTCAGCAACAGCTTCCACGGGCTCGTGGTCGGCGGCATGTATTCGTTCAGCAACGACGCGGGCAGTTTCCACGACGGCAGCGCGTGGAGCGTCGGCGCGACCTACACGCACGGCGATTTCTCGGCGGGCGGCAACTATACGCGGCTCAATTCGCCGCGCGGGCTCGCGGCGCTCGATCCGTACGCGCAGATGGGCGTGACGACGATGCTCGGGCAGACGGTCGCGACCGTCGATCCGGCGACGGGCGCCGTCACCGATCTGCACGACTCGACACCGTTCGCGATCAATTCGCAGTCGATCTTCGGGATCGGCGCATCGTACGTGCTCGGCAAGCTGACGCTCAGCGCCGACTTCAGCAACACGACGTTCAAGGGCTACGGGCAATCGTCGACGATGCGCGTGTACGAGGCGGGCGGCTTGTACCAGGCGGCCGCGCCGCTGTCGCTCGTCGCGGGCTACCAGTACACGACGTTCGAAGGTCATCACTGGCACGAGGTTGCGCTGGGTGCGCACTACGCGCTGTCGAAGCGCACCGACGTGTATGCGGCCGTCGACTGGATGCGCGCGTCGAACGGCGTCGACGCGGTGATCGGCTACAGCTTCGCGCCGTCGACGAGCCGCACGCAGGCCGCCGCACGCGTCGGCATGCGGCATAACTTCTGAGTTGTTTTGCTTCATGGGCCGGCGATGGCCGGCCCTGTCGGCTTTCCACGATTCATCCGGAACGGCGGCGGCGTCGCTGCTCGCGCAGCGATGTGGAGATCGCCGCGATACACCGGCGCAAGCGCGCGTTCGATCCGCTCGCGCTGATGAATCCCGGGGAGGTGATTTGAGCGCCGCGCCGCGCGGCGGCATCCGGCCCGCCCGCGCAATGCGCGAGCGGGCCGGTGCGCTTCATGCCCGATGTCTCAGGTGTCGAGTCTCACCAGCGCATCGACCGCCACCGCGCCGTGTTCCATCGCGAGCAGCGGGTTGACGTCGAGCTCGACGAGCGTATCCGCGTGCGCTTGCGCGAAGCGCGCGATCGCCATCACGTTCGCGACGACGGCGTCGAGATCGGCCTTCGGCCGCCCGCGATAGCCGGTCAGCAGCGGCCCGAGCTTCAACCCGAGCAGTGCATCGCGCACGTCGCTTTCCCGTACGGGCAGCAGCAGCGTCGCGGTGTCGCGGATCAGCTCGACCAGCACGCCGCCGGCGCCGAGCACGAGCGCGAGTCCGAAGTTCGGCTCGCGCTTCACGCCGACGATCAGTTCGAGCAACGGCGCGTCGGCCATCTTCTCGACGAGGATGCGCTCGACGCGCACGTCGGGCGCATAACGCGCGACTTGCTCGGTCATCCGCCCGACCGCGGCGGCGACGGCCTCGGGCGACGCGAGCTTCAGCGCGACCGCACCGGCCTCGGTCTTGTGCGGCAGGCGATCGCTGACGACCTTCACGCAGACCGGAAAGCCGAGCCGCTGCGCGGCGGCCGGCGCGTCGGCGGGTGCGACGCATTCGGCCGGCGGCACGTCGAGCCCGTGCGCGGCCAGCATCCGCTTGCTCGCCCATTCGTCGTGCAGCGTGGCGGCGCGGTCGCCGCCATGGCCGGCCCGCAACACGGGCAGCGCGTTCAGCGCATCGGCATCGAGCAGGCGGCGGCGCGTGTCGCCGTAGGTCATGGCCGCGCCGATCGCGTCGATCCCGTCGGCGAGCCCCTGCAGCGGCGCGATGCCGGCTGCGGCCATGCGCGCCGCGTGATCCGGCGGCGTCAGGTCGGGAAACACCGAGATGACCGCGCCGACCAAGCCGTGCTGGCGCGCGGACGCCGCGAACGCGTCGGCCGCGATGTCGCACAGCGGCCGTTCGCCGGTCGCTTCCTGCGGATAGTCGAGGATCATCGCGGCCGCGCCCGGGCGATCGGCCAGCAGCGCGTCGCAGCATGCGCGCATCTTGTCGGGGTCGCCCCACGGCGTCGTCGTGAAGTCGAGCGGGTTCGCGATGGTCGCGTAGGCGGGCAGGACGTGGCCGAGCGCGTCGCGGCCCGCGTCGCCGACGGGCGGGAACGCGATGCCGCGCGCTTCGCCGAGGTCGGCCACGAGCCCCGCGTCGCCGCCGGACGTCGCGAGCGCGGCCAGCGTGCGGCGCTCGGGCACGCCGGCGATCGCGAGCAGCTTCAGCGTCTCGACGAGGCCGACCGGATCCTTCGCGCGGATCACGCCGAGCCGCCGGAACAGCGCGTCGTACAGCGCGTCCGAGCCCGCGAGCGAACTCGTGTGGCTCATCGCGAGCTGCGCGCCGAGCGTCGACGTGCCGCTCTTCAGCGCGACGATCGGCACGCCGCGCGCGAGCGCGCGTGCGGCGGCCTCGCTGAACGCGCGCACGTCCTTCAGGCCTTCGAGATGCACGCCGATCGCGCGGATGCGCGGATCGTCGACGAACGCGTCGACGAGGCGCGCGACGTCGACCGAGGCCTGGTTGCCGACGCTCGCGAGGTACGCGAACGGCACCGAGCGTGCGCTCATCGACAGGTTGTACGCGAGGTTGCCGCTCTGCGTGATCACGGCGACACCCGATTCGACGCGCGGCGCGCCGTGCGCGACAGGCCACAGCGCGCTGCCGTTCAGGCCGTTGATCAGCCCGTAGCAGTTCGGCCCGAGCACGGCCATGTCGCCGGCCGCGTCGACGAGCGCCTGCTGCAGCGCGGCGCCGTCGGCGCCGGTCTCGGAGAAACCCGATGCGTAGACGATCGCGCCGCCCGCGCCGCGTTCGGCGAGCGCGCGCACGACGTCGATCGCCTGCCGCGCGGGCACTGCGACGAATACGGCATCGGGCGCGGCGGGCAGGTCGGCGACGCTCGCATGGCAGCGCACGCCGTCGATCTCGGCATGGTGCGGGTTGACGAGCCGGATGTCGCCGGCATAACCGTAGTCGCGACAGCGCTGCACGGCGCCCGCGATGCCGCGTCCGCCGACGAACGCGATGCTGGCCGGCTTGAGCAGCCGGCGCAGGTTGGCCGCGGCGGCGGCGCGGCGATCCCTGACTGCGGGAGAGGAGGTCATGAAAAGTCCTTTCGGAAGTCGCGCCGGACGTGCCGGCGCGGCGGTTCGCGTCAGCTGTAGCGTCGGAGGATTTCCTTGGACAGGATATGCCGCTGGATCTCGGACGTGCCTTCCCAGATGCGCTCGATGCGCGCATCGCGCCAGAAGCGCTCGATCGGCAGTTCGTCCATCAGCCCCATGCCGCCGTAGATCTGCACCGCGTGATCGGTCACGCGGCCGAGCGTTTCGGTCGCCAGCAGCTTCGCGAGCGCGGCGTCGCCGTCGGTCATCGTGCCCAGGTCGAGCTTCTGCGCGGTGTACAGCGTGACGAGTTCCGCCGCGCGGATCTCGGTCTGCATGTCGGCGAGCTTGAACGACGTGCCCTGGAATTCGCCGATGCGCTTGCCGAACTGCTGGCGCGTCGCCGCCCATTCGGCGGCCATCTCGAACGCGCGCTGCGCGCGGCCGATGTTGTTGGCCGCGACCATCACGCGGCCCGCGGTCAGCCAGTCGTTCGCGAGATCGAAGCCGCGATGTTCTTCGCCGAGGATCTGCGCGGTGCTGACGCGGCAGTCGGTCAGGAAGATCTCCGACTGGTGGTAGCCGCGCAGGCTCGTGCAGTGCGGGCCGCGCCGCACGGTCATCCCCGGCGTGTCCTTGTCGATCAGGAAGCAGGTCACGCGCTTGCGCTTCTGGCCGCGCACCTCCTCCTCGCCGGTGACGGCGAACAGGATCACGAAATCGGCCGTATCCGCGTGGCTGATGAAGTGCTTGCTGCCGTTGATCACGTAGTCGTCGCCGTCGCGCACCGCGCGCGTGCGGATGCCCATCGCGTCGGAACCGGCGCCCGGCTCGGTCAGCGCGAAGCAGTCCACGCGCTCGCCGCGCACGGCCGGTTTCAGGTAGCGCTCGATCTGGTCGCCCTTGCACGCCATCAGGATCTTGCTCGGCCGCGCGACGAACACGTGCAGCGCCCAGCTCGTGCGACCGAGCTCGCGCTCGACGAGTGCCTGCGTCACGTAGTCGAGGCCCGGGCCGCCGGCGCTTTCGGGCATGTTGAACGCGTAGAAGCCGAGCTCGATCGCCTTGCGGCGGATCGAATCGGCGAGTTCGGGCGGCACGTCGTCCGCGCGGTCGACCGCGAATTCATGGGGCTGCAGTTCCTTTTCGACGAACTGACGCAGCGACGACACCAGCATTTCCTGCTCATGGGTCAGCGAAAAATCCATGAATCATCTCCCGACAAAATGAGGTGCGCGCCCCTCGACCGACGCGCGAAGTGCTTCCTTGCCATCCTCGCTGTGACCGCAAGCGACGCAGGCTGCCAGCTCGCCGCACAACTGCTCGGCGAGGGTGTGCGTGAGCGACTGCGCGAGCAGCGCCTTGGCATGCCCGAACGCGACGCTCGGCCCTTGCGCGAGACGCGCGGCGAAGGCGGCGACGTGCTGCGCGAACGCGTCGGCGTCGACGACTTCGGACACGAGGCCGGCCGCGAGCGCGTCCTGCGCGCTCCAGCGTTCGTTCAGGAAGATGAAGCGGCGCACGACGTCGGGCCGCGCGAGACGCGGCAGGAACCAGCTTCCGCCCATGTCGGGGCTGTAGCCCATTCCCGTATAGCCGCAGCGCAGCGTCGCGGCCGTGCTCGCGATGCGGAAGTCGCAGGCGAAGCCGATGTCGGTGCCCGCGCCGACCGTCGAGCCGTTCAGCGCCGCGACGGTGGGGCGCGGAAAGGCCGCCAGCGCTTGCACGAACCGGTGCGCGCGCTCGCTCCACCCGTAGGTGTCGAGTTCGCCGTTGCGCTCGGCCTCGGCCCATTCGTCGACGTCCGCGCCCGCGCAGAACGCGCTGCCCGTGCCGGTCAGCACGAGGCAGCGCACGGCCGGGTCGTTCGCGAGCGCGTCGAGCGTGTCGCGAAGAAAGTCGAGATGCGGCCGCGCGAGCGAATTGCGCTTCGCCGGGCGGTTCAGGCGAAGGGTCACGACGCCGTCGTGCCGTTCGATTCGGATGTCCTCGATGCGCATGCTGATCACTGTCTCCTTGGTGTTGGGTGTCGTGTTGTGTCAGAGCCGGCAAGGGTCGCCGCTACTTGCGAACCGCATTTCGGCATAGTATAAGTTCTGTTAAATGAACGTTCAACCCAATTGTGAGTCGACAGGAGACACACGATGAGCGCGGTGATGGAGACGTCGGCAGGTGTGGAGGAGGGCAGGCCCGGTGCGCATGCGGTTCGTGCGGAACCGGCGGGGCGCACGGCGAGCGGCGCGGGCCTGCAGATCGACCGCGTGTCGAAGCGCTACGGCAGCGTGCATGCGCTGCGGGAAACGACGCTCGACATTCCGCACGGCGAATTCCTGACGATCCTCGGGCCGTCGGGTTCCGGCAAGACGACGCTGCTGACGATCGTCGCGGGGTTCGAGCACCCGAGCACCGGCGACCTGCGCGTCGGCGGCCGCAGCATCGTCGCGTTGCCGCCCGAGAAGCGCAATTTCGGGATGGTGTTCCAGGGTTATGCGCTGTTTCCGCACATGACGGTCGAGCAGAACGTCGCGTATCCGCTGATGGTGCGCAAGCAGAAGGGGCCCGACGCGGTGAAGCGCGTGAAGGCCGCGCTCGATCTGGTGCGGCTCGGCCATCTCGCGAGCCGTTTGCCGCGCCAGTTGTCCGGCGGCCAGCAGCAGCGCGTCGCGATCGCGCGCGCGCTGGTGTTCGATCCCGATCTCGTACTGCTCGACGAGCCGCTCGGCGCGCTCGACCGCAAGCTGCGCGGCGAGGTGCAGGTCGAACTCAAGGCACTGCACGAGCGGCTCGGCGCGACGTTCCTGTTCGTCACGCACGACCAGGAGGAAGCGCTGTCGATGTCGGACCGTATCGCGATCATGCGCGACGGCCGGCTCGAACAGATCGGTACGCCTGACGGGCTGTACGAACAACCGGCCAACCGCTTCGTCGCCGATTTCCTCGGCAAGAGCAACTTCATCGAAGGTGTCGCGCTCGGCGGCGATGCCGCGGCGACGCACTATCGCGTCGGCGATGCGCGTTTCGTCGCGCCCGCGTGCGGCGCGCGGCCGGACGACACGCTGCTGTTCGCGCTGCGGCCGGAGAAGGTCGGCGTGTCGGCGGCATCGTGCGGCGGCGCGCACAACGAAGTGGCCGGCCGGATTCGCCACTGGAGCTATTTCGGTTCGTCGTACCGCTTCGAGATCGAGACCGCGGCGCTCGGCTGCGTGACCGCCGACGTGCCCGCATGGCGCGGGCTCGCGTCGCCGCGCACCGGCATGGACGTGTTCGTGCAGTGGGAGCGCGACGCCACGTGCCGGATCGCGTCGGACTGACGCGGCGCACGATGCATCCCGCGCGACGCGGCGAGCGCCGTCGTCGCCGGCCGATTCACCGGTGCCCGGAAACGACGAGACGCGTGCGGGCGCTGTCCAGCCTGGAGGAGACACCATGACGAACCGCTGTCTGCAGGACCTGCTCGACCAAGCGCGCGAGCTTCAAACCGCGACATCGCAGCGCCGCCGCGACTTCCTCCGGCTGTGCGCGGCCGCCGGCCTCGCGCCGACGCTACTGGCGGCGGGCGCGAAGGATGCGCTGGCCGCGAATCCGAAGGAGATCGTGCTCAGCGCGTGGGGCGGCGAGGCGCGCTCCGCGTTCCGCTCCGCTTACATGGACCCGTTCACGAAGGCGAGCGGGATCAGGATGGGCTACGACTCGTCGCCGGAGGACGGCAAGATCAAGGCGATGGTCGAGAACAGGAACGTGATCTGGGACGTGATGGATCTCGACGGCTTTGCGGCGATCAAGCTCGGCAAGCAGGGGTTCCTGCGGCCGATCGAATATTCGGTCGTCGGCCGCAATGCGTTGCCGGGGCTCGCATCGGATTTCGGCGTGCCGTCGTACCTGCTGAGCTACGTGCTCGTCTACGACGCGCGCAAGTTCGGCGCGAATCCGCCGAGGAACTGGGCCGATTTCTGGAACGTCGGCAAGTTTCCGGGCAAGCGCGGGCTGTGGAAGTGGATGGGCGGCGCGCTCGAGGCCGCGCTGATGGCCGACGGCGTCGACAAGGACAAGGTCTACCCGATCGACGTGCCGCGCGCGCTGAAGAAGCTCAAGGAACTGCGCTCGAACCTGCTGCTGTGGGATTCCGGTGCGGACAGCCTGCAACTGCTGCGCAACGGCGAAGTCAGCATGGCGTGTATCTGGCATACGCGCGCGAACGTGCTGCAGCGCGAAAGCAGCGGGCGGTTCCGCTATACGTGGGAGCAGGGGCTCGCGTCGTGCGACGTGTGGGGCGTGCCGAAGAACAATCCGTCGGGCGACGCCGTCTGGCAGTTCATCAAGTTCGTGCAGGGCGTCGAGCCGCAGGTGCGCCTGCTGTCGCTGCTCGGCAACGGGCCGGTGACGCCGGCCGCGACGGCCGCCGTGCCGCAGGCGCTGCGCGCGGACAATCCCGGCACGCCCGAGAACTGGGCGAAGCAGTGCAAGGTGAATCCCGAGTGGTGGGCGCAGCATTACGAAGCGACGCTCGCGCAGTACACCGACCTGATGTCGTCCTAAGCCGCGGCCTCGTGAGCGTGACGCGATGAATACCCTGTCTTCCCCTGTCGCGGGCGCCGCCCCGCTCGGCCGCGCGAAAGCCGACCGCTACTGGCTGCTCGTCGTGCCGCTGCTCGCGGTGCTGATCGTGCTGTACGTGTATCCGCTCGTGCGCGTGCTGTGGCTCGGCTTCGCGGTACCGGAACCCGGCCTGCACAACTACGCGCGGCTGCTGGAAAACCACGGCGTGCACCGCGTGCTGTGGACGACGCTGCGCGTGTGCGCGGTCACGACCGTGTGCTCGGTCGCGCTCGGCTACGCGATCGCGTATGCGATGGCGCACGTCGGGCCGCGCCAGCGGATGGCGCTGATGTTCGGGCTGCTCGTGCCGTTCTGGGCGTCGGTGCTGGTGCGCGCGTTCTCGTGGCTGTTCCTGCTCGGCGAGCAGGGGCTCGTCAACACGCTGCTGATGCGCATCGGGCTGATCGACGCGCCGCTGCCGCTGATGCGCAACGAGATCGGCGTCGTGATCGGGATGATCCACTTCATGATCCCGTATGCGGTGCTGCCGCTATACGCGAACATGAAAGGCATCGACCCGCAGCTCGCGCGCGCGTCGCAGGGGCTCGGCGCGGGCGCGCTCGTCACGTTCCGCAAGGTGTATTTCCCGCAGACGCGGCCGGGCATCGTCGGCGCGGCGATCCTCGTGTTCATCTTCTCGCTCGGCTTCTACGTGACGCCGGTGATTCTCGGCGGCGGCCGCACGGTGATGATCGCCGAATACATCAGCACGCAGATCCTGCAGCTCATGAACTGGGGCAGCGGGGCGGCGCTCGCGTCGCTGCTGCTCGCGTCGATCCTGGCCGCGCTCGCGCTGCTCGCGCGTTTCGTCGACCTGCGCGAGCTGTTCGGCGCGCGCTGAATCCGACCGGAGGAATCGAAGATGAAGACCAGACTGACGGCCGGACGCGCGCTGGTGATCTGCATCGCATGGGCCGCGATCCTGTTCCTGATGCTGCCGCTGCTCGTGTCGGTGCCCGTGTCGCTGACGCCGAGCGACTACCTGTCGATGCCGGACGGCGCGCTGTCGCTGCGGCACTACCGCGTGCTGCTCGATGACGACGGCTGGGTGTCGAGCTTCCTGCAGAGCGGGCTGATCGCGCTCGTTTCGTCGGCGCTCTCGGTGACGCTCGGCACCTTGTGTGCGATCGGCTTGTGGAAGGTCGCATCGCGGCGCGGCGAGCTCGTGCGCGGCGTGATCCTGTTTCCGCTGATCGTGCCGCCGATCGTGTCGGCGCTCGCGTTCTACCGGCTGTGGGGCGAGCTCGGGATGCTCGACAGCTATCCGGCGGTGATCCTGTCGCATGTCGTGCTGTCGGTGCCTTACGTGGTCGTCGCGGTATCCGCATCGCTCGCGACGGTCGGCCTGCGGATCGAGCAGGCGTCGCGCAGCCTCGGCGCGAACCTGTCGCAGACGCTGCGCTACGTGATCCTGCCGTCGATCCGGCCCGGCGTGCTGTCGGCGGCCGTGTTCGCGTTCATCCTGTCGTGGGACGAACTGGTCGTCACGCTGTTCATTTCGAGCCGGGGCGTCTACACGCTGCCGCGCCGCATGTGGGACGGGATGCGCGAGAACGTCGATCCGGCGATCGCGTCGGTCTCCACGCTGTTGCTGGCCGCCACCTGTGTCGCGATCGGCCTGTCGCTGCTGCGCAGGCGCGCGGCCGGGTCCGTCTGATTTCAACGTTATGTTGCGGAGAAAAAAAGCACCATGAAAGTCCTGATCGTTCACGCCCATCCCGAACCGCAGTCGTTCACGACGTCGATGCTGCACCGCGCGGTGAGCACGCTCGAAGCGCAGGGGCATACCGTGACGGTGTCCGACCTGTACGCAATGCAGTGGAACCCGGTCGCGAGCGCGGCCGATTTCGGCGTGCGGAAGAATCCGGACTATCTCGTCTATGCGCTGGAGCAGCGCGAAAACGTCGCCGCGCACGCGATCGCGCCCGACATCGCCGCCGAACTCGACAAGCTGGTCGCGTGCGATCTGCTGATCCTGAGTTTCCCGCTGTTCTGGTGCTCGATGCCGGCGATCATGAAGGGCTGGGTCGACCGCGTGCTCGTGTCGGGCAAGGTATACGGCGGCGCGCGCTTCTACGATCGCGGCGGGATGCGCGGCAAGCGCGCGCTGCTCGCCTATACGTGCGGCGGCCGCGACTACATGTTCGGCGCGGACGGCGTGCACGGCGAGATGGACCTGATGCTGCGCCACGTGCTGCGCGGCACGCTCGGCTATGCGGGTTTCGACGTGCTGCCGTCGTTCGTCGGCTATCACGTGCCGTATATCGGCGACGCCGAGCGCGCGGCCGTGCTCGAACGGTACGACGCCTACCTGGCGCAGCTCGACCGGCTCGAGCCGATGGCGTTTCCGACGCTCGACGATTTCGACGGCGACATGCGGCCACGCGAACGTGCGCCGCAGGAAGCCGCGCAGGACTGAACGATTCGATTCCGGGGGATGAATGAGCATCAAGGTACTGGTGGCAGTGAAGCGGGTGGTCGATTACAACGTGAAGGTCCGCGTGAAGTCGGACAACACGGGTGTCGACATCGCGAACGTGAAGATGTCGATGAACCCGTTCGACGAAATCGCCGTTGAGGAAGCCGTGCGCCTGAAGGAAGCGGGCGTCGCGACCGAAGTGATCGCCGTGTCGGTGGGCGTCACGCAGGCGCAGGAAACGCTGCGCACGACGTTGGCGATCGGCGCGGATCGAGCAATCCTCGTCGAGTCGAACGACAGCGTCGAGCCGCTGGCCGTCGCGAAGATCCTGAAGGCGCTGGTCGACCGGGAGCAGCCTTCGCTCGTGATCCTCGGCAAGCAGGCGATCGACGACGATTCGAACCAGACGGGCCAGATGCTGGCCGCGCTGGCAGGCCTGCCGCAAGCGACGTTCGCGTCGAAGGTGGTGATCGCCGACGGCCGCGCGACGGTTGCGCGCGAAGTCGACGGCGGCGCGGAAACGCTGTCGCTTCAACTGCCTGCCGCGGTCACCACGGACCTGCGCCTGAACGAGCCGCGCTACGTGACGCTGCCGAACATCATGAAGGCGAAGAAGAAGCCGCTGGAAATCGTGAAGCCGGAAGACCTGGGCGTGGATGTGACGCCGCGTCTGAAGACGCTGAAGGTGGTCGAGCCGCCGAAGCGCGCAGCCGGCGTGAAGGTGCCGGACGTGAAGACGCTGGTCGAGAGGCTGAAGACCGAAGCCAAGGTGCTGTAAGAGGGAGCGCAAAGAAATGACGATTCTGGTAATTGCAGAGTACGACGCCCCGAAGGAAGCCCCCTTGGGGGGCAACGCGTCGATCAAGGCGGCGACGCTGAACACGATTGCAGCGGCGGCCGAGATTGGCAAGTTCGTCGGTGGTGACATTCACGTGCTGATCGCGGGCCACAACGCGCAAGCGGCTGCAGACACAGCAGCAAAGATCGCGGGTGTTGCGAAGGTGCTGCTGGCCGACGCGCCGCAACTGGCCGAAGGCCTGGCCGAGAACATCGAAGCGACGGTAATGAACATCGCGAAGGATTACTCGCACATCCTCGCGCCGGCGACGGCCTACGGCAAGAACATCGCGCCGCGTATCGCCGCGAAGCTGGATGTCGCACAGATCTCCGAGATCACGGCGGTTGTTTCGGCTGATACGTTCGAGCGCCCGATCTACGCCGGCAACGCAATCGCGACGGTGCAGTCGAGCGACCCGGTCAAGGTCGTCACGGTGCGTGCGACGGGTTTCGATCCGGTTGCGGCCGAAGGCGGCAGCGCAGCGATCGAGAAGATCGAAGCAGCGGCCGATGCCGGCGTGTCGCGGTTCGTGAGCCGTGAAGTGACGAAGCTGGACCGTCCGGAACTCACCAGCGCGAACATCATCGTGTCGGGCGGCCGCGGTCTGGGCAGCGGCGAGAACTATACGAAGGTGCTGGAGCCGCTGGCCGACAAGCTGTCGGCCGCACTGGGCGCATCGCGCGCGGCAGTCGACGCCGGCTACGTGCCGAACGATTACCAGGTCGGCCAGACCGGCAAGATCGTCGCGCCGCAGCTTTACATCGCGGTCGGCATCTCGGGTGCGATCCAGCATCTCGCCGGCATGAAGGATTCGAAGGTGATCGTCGCGATCAACAAGGATCCGGAAGCGCCGATCTTCAGCGTGGCCGACTACGGCCTCGTCGGCGACCTGTTCTCGACGGTCCCCGAACTCCACGCCGAACTCGGCTGACGGCGAACCGCAATCGCGATGCCATTGCGCCTCTCATCCACCCGACCGCATCCGAGTGCGAACGATGACCCTGACGTCGAGCGACGTGCTGCTGTTCCTGACGGGCCTGCTGACGCTGTTCTGTCCGCCCGTCGCGATCCCGATGTACGCGGCGGTCACCGGGCATTTCCCGGACACAACGCAGCGGCAGATCGCGTTCAGGCTGTTCGCGTGGATCGCGACGCTGATGGTCGGCGCGGTATGGGGCGGGCAGTTCCTGCTGCGCATGCTCGGCCTGACGCTCGGCGCATTGACGCTGACGGGCGGCCTCGTGCTGTGCCTGTGGTCGATCCCGATGATGCGCGGGACGGCGAACGACGAGCGCAGCGGCGGCGACACGCGGCTCGAGTATGCGCAATGGCGCAACTACATCGCGGTGCCGCTGATCTTCCCGCTGTCGATCGGCAGCGCGGTGATGTCGCTCGTGATCACGACCGCGACGCGCTTCCATACGCCGGCCGACCTGCTGGCATTGAGCGCCGCCTGCGTGCTGCATGCCTGCGTGATCGGGCTCACGTATGCGTGCTCGGCGTCGTGGTGCCGCCGGCTCGGCGAGATCGGTCGGACGCTGGTCGAGCGCTTGTCCGGCATCGTGCTGACCGCGATCGCGTTCCAGATGCTCGCGCAGGGTGTCCGCGAACTGTTGCCGGGGCTCGCGCATTGACGGCAGCGGCCGGCGTACGATCCTGAAACCTGTCCTGAACCATGGAACCCTTATGAAAACAGTAGGCATGTACCTCGTCGACCTGCTCGCCGCCTACGGCGTCGATACGGTGTTCGGCATTCCCGGCGTGCATACGATCGAGCTGTACCGCGGCCTGGCCGGCAGCGCGCTGCGTCACGTGAGCGCGCGCCACGAGCAGGGCCTCGGCTTCATGGCGGACGGCTATGCGCGCGCGACCGGCAAGCCCGGCGTGTGTTTCGTGATCACCGGGCCCGGCATGACCAACATCGCGACGTCGATGGCGCAGGCCTATGCGGATTCGATTCCGATGCTGGTCATCTCGAGCGTCAACGCGTCCGGCGACATCGGTTCGGGCAACGGCCATCTGCACGAATTGCCGGACCAGCATGCATTCGCGGAAAACGTCGCCACGTTCAGCTACACGGTGCCGCGCGCCGACGCGCTGCCGCAGGCGATCGCGCGCGCATTCGCGGTGTTTTCGGGCGGCCGCCCGCGCCCCGTGCATATCCAGATTCCCCTCGACGTGCTCGCGGCGCCGGCCGCTGCATTGCCGCCCGTGCCGGCCGCGCCGCCGCGCATCGCGCCGGGCCCCGCGTCGGCCCACGGCATCGACGCATTCCGCGCGAAGGCGGTTGCCGCGCGCGCGCCGCTGATCCTCGCGGGCGGCGGCGCGCTCGACGCGGCCGACGACGTGCGCTGGCTCGCGGAAACGCTCGACGCGCCGGTCGTGATGACGATCAACGGGCGCGGTGTGCTGCCGCCCGCGCATCCGCTCGGCATCGCGTGGTCGGCGTCGAGCGACGCGGTGCGCGCGCTGATGCGCGACAGCGACCTGATCGTTGCGCTCGGCACCGAGTTGGGGCCGACCGACTACGATCTGTACGCGACGCGCAGCTTCGCGATGCCCGCGCCGCTTGTGCGGATCGACATCGATCCGCAGCAGTTGTGCCGCAACGCGGTGCCCGCGCTGCCGCTGCTCGGCGACGTCGGCGAAACCGTGCGCGCACTCCGGCGCATCTGGCCGGCCGATGCGCCCGCGCGCACGGACGGCGACGGCATCGAACGCGCGGCGAGGTGCCGCGCGGCGGCGCAGCAGGAACTGAACGACGAGATGCGGCGCGACCTCGCGCTGCTCGACAGCGTGCGCGACGCGTTGCCCGATGCGGCGATCGTCGGCGATTCGACGCGCATCGTCTACGCGGGCAACGTCGGTTTCGCGGCGCCGCGCCCGCGCAGCTGGTTCAACGCGTCGGTGGGATTCGGCTCGCTCGGCTACGGGCTGCCGGCCGCCGTGGGCGCGAGCATCGGCGACGCGTCGCGTCCGGTCGTCTGCGTGGCCGGCGACGGCGGGTTCCAGTACACGCTCGCGGAGCTCGGCACCGCGGTGGAGCATCGCGCGCGCGTGATCGTCGTGCTGCTGAACAACGGCGGGTACGGGGAGATCAAGCGCGCGATGGTCGACGGCGGCGTCGAGCCGGTCGGCGTGGATCTGCACACGCCGGATTTCGTCGCGATCGCGCGCGCGTACGGATGGGGCGCGCAGCGGGTCGAAGAGGGGACATCGCTGGCCGGTGCGCTGAGCGAAGCGGCTGCCCACGACGCGCCGTACCTGATCGAGATCCGCGCGGCCTGAAAGCGCGAACGGCCTCGCGGTGCGAGGCCGTCGTTCCTGCCGCCGGTTGCCCGGCGGCGCTTGCGCGCGTTATGCCCGTTATGCCCGCTTGCGGGCCGTCTTCGGCGGCGGGAGGAACGTATCGACGACGCGCAGGCAGCTCGTCAGCGCGTCTTCCGCGGTGAACGACGTCGGGTCGCGCGCCAGCTCCAGCCAGAAGCCGTCGATCACGGCCGTCAGCGTCAGTGCGGCGAGATCGCTGTCGACGGTGCTGCCGCGCACTTCCGCGATCTGGTCGAACAGCTTCTTCAACGCTTGCCGGTAGCCGCTGTACAACTCCTTGTGCGCCTTGCGGATCACCGGGTCGCTGTGCGCGACGCTCCAGAAGCCGAGCCATACCTTCACGTTCTTCGGCGCGAACACCGGCGCGGCGAAACACACCTTGATGATCGCATCGAGCTTTTCCTCGGGGCCTGTCGCGTTCGCGGCGGCCGCGCGCGACACGTCGAGCAGGTCGGTCGCGAGCCGCTTGTAGGTCTGCGCCATCAGTTCGTCTTTCGACTGGAAATGATGATTGATCAGCCCGCGCGATACCTTCGCTTCCGCGCAGATGCGGTCGATCGTGGTCTCGGAATAGCTGTAGCGCGCGATACAGCGCATCGTCGCGTCGATGATCGATTGCTGACGTACCGCGGGTGTTTCTCTGATGCCGCGGCTGCGTGCCTGAACCGGTGCCGTGCCAGGAGTCTTTTTCACGTGTTGACCTTACGGAATCGTCATGGAACCGATTATAGGGGAGTGCCGGACGCTTGTTCAATTACGGTAGTGAAAGCGTCGCGAAACCCGCGAAAACCCTTGCTCCGGATTTTTTTAAAACTGTTGAACCACTGTTCAACAGAGCCTATACTCGACTCCGCATGAGGTTGGTCGGCCATTCAACAAGACGCCGCGATCCCGCGCGGGACGGGCGTGAGAATTCGACACAGGAGACAGCATGTTGGCGCGGGTGGAGAGCGTGAAAGCGAACGTCGAGGAACGCGTGCAGGTGGAAGATCTGCACAAGCGGTTCGGCGAACTGGAAGTGTTGAAGGGCGTGTCGCTGAGCGCGCACGAAGGCGAGGTGATCTCGCTGATCGGCGCGAGCGGATCGGGCAAGAGCACGCTGCTACGCTGCATCAACCTGCTCGAGACGCCGACCCGGGGGCGCATCGTCGTCGACGGCGAGGAGATCGGGCTGAAGGTCGACCGCAAGGGGCGCACGGTGCCGACCGATCCGCGCCAGGTCGAGCGGATCCGCACGCGGCTCGGCATGGTGTTCCAGAGCTTCAACCTGTGGGCGCACCGCACGGTGCTCGAGAACGTGATCGAGATGCCCGTGCACGTGCTGCGCGAACCGCGCGCCGAAGCGATCGCGCGCGCCGAGCAACTGCTCGAACGCGTCGGCCTGGCCGACAAGCGCAACGTCTATCCGGCCTTCCTGTCCGGCGGCCAGCAACAGCGCGTCGCGATCGCGCGTGCGCTGGCGATGCGGCCGAAAGTCATGCTGTTCGACGAGCCGACTTCCGCGCTCGATCCCGAGCGCGTCGGCGAAGTGCTGAAGGTGATCCGCGATCTCGCGTGCGAAGGCCGCACGATGATTCTCGTCACGCACGAGATGGCGTTCGCGCGCGACGTGTCGAACAAGGTGCTGTTCCTGCACCAGGGGCGCGTCGAGGAGAGCGGCACGCCGGCGGAAATCTTCGACGCGCCGCAGAGCGAACGCTGCCGCCAGTTCGTCAACGCGCACCGGCAGCACCACTGAACCACGGGAGCCGCCCGCGAGCGCGCGGGCCGGCCCGCCCGATCCGTATCTTTCCTGCAAGGAGTCCGACCATGAAACGCGTCGTACGCAGTCTGCTGTGCCTGTTCAGTCTCGTCGTCGCGGCGCTCGCGCCGCTCGGTTCCGCGCATGCGTCGTCGGGCGTGCTCCGCTTCGGCGTCGCCGCCGAACCGTATCCGCCGTTCCTGATGAAGAGTCCGACCGGGCAGTGGAGCGGTTTCGAGGCCGACCTGATCCGCGCGTTGTGCGACCAGATGAAGGCGAAGTGCGAGATCAAGGAAGTCGCGTGGGACGGCATCATCCCGGCATTGCTCAGCGACAAGATCGACGTGATCTTCAACTCGATGTCGATCACGCCGGAACGCCAGAAGGTGATCGCGTTCTCGCGGCCGTACTACGAGACGCCGGGCACCTTCGTCGGCGCGAAGAACACGAAGCTCACGCTGACGCCCGACGGCCTGAAGGGCAAGGTGATCGGCGTGCAGGGTTCCACCGCGAACGCCGAGTTCATCAAGATGGCGTACGGCAAGAGCGCGACGGTGCGCCTGTACAACACGCAGGACGACTGCAACGCGGACCTCGTCGCGGGCCGGATCGACACGATATATCTCGACCAGCTCGGCATCCTCGATTTCCTGAAGTCGAAGGATGGCTCGACGTTCGAGCTGAAGGGCCCCGGCAGCGTGAAGATGGATCCGGCGATCTTCGGCTACGGCGTCGGCGCGGGGATGCGCAAGGCCGATGCGCCGCTGAAGCAGCAGATGGACCAGGCGCTCGAACAACTGCATGCGTCGGGCAAGTACGCGCAGATCGCGAAGAAGTATTTCCCGATCGACCTCTGGCCGCACTGATCGCGCGGATACGGGAATACCGGCACACGAGCGCAAGCACGGACGAGGAGGCGGCATGGACGGTTGGGGATGGGTGCGCTACCTGGGCATGGACCCGGACGGCTGGGGCGTCGCGCTGCTGCAGGGCGCGGGCGTGACGCTCGAGATTTCGCTCGGCGCGTTCGTCGTCGGCATCGTGCTCGGGTTGCTGGGTGCCGCCGCGAAGCTGTCCGGCGTGCGTGTGCTCGAACGGATCGCACAAGCCTACACGACGCTGTGCCGCGCGGTGCCCGAACTGCTGCTGATCCTGCTGCTCTACTACGCGGGCACCGACGCGATCAACCTGCTGATGACGGCGATCGGCATCGGGCCGGTCGCGGTCAACGGTTTCGCGGCGGCGGTGATCGTGCTCGGCATCGTGCAGGGCGCGTACGCGGCGGAGATCATCCGCGGCGCGATCCTCGCGATCCCGTACGGGCAGATCGATGCCGGCCGCGCGTTCGGCGCGCGGCCGGCGCTCGTGTTCCGGCGCGTGACGCTGCCCGCGATGGCGCCGTACGCGCTGGCGGGCTTCGCGAACCTGTGGCTGATCCTCGTGAAGGACAGCGCGCTGATCAGCGTGGTCGGCTACAGCGAGCTGCTCTACACCGCGAAGCAGGCGGCCGGCTCGACGCGCGAGTACCTGCACTACTACCTGATGGTGGCGGCCGTGTATTTCGCGATCACGTCGCTGTCCGGCGTGCTGTTCCGCGAAATCGAGCGCCGCTTCGGCCGCTGGATGCCGGCATCGTGAGCCGCGCCGCGCTTTCCCGCACGCCTTCCCACTCACTTTCCCATCGAACCGGATCGACGTCATGGATCTGAGCGTACTGTCCTCCTACGGGGCGCTGCTGCTGCTCGGCGTGCTGACCACCGTCAAGCTGCTCGTCATCTCGGCCGTATTCGGCTTCGGGCTCGCGATCGCCGTCGCGTTCGCGCGACTGTCGCCGAACCCGGTCGTCGCGCGCGTCAGCAAGGGTTTCACCGAGGTGATACGCGGCACGCCGCTGCTCGTGCAGATCTACCTGATCTACTACGGCGTCGGCTCGCTGTTCGCGGGCTGGCCCGCGCTGCGCGACAGCGTGTTTTGGCCGTTCCTGCGCGACGGCTTCTGGTATGTCGCGTTCGCGCTCGTGATCAGCGTCGGCGCGTATGTCGGCGAGGTGCTGCGCGCGGGCCTGCGCGGCGTGCCGAAGGGCGAGATCGAGGCCGCGCGCGCGATGGGGATGCGCCCGTCGATGATCGCGCGCCGCGTGTGGCTGCCGCGTGCGATCCAGATCCTGCTGCCGACGCTGGCCGGCGAGACCGTGATGCTGCTGAAATCGACGGCGCTCGCGTCGACGGTCGCGGTGATGGACGTGCTCGGCGCCGCGAACTACATTCGCGCGCAGACGCTGCGGACCTACGAGCCGCTGCTGGCGATCGCGGTGATCTATGTCGCGCTCGCGTTCGTGATCGAGCGCGCGTTCGGCCGGCTCGAGCGGCGCGTGCCCGTGCGCATGCCGCGCTGAATGAACCCACTGACGGCGCGGCGGCCGGGCGAGCGCCGCGCGATGGAGGACGCATGAACTATTCGAAGCTGGTCGATCGCCTGCAGGGCAAGCGCACGACCGCATGGGACATTCACTACGCGGCGCAGCAGGCCGTCGCCGCTGGCGAGCCGGCGATCATCCTGAGCGTCGGCGATCCCGATTTCGCGACGCCCGACGTGATCGTCGAGCGCGCGGTCGCCGCGCTGCGCGGCGGCGACACGCACTACAGCGAAGTGCGCGGCCGTGCCGAACTGCGCGCGGCGATCGCGCGCGAGCACGCGCAAGCGTCGGGGCAGGCGGTCGGCCCCGAGCACGTGATCGTGACGGCCGGCGCGCAGAACGCGCTGTTCGCGATGGCGATGTGCCTGTGCGAGGCGGGCGACGAGGTGATCGTGCCGGAGCCGATGTACCTCACCTACGAGGCGAGCGTGCGTGCGTCGGGCGCGACGCTCGTGCCGGTGCCGGTCGATGCGTCGCGCGGCTTTCATCTCGACTTCGATGCGCTCGAAGCGGCCGTGACGCCGCGCACGAAGGCGATTTTCCTTGCGACGCCATGCAACCCGACCGGCGTCGTGATGCCGCGTACCGACCTCGAACGGATCGCGCGGCTCGCATGCGAGCGCGATCTGTGGGTCGTGTCCGACGAGGTGTATGCGGCGCTGACGTTCGAGCGCGACATGGTCAGCATCGCGTCGCTGCCGGGGATGGCCGAGCGCACGGTGACGCTCGGCAGCCTGTCGAAATCGCATGCGATGCCGGGCTGGCGGGTCGGCTGGGCAATCGGCCCGACGGAACTGATCGAGCATGCGGAGCGGCTCGCGCTGTGCATGCTGTACGGGCTGCCGGGCTTCATCCAGCAGGCGGCCGTCACCGCGCTCGACAACCGGGCCGCGATCGTCGCGGACATGCGCGAACTCTACCGGCGCCGCCGCGATCTCGCGTACGCGCGCCTGCGCGACGTGCCGGGGCTGCGCTGCCTGCTGCCGGAGGCGGGGATGTTCATGATGGTCGACGTGCGCGGCACCGGGCTGGACGCGCATGCATTCACGTGGGGGCTGTTCCGCGCGAAGCAGGTCGCGCTGCTCGACGCGAGCGCGTTCGGCGACAGCGCGTCGGGCTTCGTGCGCTTCGGCTTCGTCGTCGACGACGCGCGACTGACCGACGCGTGCGAGCGCATCGCCGCCTTCGTCGCAAGTCTCGGCGCTGGTTCGCATTCGTCGTCGTGAATCGTCGTGAATGACGCACCGGTCCTGAAGGAGGAAAGACGATGATCGAAATGCTGACCTGGCAGGTGCCGGGCGACAACTGGCAGCCGCTCGCGATCCGCGCGTGGCGGCTGTCGGCCGGCGACGGGCCGCGCGTGCACCTGCAGGCCGGCGTGCATGCGGACGAGATCGCGGGCATGCTCGTGCTGGACCGACTGCTGCCGCAACTGTGCGCGGCGCACGATCGCGGCGTGCTGCGCGGCACGGTGACGGTCGTGCCGCAGGCCAACCCGCTCGGGCTCGCGCAGTTCCGGCAGGGGCGGCTGCTGGGCCGCTTCCACGAAACGACGCACCGCAATTTCAACCGGCATTTCCACGAATCGGCGGCGATGCGCCGGCCCGCGACGACATTCGCCGCGTGGCAGCGCACGCTGCTTGCCGCCGCGTGCGACGCCGACATCGTGCTCGATCTCCATACCGATTCCGAGGCGCTGCCGTACGTGTACCTGCATCGCGACCTGTGGCCGGCCGGCCGCGACCTCGCGGCGGCGCTCGGTGCCGATGTCGCGATCCTGTGGGACGAGGACGACGACGGCGCGTTCGAAGGCGCCGTCGCCGCGCACTGGGCGCGCGACGGCGGCCTGCGCGACCGGCTCGTCGCGACCGTCGAACTGCGCGGGCAGTCCGACGTGTCGGACGCGCTCGCCGAGCGCGACGCCGACGGCGTGCTCGCGTTCCTGCGCGGCCGCGGCGTGATCGCGGAATTGCCCGGCATGCCCGACTGGCACGGCGAAGCCGTGCCGATCGCGCACATGGAGACGGTGATCGCGCCCGTGTCGGGCGTGCTCGTCTACGAACGCGAACTCGGCGCGACGGTCGAGGCCGGCGAGCGCGTCGCGCGGATCGTCGCGCATCCGGGCGTGCCCGGCAGCGAGCATGTGCTGGTCGCGCCGCAGGCCGGGCGCATCGTCACGCGCAACCGCGAGCGGCTGATCGCGCAGGGCGACGTCGCGTTGAAGCTGACGGGTTCGCGGCCGTCGGCCGGCTGGTCGGGCGGCGCGCTCGATCCGTGAACGACGACGCGGGCCGGCGCGGGCCCGCGCATCGCATCCGGTATTTTCCGCATGAAGGGGCGCAAACGAATCGACTCGCGCGATAATGCGCAAACGTTTTACCGTTATTCAATAAAATCGATTTGGCGGAACACGAATAAAACAATGAATATCCGCTACTCCGCCGATTCTGCAAACTCCGCAGCCTTTCTGGCGTGGACGGCCAGAGGTTAACGGCAAACCCGCAAAAAACTTTAGCGTTTTCACGTCGCAATTAATCATTCCAATTTCCTCAATGATCGATTGATTAACGGTCATCGGACAGTCATACACCATCCCCGATAATTCGGCGCTCATATTCTTTCAATAGACCAAACGGCGATCGAAGCCGGATCGCTGCGGGGAGCTGGACTCATGACCATCCGTCATCGCATTACGCTGCTAGTCGTCCTGACGTTCTTCGCGCTGTCCGCGATCGGCATCTATGCCGTGTACCAGACGCGCAAGAGCGCGTCCGAGGTGCGCCAGGTTACCCAGGGAATCGTGCCGAGCGCGCTCGCGTCGGCGGATCTCGTCGCCGATGTGAAGAACATCCAGATCGCGACGATGACGCTCGTCTACGCGCCCGACGCGAACACTGCCGCGCAGGCGCGCGACGAGCTGAAGGCGAAGCAGGCCGCGCTGCGCGCCGCGCTCGACGGGCAGGCGAAATCGGCGGTCGGCCACGCGCAGGAAGGCCTCGTCACGCAGGCGAAGGACAGCGCCGCGAACTATTTCGAGGCGATCGACGACACCGTGAAGATGAAGGCGGACGGCAAGACCGAGATGGCACAGGCCTACCTGTTCGCGAACGTCGCGCAGTATCGCGACGAGCTCGAAAGCATCGTCGACACGCTGCGCGTCGAGAAGAACCGCCAGAAGGACGACGCGATCAGCGCGCTGAACGGGATGCTCGCGACGACGGCGACCGCGATCGCGGGCGTCGCCGGCACGGTGATCGTGCTGCTGACCGCGCTCGGCTTCGTGCTGTATCGCCAGATCACGCGCCCGCTGATCGGGATGCAGACGATGATGAGCGAGATCGCGACGAGCCAGGATTTCACGCGCCGCGTGCCGGTGGGCCGGATGGACGAGATCGGCCATTCGATCGTCGCGTTCAACGGGATGATCGAGAAGATCCAGGAGAACGCCGCACAGCTCAAGCAGAAGACGGCGGACATCCAGGCGATGCTGCAGAACATGCAGCAGGGGATCCTGACCGTCGTCGAAGGCGGCATCGTGCATGCGGAATATTCGGCGTACCTCGAAACCATCTTCGAGACGAACGACATCGCCGGCCGCGACCTGATGGCGCTCGTGTTCGACGATTCGGCGATCGGCGCCGACGCGCGCTCGCAGGTCGACGCCGCCGTGCACGCGTGCCTCGGCGAAGACAGCATGAACTTCGAGTTCAACGCCCACCTGCTCGTCAACGAAGTCGCGAAGCGGATGCCGGACGGCCGCGAGAAATGGCTCGACCTGAGCTGGTCGGCGATCACCGACGAGACCGATACGGTCGTGCGCCTGATGCTGTGCGTGCGCGACGTGACGGAGATTCGCGAGCTGACCGCGCAGGCCGGCGAGCAGCAGCGCCGCCTCGAGATGATCGGCGAGATTCTGTCGATCAGCCAGGACAAGTTCCACGACTTCGTGCACAGCGCGAAGGGCTTCCTCAGCGAGAACGAGCGGATGATCCGCCAGCACGAGCGTGCCGATCACTCGATCGTCGCGGCGCTGTTCCGCAACATGCACACGATCAAGGGCAATGCGCGCACGTACAGCCTGCAGCACCTGACGAACATCGTCCACGAAGCGGAGCAGGCGTACGAATCGCTGCGCCGTGCGGACGGCGGCCCCGAGTGGAACCGCGATGCGCTGATGGACGACCTGGCGCGCGTGCGCGAGGCCGTCGACCGCTATGCGACGATCAACGCGGTCACGCTCGGCCGCAGCGGCGCACCGGCGCAGGGCGGCGCGGATTACCTGATGGTCGAACGCGCGCATATCAGCGAGAGCCTGCGCGTGCTCGACGGTGCCGATCCGGCGAACGCGGCCGACTGGCAGGCGGCCCGCGATTCGGTGCGCCGCATGCTGAGCCAGCTCGGCACGCAGGGCATCGGCGATGCGCTCGGCGGCGTGATCGAGTCGCTGCCGTCGCTTGCCGCCGAACTCGGCAAGCCGGCGCCCGTCGTGCATATCGACAGCCACGGCCATCGCGTGCGCAGCGAGATCGGCGCGACGCTGAAGAACGTGTTCATGCACCTGCTGCGCAATTCGATCGACCACGGGATCGAGTCGTCCGAAGAGCGGCGCGCGGCCGGCAAGGCGGCGTCCGGCACGATCGACATCGCGGTCGGCGTGGGCGGCGGCGAACTGTGGTTCGTGCTCGGCGACGACGGCCGCGGCCTCGCGCTCGACCGGATTCGCGGCATCGCGCGCGAGCGCGGCTGGATCGATGCCGACAACGAAGCGATGCTGTCCGACGACGCGGTGGCCGAGCTGATCTTCCGGCCGGGCTTCTCGACCGCGCAAGCGGTGACCGAAGTGTCGGGGCGCGGCGTCGGCATGGACGCGGTGCGCAACTTCCTGAAGCGCGACGGCGGCGATATCGCGCTGCGCTTCACCGACGATCGCGTCGGCGCGCCGTATCGCGCATTCGAGACGATCGTGTCGCTGCCGGCGCGTTTCGCGGCGGACGGTGCCGGTCACGGCGCCGCGCACGAGCGCACGCGCATCGCGGACGTCGGCGCAGCGGAGTGACGGCGTGATCGAGCAGGCGTGGATGACCCAGATCGCCGCCGCGCTGGCGGGCGGCTTCGTCGTCGCGGTGGCGGCGGCGGTCGTGTTTCGCGTGACGCGCAAGCGGCTCGTCGCGGCGATGGAACGCGACGCGCACGCGTTGCGCAGCGCGCTCGACGCGGCCGACGCGAGGGCGGCAGAAGCGGCGTCGGCACATGCCGAAGCAGCGGACGCATGGGCGCAACGCGAGGCACAGCTCGAGGATGCGCTGGCGCGCGAGGCGTCAGCGACCGGCACGCAGCGCGACGCGCTGCAGGCGCTGTCGGCCGACCGCGCCGCGCTCGCGCAGCATGCGATGAAGATCGCCGACGAAGCCGCGCGCCTGCGCGGGCTCGCCGGCACGTTCGAGCGCTGGCACGAGCAGATGATCTCGCTGACCACGCAGAACCAGGACATGCGCTCGAAGAACCAGGAACTGTCGGCGATCGTCGCGCATGTGTCGATCGTGTCGCTGAACGCGTCGATCGAGGCGGCACGTGCGGGCACGGCCGGGCGCGGTTTCTCGATCGTCGCGAGCGAGGTGCGCGGGCTGGCCGCGCGTTCGCAGCAACTGTCGAACAGCTATCGCGACAGCCTGAACCGCAACGATCTCGTGACGGCCGCGACGTTTCAGGACATCCAGGCCGGCGGCAAGATGATCACGGCCGCGCTTGCGACCGTCGAGACGCTGGCCGGGCAACTGCACACACGGATCGAAGGAGAGGCGGCGTGATCAGCGCGCAGGCGAAGGCCGGCTTCGAGCGGATCTTTTTCGATGCGGCGCGCACGCGGCTCGCGTCCGGCGGCGCGTGCGACATCCGGCCGTCGGCCGGCGATGCGCACGATCACGCGCACGCGAAGTCGCGATCGAAACCGAAGGTGCCCGAGCACGTCGCGGTGCTGACGATCTCGGCACTGCATTTCCGCCTGCTGCTCGCGCTGCGCTTCAGCGACGACGATGCGACGCGCCGCCATTTCGCCGGTGCGACGGCGGGCACGGGCAGCCAGCGGCCGCTGCCCGAGGCGTTCATGGAAGTCGCGAACCTGTGCTGCGGCGCGATCAACCAGGCGCTGACCGCGCCGTTTCCCGATCTCGGGATGTCGACGCCTTACCTGCTGAGCGGCGCGAGCATCGACTACCTGCCCGCGCTCGCGCCCGATCACGTGGCCGCATACGACCTGACGCTCGACGGCGACGTGCGGGTCGGCGCGACGCTGTGCGTGTGCGCGAACGCGCGGGTCGATTTCCATGTGCCGGAAACGGCCGCGGTGGACACCGGCGGCGAGCTCGAACTTTTCTGACCGACCATTAGGAACCCTTGGCATGACCGAAGACCAACCCGTCAGCAAGGTGCTCGTGCTCGACGACAGCCGCGCGCACGCCGATGCGATCAAGCGTTTCTGCGACGAGCACAACCTGGTCTGCCTGACCGTGCGGCGCAGCCGGCTGCTGAAGGTGCTGCGCTCGAACATCGATCTCGGCGCGATCCTGCTCGCCGAGGATTACGGCGGCTCGCCGGCCGAAAGCGCGATCATCGCGACGCAGATCGATGCGCTGCGGCCCGAGCTGCCGATCATCCTGCGCCGCGAGTCGCTCGCGTCGCGCGACGGGTTGCCCGACGCGCTTGCGCGGGTGGCGTGCGCGGCCTACGTCGCGGACGACATGACGCCGCTCAAGCAAGCGATCGACGAATACCTGTTCGGCCGCGACTACCCGAACGCGCTCGTGCGCGGCATCTCGGAGATTACCGAGGCGCGCATCGACAGCCTGTTCCCGGGCATGACGATCGAGCACGACACGCCGTGCATCGTCCGCGACCAGATCATCTTCGGCGAAGTGTTCAGCCTGATCGCGCTCGAAAGCGCGTGGTGCCGCGGCTACATGCTGCTGCAGACGCGCGAGCAGCCGCTGCTCGACATGATCGGCGGCACGCGCGACGACGGCCGTGCGCCGGATTTCCGCGACGTGAACAGCGTGCTCGGCGAGCTGACCAACCTCGTGTGGGGGGCGTTCAAGAACCGCTATCTCGGCGACGCCGAGGCGCTGGCGCGCCATCCGGTGCAGGTGCCGCTCGTCGTCAATCACAAGCAGAAGTTCATCTCGTTCGGCGGCGACTGTCCGCAGCTCTGCTTCAAGTACCGGATGACCGATCCCGCGTCGGGGCGGTCCGTCTGTCTCGACCAGCGTTTCGTGTTCAGCCTGAGCTGGTCGCCGGAGGATTTCCGCGAATCGGTGCAGGACGTGGGGCCGATGGTCGAATCGGGTGAACTCGAACTGTTTTGAATGTTGAAGTCAGCAACAAGGAAAGGGGAATACGACATGGCAAGGATTCTGGTGGTCGACGATTCGGGCACGGTGCGCGACGAGGTCGCGGGCTTCCTGCGCAATCACGGGCTCGACGTCGCGACGGCCGTCGACGGCAAGGACGGGCTCGCGAAGCTCAAGGCGACGCCCGGCGTGCGCCTCGTGATCAGCGACGTGAACATGCCGAACATGGACGGCTTGACGATGGTCGAGAAGATCCGCGGCGAACTGGCGAACACGGCGGTCAACGTCGTGATGCTGACGACCGAAAGCAGCCCGGCGATGAAGGAGCGCGGCAAGGCGGCCGGCGTGAAGGGCTGGATCGTGAAGCCGTTCAAGGGCGACGCGGTGCTGGACGCGCTGAAGAAGCTCGCGGGCTGACGCGCATCGAGCTGGAGCGGGCCCGATACCGGTCCCGCGTTCAACGCTGCGGTTCGGGTAGCGCGCGCAATTTACAGCGCACCGAGATGTCCGTATCCTGCCGGATGCCGAGGGCGGCGTGCCTGCGCGTCATGCGCATCACGCCCGGCATCCATGACAATCAGGAACGGAAATTCCAATGAAAATCAAAATCGATCAGACGGCGCTCGCGCGCGGCGCATGCGTGGCGCTGGTGGCCGCGCTGATGGTCGGATGCGCAAGCACCGGGCAGCAGGCTAGACAGCAAGCCGCCGCCGACAGCGGTTCGTCGTACACGTGCAACCGCACGCAGGCCGACGGGCTGGCGTCGGCCGGGAAGGGTCCCAACGGCTGCTATTTCGTGCTGCACGATCCCGCGACGAAACAGGTGCTGCCGAATACGCGCTATGCGTTCGCGCTTTACACGAGCGCGGCCCATGACAACAAGGAAATCGAATTCGAAGGCGTAACCGATGCGCAAGGGCGCACGGCCTACGTGCGTTCCGCCGCGCCGATCGACACGGCGCGCATGGTGCTCGTCCGCATGGTCGGCGACGGCCCGACCGGGCGTATTCCGGTGCTGGTCCGGCCGACGGACGGCAAGCGCATCCCGTTCGCGGCTTACAAGGTCACGGGCTGCAACGGCCCGTACGAAGGGGTAACCGACGAAACGGGGCGCGGCGTGATGTACCGCTGCAAGACACAGTCGACGATCGACGTGTCGTTCTATCAGTCACGCCCGTAGGGCTGGCGAGATGGCGCCCGAATCCGCCCGCGCGGCCGCGCAGCACACGGAGATGCTGATCGCGAAGGGCGTGGTGTTCACCGTGGTGGGCACGTGCATGCTGATCGGCGTCGTCATGTACGCGCAATCGACGCGCGAATTCCTGCGGACGTCGGTCGTCGTGCCGGGCCGCGTCGTCAAGCTGAACGCAGGCCCGCATCATCCGGAGATCGCGTTCACGACGCTCGCGGGCGAGCATGTCGAATACCCGCAGGGCGGCGACGTCAGCGTGCAGGACGGCGCGGCGGTCGAGGTGCGCTACGCACCGGAGGCGCCCGCGATGACCGCGCGGATGAATACGTTCGGCGCGATCTGGGGCAGCGTGGTGACCTTCGGCATCATGGGCGCCGTCTTTTTCGTCGCCGGCGTCGGGCACCTGTGGTCGGGCGTGCGCGCATGGCGCAGCGTGCGGAACCCGGTAGCGCGCTGAATCGGTAGCCCGTTCGTTACCGGCCCGAGGGCGCGGCGGACGAGAATTCGTCGACGACGGCCTCGATCACGGCTTGCACGCGTGCGGTCTTGTAGAGATCGGCATGCGCGACGAGCCACACGTCGAAATGATTGCATCGTCGAGGCATGAGGCGTACCAGTTCCGGCTCGGCTTCGGCGCGGAAGCACGGCAGCTCCGCGATGCCGAGCCCCGCAAGCGCGGCCTCGACCAGCATCATCGTCGACGATGTCTGGAACATCACGCGGCCGCGCGACGTCGGTTCGCCGCACAGCGCATCCCACATCGTCGGCATCACCGGCTGCTGGTACATCACGAGATCGTGTCCTTCGAACGCATGGCCCGGCGTCGGTTCGCCGCGTTCGGCCAGATAACGGCGCGATGCGTAGATGCCGGTTTCGAGATGCCCGAGCCGCCGGACGATCAGGTCCGGCGATTCCGGCCGCAACGTGCGAATCGCGAGATCCGCTTCGCGACGCGTGAGATTGGCGATTTCCGCGGACGTCACGCATGCGACGTCGATTCCCGCGTGCCGGCGCCGCAGGTTGGCGATGGCCGGAATCACGAAACGCTTGCCGAGCGAGTCGGTCGTGGCGATGCGCACGGATCCGGCAAGCTGCTCGTCGAGCCCCATCACGCGTCGCTCGATGGTGAGCGACGCCCGTTCCATCGTTTCGGCGGGTTCGAGCAGCGCTTCGCCGGCAGTCGTCAGCACATAGAGGGCCGGTGTTCGGAGAAACAGGCGGGCCGAGAGTTCGTCTTCGAGCGCGGCGATCCGACGCCCTACCGTCGCCTGATCGACGTTCAGTTGTGCCGCGGCGCCGCGAAGCGTGCCGGTACGCGCGAGGGCCAGGAAGAAGCGGGCGTTGTCCCAGTTCATGCGGGTCGGCAGTGTCATCGGGCAGGTGGCGACGGGGAGTGGTGATGCATATCTGCATCAGGAAAATGCGAAATTACCACTTTTCTGCATCGCGTGCAGTTCCTAGACTCCGGAAATCTGCCCGGAGGTTTCATGCCCGATTGCAATCCTGTTTCCGTTCCCGTATCGCTGCCGGCAGCGTGCCGCCCGACGGCCCGCGAACGCCGCTTCACGCTTGCGCTGGTCGCGATCGGAATGTTCATGGCGGTACTCGATACGACGATCGTCAACGTTGCGCTGCCCGCGATGCGCGCGAGTCTCGGCGCGACGGTCGCGGAGCTCGCGTGGATCGTCGACGCGTACACGCTCAGCTTCGCCGCGCTGATTCTCGCGGGCGGCACGCTGTCCGACCGGTTCGGCGCCAAGCACGTCTACCTCGCGGGACTGGCGCTGTTCGTCGCTGCATCGGCGGGATGCGGCTTCGCGCCTTCCGTGGCGATCCTCGTGGCCGCGCGATTCGTGCAGGGCATGGGTGCCGCGCTCTTTTTACCCGCGTCTCTCGCGGTCGTGCGCAGCACCTTCGACGTGCCTGCCGAGCGGGCGCGGGCGATTGCGGTATGGGCGGGCATCGCGTCGGTTGCGGTGGCCGTGGGGCCGGTGCTGGGCGGCATCCTCGTGGACGATTTCGGCTGGCGCAGCGCGTTCCTGATCAACGTGCCGACCGGCGCGGTCGCCTTTGCAGGAGCAGCGATGCTCGTTCGGGCGTCGGTCGCGCGGCATGCGCGCCACTTCGATTGGGCCGGCCAGTGCGTCGCTGCGATGGCGCTCGGCGCGCTGTGCTTTGCCGTGATCGAATTGCCCACGCTCGGCCCGGGTGCGGCGGAAGTCCGGTGTGCGCTTCTGGTCGCCGGGCTCGCTGCCGGCGCGCTGATCGTCATCGAGCGGCGTGCGCGCGATCCGATGGTTCCGCTGGCGTGGTTTCGCAATCGCACCTTCGTCGCGATGAACCTGATGGGCAGCCTTGTCTATGTCGGCTACTTCGGCTTGCTGTTCGTCCTGAGCCTGTACCTGCACGGGCGCTTCGGCATGAGTGCGCGGCAGACGGGGCTGACGCTGTTGCCGTTCGCGCTGAGTTTGTCGCTCGGCAACGTGTTGTCCGGAAAATTGCAGGGCCGCGTGCACCCGGTCCGGCTGATGGCGAACGGTCTCGGGATGGCGGCGCTGGCCGTTCCGGCACTCGCGGCCGCACTTACGCTGAGTGCGCCCTGGCCCGTGGCCTGGGCGGCGATGGCCGCATTCGGCACCGGGACCGCGCTGTCCGTGGCGCCGATGATCGCGACCGTACTCGAACAGGTGCCCGCCGACGCGGCAGGGGTGGCGTCGGGGTTCCTCAATGCGGCGAGACAGGCAGGAAGCCTGTTCGGCGTGGCCATCGCCAGCGCCGCGACGATACTGTTGCCGAATCCGACCGCCGCGCTGTGGGCGGTCGCGGCGGTCGGTTGCGTCGCGTTTGCGACGGCTGCCCTTGCCGCGCGGACGGCAGGCACGGCGAAGACTGCGCGCCGGCGGCGCTGACGCGCGAATCGCCCGGTCGCGCGGTGGCACGGTGGCACGCGGCACCGTGCATGCCATGCGTCCGCTCGACTGGACGCCGCGCGGAATGTGGAGGACCATTTCATCGGTATGCCGCGAACGCGCGTGCGCCATCGCCGCCCGTTCGTGCCGCATCGAATCCTGCCGAAACCCGTCGAGCGGAACATCATGGAACCCGATCAAGAGACTGCCGAGCCGATCCTGTTGCGCGAGGTGCGCGACGGCGTCGTCACGCTGCGGCTGAACCGGCCGCAGCAGTTCAACGCGTTGTCCGAAGCGATGCTCGCGAGCCTGCACGACGCGTTCGGTGCGCTGGCGGCTGATCCGCACGTGCGCTGCGTCGTGCTGGCCGCGCAAGGCAACGCGTTCTGCGCGGGCCACGACCTGCGGCAGATGCGCGGCAAGCCGGAACTCGACTACTACCGCTCGCTGTTCGCGCAGTGCAGCCGCGTGATGCTCGCGATGCGCGCATTGCCGGTGCCGGTGATCGCGCGCGTGCACGGCATCGCGACGGCGGCCGGCTGCCAGCTCGTCGCCGCGTGCGACCTCGCCATCGCGGCCGATACCGCGCGTTTCGCGGTATCGGGCATCAACGTCGGGCTGTTCTGTTCGACACCGGCCGTCGCATTGAGCCGCAACGTCGCGGTGAAGCGCGCGTTCGACATGCTCGTGACCGGGCGCTTCGTCGATGCGCCGACGGCCGCCGCGTGGGGGCTCGTCAACGAGGCCGTGCCGGAGGACGCGCTCGACGCGGCCGTCGCGCGCAAGGTCGAGGAGATCGTCGCGAAGAGCCCGGCCGCGGTGCGCTACGGCAAGCAGATGTTCTACCGCCAGCGCGAGTTGCCGCTCGACGAAGCGTATGCGTATGCGGGCGACGTGATGGCGCGCAACATGATGGAAGAGGATGCGGGCGAAGGGATCGACGCGTTCCTCGAGAAGCGGAAGCCGACGTGGCGTTCGTAGGGCGCGCCGGACGTATGCGTCGAGCGGAGCGAAAGGGCGGCAACTCACGCGTTTTCGCCAGCTCGGGTTTCCTGTCCGCCGGAATGCAAACGGGCGCCGCGGCCCGCAAATGAAGCGGCATGTGTGGCGACGCGGTAGCACGTCGCCGCATCGACCCCGGTCAGCGCCCGTAGCTCCCGGTCCGCAGCGCCGGCTGAGCGGTCGACGCGCCGGGCGGCACGATCACGACCGGTACGCGGCGCGCGAGCGCACACATCAGCTCGTAGCCGATCGTGCCGCTGGCTTGCGCGACGTCGTCCACCTTCACCTGGTCGCCCCACAGCTCGACGCTCGAGCCGATGCCCGCGTCGGGGCACGGCGTCAGGTCGACGGTCAGCATGTCCATCGACACGCGGCCGACGACGCGCGTCATCACGCCGTCCACCGCGATCGGCGTGCCGGTCGGCGCGTGGCGCGGATAGCCGTCCGCATAGCCGCACGCGACGACGCCGATCCGCATCGCCCGGTCGGCCGTGAAGCGGCGGCCGTAGCCGACGGTTTCTTCCGGCGACAGTGTCTGCACGCCGATGATCCTGCTCGTCAGCGTCATCGCGGCCATCAGCGGCGTGTCGGCGATATGCCGCGACGCACCGGTCGGCGATGCGCCGTACAGGATCGTGCCGGGCCGCACCCAGTCGCGGTGCGCGCGCGGATGCCACAGCACGGCTGCCGAATTCGATACCGAGCGCTCGCCCGGAATCCCCGCCGTGGTCGCGTCGAACTGGTCGAGCTGCCAGTCGACCTCGCCTTCGTCCGCGTTCGCGAAATGCATCATCAGCGTGATCCTGCCGATCGACGGTGCGCTTGCCGCGCGTTCCCACGCGGCGCGGAACGCGGCCGGCCGGTAGCCGAGCCGGTTCATCCCGGAATTCATCTTGAGCTGGATGTCGATCGGCTGCTGCGGCTTCGCCGCGATCAGCAGGTCGAGCTGCTCGTTGCAGTGCACGGCCACCGTCAGCCGGTGGCGATCGGCCAGTTCGACGTCGGCCGGCTCGAAGATACCTTCGAGCAGCAGCACGGGCTTGTCCCAGCCGAGTTCGCGTACGCGCACGGCTTCGTCGAGATCGAGCAGCCCGATGCCGTCGGCGGCCACGAGGCCCGGGTAGATCCGCTCGATGCCGTGGCCGTATGCATTGGCCTTGATCACGGCCCACACGCGCGATTGCGCGGCGGTGCGGCGGATGAAGTCGAGGTTGTGGCGGATCGCGTCGGGGCGGATGTGGGCGACGATGGGACGGGGCATGGCGATGGCTCGGGTCGGATGTCGTTCGGCGCGCGGCGGCGCGCCCGGATCGGCAGGCCGGCGCGGTAACGCGCCGAGCCAGTGTTGAGCGCTATCTTATTGGTGTTCGACCAGTTTTAATTAACGTATTTATGGATGATTTGGTGGAAATTTTGGTGGCGGACCCGCGCTGGCCTTGGTTGTCGGCGGCACGTGCAGCCGAGTTTCCCGTCTAGAAAATCGGTGCGCGAACAGCGCGGCGCAATGCTAAGCTCTCGGCGATTTTGTCATTGATCAATGTAATCATAAAGGAGGAGACTTTGATGACGACGTCCCAGCTGTGCCTGTTCATCGTGGCGCTGTTGCCGTTCCCGCTGACGTTCCTGGCCAAGGCCCGCAAGGGTTACGACAACCGTGCGCCGCGCGCGTACCTGGCGAAACTCGAAGGCTGGCGCGCGCGGGCGCAGGCCGCGCACCAGAACGCGTGGGAAGCGCTCGCGCTGTTCACGGCCGCATTGGTCGTCGCGTGGCACAACGGCGCGAATGCACACCACGTCGACCAGCTCGCGATGGGCTTCGTCGCGAGCCGCGTCGTCTATCCGCTGATGTACCTGCTGAACTGGGCGTCGCTGCGTTCGCTCGTGTGGTTCGGCGGGATGGCGTGCGTCGTCGCGCTGTTCTTCGCCGCGCCGTGACGGGCCGTTGAAAGGCGGTGCCGGCTTCGCGTGCCGGCGCTGCTACGCGCCGCCCGCGCCGCGCGCGTGACTGTCGTTGGATGCGGGCGCAACGATCTTGGCGACGAACGGCGGCGTATCCGCTTCGCGGCGCAGGAACGCGATCAACGGATCGAGCAGCCGGTGCCGCGTCGACGGATGGCGGCGCAGCACGAAGCGCCATGACGCATCGCGTTGGAGGCCCGGCACCAGCGGCACCAGACGCCCGCTGCGCAGTTCGGGCTCGATGAGCGGCACGCGGCCGAGCGCGATGCCCGCGCCGCCTACCGCAGCACCAATCACCTGGCTGAAGCTGCTGTAGCGGACGATCTTCGTCTCGAAGTCGCCCGGCAAGCCGAACTCCGATGCCCAGTTGCGCCAGTCGATCTCGGGGCTGTCCTCGTGCATCTCCTGCAGCAGCCGCGAGCGGCACACGTACCCCGATGCGAACGGATACAGCTCGGGGCTGCATACCGGAAACACGGTCTCCCGCATCAGCACGTCGTTGTCGGCCCGCAGCCGGTGCGCGGGCACGTGCACGATCGCCAGATCGACGCCGCTGCGCGCGAAATCCGGCTCGTCGTCGAGCACGACGGCATGCAGCGGCGTTTCGGGATGAAGCGACGAGAATTCCGCGAGGCGGCGCGCGAGCCACATCGACGAAAACGGCGCGTTGGCGGAAACGGTGAGCCGTTGAGCGGTGCCGCGAATCTCGGCGCAGGCGTCGGTCAGGCGCGACAGCGCGTCGCTGACGGCCGGCAGCAGGCGTGCGCCGGCAGGCGTGAGGCCGATGCCGCCGAGCCCCGTGCTGCGTTCGAGCAGCCGCGCGCCGAGCGATTCCTCGAGCGCGCGGATCTGGTGGCTGACCGCGCTGGTCGACACGTTCAGTTCGGCCGCCGCGCGCGCGAACCCGCCGAGGCGGACAGCCGCCTCGAAAGCACGCAGCGCGCTAAGGGGAGGAAGGTGCGACATGCGGGGTATTGTAGTTGACTCAACACCCGTTGAAAAATCATCTTTTGCCGCGCGCGGGCGGCGCGGGTAGCCTCGATCCGGTCAAGAAAAACCGCACCAAAACCCCGACTGGAGGGCTTCATGTATTTCGACCGACGACTATGGGCAATGATGGCGGGACTACGCGGGCGGGTGGCCGCGGCCGTCGCGCTCGGGTTGCTCGCGATGGGTGTCGGCATCCTCCGTTTCGTGTTTCTCGGCCGCGTGCTGGCACTGGTCTTTTCCGGCGCGCCGGTGCGCAGCATCGCCGAAGCCGTCGTTGCAACGGCGGCCTGCGTGCTGCTGCGCGCGTGGCTCGACCATCGCCGCACGGTGCTCGCGCAACACACGGCCGGGCGCGTGCAGGCCACGCTGCGCGCGCGGCTGTTCGACCGGATCGCCGCGCTCGGCCCGGCCTGGTTCAGCGGCGAACGCACGGGCGGCGTGATGCTGGCCGTCGTCGACGGCGTCGAGCAACTGCAGACCTTCTTCGGCGTCTACCTGCCGCAGCTCGTGATCGCCGCGTGCGCGCCGGTGATGATCTTCGCGGTGCTCGCATGGTGGGACGTGCCGACGGCCGCGATCCTGCTGGTCGCGGCGCTCGTCACGCTCGCGCTGCCGCAGCTCGTGCATCGCGCCGACCGGCGCGCGGCGCTCGCACGCTCGGCCGCCTTCAAGGCATTCGGCGAGGAGTTTCTCGATGCAGTGCAGGGCCTGCCGACGCTGAAGGCGTTCGGGCAGAGCACGGCGTTCGGCGCGAAGCTGGCGGCGAAGGCGCGCGCGCTGTCGGACAGCACGTTCTGGGTGCTCGCGCTCGGCCTGCTGACGCGGCTCTTCACCGATCTCGGCACCGGCCTCGGTGCGGCCGCGGCGATCGCGGTCGGCGCGTGGCGCGTGCGGCACGGCGACATGAGCCTCGAGGCGCTGCTGATCGTGCTGATGGCCGGCAGCGAAATCTTCCGGCCGCTGCGCGACCTGCGCGCGGTGCTGCACCAGGGGATGATCGGCCAGTCGGCGGCGAATGCGATTCACGCGCTGCTCGACGCGGGCAGCCACGCGCCGGCCGCCGACGCGCCGCGCGTGACGGGGCTGCGGCCGGAGATCGTGTTCGACGGCGTCAGCTTCGCGTATCCGGGGCGCCGCGCGGACGCGCACGCGGCGCTGAGCTTCTCGGTTCGCGAAGGCGAGACGGTGGCGATCGTCGGCCCGAGCGGTGCGGGCAAGTCGACCATCGTGCGCCTGCTGCTGCGCCAGCACGATGCGCAGGGCGGCGCGATCCGCATCGGCGGCCGCGACGTGCGCGCGCTCGATGCCGACCAGGTGCGCGAGATGATCGCGGTCGTCGCGCAGGATGCGACGCTGTTCGACGGCAGCGTCGCCGACAACCTGCGGCTCGGCCGCCCCGACGAGAGCGACGCGGACATGATCGCGGCCGCGCGCGCCGCCAACGCGCACGATTTCATCTCGGCGCTGCCCGATGGTTACGCGACGCGCATCGGCGAACGCGGGCTCATGCTGTCGGGCGGCCAGCGCCAGCGCATCGCGATTGCCCGCGCGCTGCTGCGCGATGCGCCGATCCTGCTGCTCGACGAGGCGCTGTCGTCGGTCGACGCGGAAAACGAAGCGCTGATCCAGCAGGCACTCGACCGGCTCACGCGCGGGCGGACGACGCTCGTGCTCGCGCACCGGCTGTCCAGCGTGATCGGCGCCGATCGCATCCTGGTGCTCGACCAGGGGCAGGTGGTCGACGAAGGGACGCACGCGGCGCTGATCGCGCGCGACGGTCCGTATCGCCGGCTGATGGGGCCGCAACTGGAAGCGGTCGCCGAATCGGTTGGCGCGGCGACGACGGCCGGCGCCACCGCGCGTGCGTCGTCGGGCCAGCAGGTCAGGCCGCTGAACGACGACGCGGCGACGATCGGCTGGCCGGAAACGTTGCGGACGCTGCTGCGCTTCGTGTATCCGTGGAAGGGCAAGGTCGCGCTGACCGTGCTGTTCGGGATCGGTCGCGTGCTCGCGTTCATCGGCGTCGGCGTGATCGGCGCGCTGGTGGTCGGCGCGGTGTCGGCCGCTCCCGCGAGTCCCGCGCTCGTCGCGGCGCTGCTCGTGATCGCGCCGGTGGCGGCCGTGCTGCACTGGCTCGAATCGTGGCTCGCGCACGACATGGCGTACCGGCTGCTCGCGGAAATGCGCATCGCGCTGTTCGCGACGCTCGAACGCCTTGCGCCGGCCGGGCTGCTGCGCCGCCGCTCCGGCGATCTCGTCGCGCTCGCGACGCAGGACGTGGAGACGGTCGAGTATTTCTATGCGCACACGCTGGCGCCCGCGTTCGTCGCGGTGCTCGTGCCGGCCGGCGTGCTGGTGCTGCTCGCGTCGGTGGCATGGCCGCTCGCGCTCGTGCTGCTGCCGTTCCTGCTGTGGGCCGGGCTGGCGCCCGTGGTGGCCCGGCGCGACGTCGACCGGCTCGGCACCGGTGCGCGCGAAGCGCTCGGCCAGCTCGGCGCGCACCTGACCGAAACGATCCAGGGGCTCGCGGAGCTGACCGCGTTCCAGGCGATCGCGCGCCGGCGGGAAGCGTTCGTGGCCGAAGTCGATGCGTACCGCAAGCAGCGCGCGAAGCTGCTCGACGACCTGTCGGCGCAAAGCGCCGCGCTGGAAATCGCGAGCGGGCTCGGCGGGCTGGCCGTCGCTGCGCTCGGTGCGCTGCTGTGCGCCCGCGGCTGGTTTCCGCGCGAGTCGTTGCCGCTGCTGGTGCTGGTCGCGGTGGCCGCGTTCATGCCGGTTGCCGAGATCGGCCAGGTCGCGCGCCAGCTCGCCGACACGATCGCGTCGACGCGACGGTTGCGCGCGCTGGAGAAGGAGCCCGTGACCGTGACGGACGGCACGCAGCCGATGCCGGGCAACCCGTCGGTGCGCTTCGAGGAAACGCGCTTCACGTATCCGGGCCGCGGCGTGCCCGCGTTCGACCGCGTGAGCTTCGAGGTGCCGCCCGGCAGCACGGTTGCGCTGGTCGGCGCATCAGGCGCCGGCAAGTCGACGGTCGCAAGCCTGCTGCTGCGCTTCTGGGATCCGCAGCAGGGCCGCGTGACGCTCGGCGGCATCGACCTGCGCGACCTGCGGCTCGACGACCTGCGGCAGCACATCGCGCTCGTTGCGCAGGATACCTACCTGTTCAACGACACGCTCGAAGCGAACATCCGGCTCGCCGCGAACGGCGCATCCGACGCGGACGTGCAGCGCGCGATCGACCATGCGGCGCTCGGCGAATTCGTCGCGCGGCTGCCGGACGGGCTCGCGACACGCGTCGGCGAGCGCGGCGTGCAACTGTCGGGCGGCCAGCGCCAGCGCGTCGCGATCGCGCGCGCGTTCCTGAAGGATGCGCCGGTGCTGATCCTCGACGAGGCGACGTCCCAGCTGGACACGATCAGCGAGCAGCAGATCCGCGCGGCGCTGGAAGACCTGATGACGCAGCGGACGTCGATCATCATCGCGCACCGGCTGTCGACCGTGCGCAATGCCGACCTGATCCTCGTGATCGAGCAGGGCAGCGTCATCGAGGCCGGGCGCCATGCGGACCTGCTGGCGCGGCAGGGCGCGTATGCGCGGCTCGTGTCGCATCAGGCGAGCGGGGTCGCGGCGTGATCGACGCTGCATCGGCGAGCCGCCGGCCGGCATTGACGCGCGCATCCCGCAACGTTCGTTGAACCGCGCCGGCGGTTGCCGGCCTGGCGCGCACGGTGGTCCCGGCGCGGCGCCTGGTTGAATCGCCGACCGTCCGCGCGAACGAATGCGCGGGTGGCGGCGATGGCGCCATCGTCATCCTGCCGCACGCGTTGCACGGGACGGCCGTCGTGCCGGCCCGCACCAGCCGACGCGACCCTCCGTTCAAGTGTCCGCCTTACGCCCGTCCGCGCGGCGCGCTCCGGCCCGCGCATTCCGCCCCGGCCATCCCCCCGTTTCCTCTGATCTATCCGGCCCGCGCGGCCCGGGTTTGTCTCGATGCATTTTTCCGTTGCGGACTTTTTTTGTTGTCGTAGTATCGCGATTGACAACACATGTTGCACTAATGTCTAATTCGACATCGCATGTTGCGGTGTGGCTTGATGTCGTCGTTCCCGCCGGCCGGCTGGCCGGTCACATCGCTCAATCATGCGGAGAGAAACCATGAGTCGCCGTTCCTTCCTGAAAGCCGTCGCGGTCGTTGCCGCGCTCGGCGCAAGCCTCGCGCACGCGGATACCAGGACGCTCGTCGTCGGCACCGATACGTCGTTCATGCCGTTCGAGTTCAAGCAGGGCGACAAGTATGTCGGCTTCGATCTCGACCTGTGGGCGGAGATCGCGAAGGACCAGGGCTGGAAATACACGATCCAGCCGATGGATTTCGCGGGCCTGATCCCGGCGCTGCAGACGCAGAACATCGACGTCGCGTTGTCGGGGATGACGATCAAGGAGGAGCGCAAGAAGGCGATCGACTTCTCCGCGCCGTACTACGACAGCGGCCTCGCGGCGATGGTGCAGACCGGCAACACGACGATCAAGTCGATCGACGACCTGAACGGCAAGGTGATCGCCGCGAAGACGGGCACCGCGACGATCGACTGGATCAAGGCGCACCTGAAGCCGAAGGAGATCCGCCAGTTCCCGAACATCGACCAGGCCTACCTCGCGCTTGAAGCCGGCCGTGTCGACGCGGCGATGCACGACACGCCGAACGTGCTGTTCTTCGTGAACAACGAAGGCAAGGGCAAGGTGAAGGTCGCGGGCCAGCCCGTCAGCGGCGACAAGTACGGGATGGGTTTTCCGAAGGGCAGCCCGCTCGTGCCGAAGGTCAACGCGTCGCTCGTGAAGATCAGGGCCGACGGCCGCTACGCGCAGATCTACAAGAAGTGGTTCGGCGCCGAGCCGCCGAAGATGTGAGCGTGACGGCGCAACAGCGCGCGGCCGTGCGGCCGCGCCGGTCTTGAATCGAACGGGGAGCGACAAGTGAATTTCGATTGGTCGGCGATCTGGGCGGCGTTGCCGGACCTGATGGACGGGGTCCGGTTGACGGTGTTCATCGCACTTTTCGGGCTGGTAGGCGGTTTCATCGTCGGGATGATCGCGGGCATGTTCCGCGCATACGGACCGAAGGCGATGAACGTGCTCGCACAGGTCTACATTGAACTGATTCGCGGCACGCCGATCGTCGTGCAGGTGATGTTCCTGTATTTCGCGCTGCCGTTGCTCGCGCACATCCGCATCGACGGCCTGACGGCCGCGATCATCGCGATCACGGTGAATTCCGGCGCGTATCTCGCGGAAGTGGTGCGCGGCGCGCTGCTGTCGATCCCGAAGGGGCTGACGGAAGCCGGGCTCGCGATGGGCTTGTCGATGCCGCGCGTGCTGCTGAAGGTGGTCGGGCCGCTGGCGTTCCGGCGGCTGATTCCGCCGCTCGGCAACCAGTGCATCGTGAGCCTGAAGGACACGTCGCTGTTCATCGTGATCGGCGTGGGCGAACTGACGCGCAAGGGGCAGGAAATCATCGCCGGCAATTTCCAGGCGGTCGAGATCTGGAGCGCCGTGGCTGTCATCTACCTGTTGCTGACCGGCGCGATGACGCTGACGCTGCGGCTCGTCGAAAAGAGGATGCGGATCCTATGAGCATGATCGAATTCCAGAACGTGTCGAAGAGCTTCGGCCACGTGCCGGTGCTGAAGCATATCGACCTGAAGATCGACGCAGGCGAGGTAGTCGTCGTGATCGGCCCGTCGGGCTCGGGCAAATCGACGATGCTGCGCTGTATCAACGCGCTCGAGAAAATCACCGGCGGCGAACTGCTCGTCGACGGCCAGAGCGTGCGCGGCAACGCGACGACGATCCGCAACATCCGGCTCGAAGCCGGCATGGTGTTCCAGCAGTTCAACCTGTTTCCGCAAATGACCGCGCTCGAGAACGTGATGTTCGGGCCGATCCAGGTGCGCGGCGCATCGCGCGCCGAAGCACGCGACCAGGCGATGGCGCTGCTCGACAAGGTCGGCCTCGAATCGCGCGCGAATCATTACCCGTCCGAGCTGTCGGGCGGCCAGCAGCAGCGCGTCGCGATCGCGCGCGCGCTCGCGATCCGGCCGCGGCTGATGCTGTTCGACGAGCCGACGTCGGCGCTCGATCCGGAATTGCGCCACGAAGTGCTGAAAGTGATGCAGGATCTCGCTACCGAAGGGATGACGATGATCGTCGTCACGCACGAGATCGGTTTTGCGAAGCGGGTCGGCACGCGCCTGCTGTTCATGGATCAGGGCGGGATTGCCGAGGACGGCCATCCGGTCGACCTGATCGACCGGCCGCCGACGCCGCGCCTGAAGGAATTCCTGAAACACGTGTCCTGAACGAAACCGAAACATCCGACATGCCGCTTTCCCTTTCCCCCGTCATCGCCGGCGCGCCGTTCGACATCGGCGTGCGCCTCGGCGAGCTCGCCCGCCCCGTGTTCGATGTGTACATGCAGCAGAGCAGCGCGTGGCAGGCCGTGCGTCGCTGGCGCGGCCATCCGTTCGTCGGCGCGCTGCGGCAGGCCGCGCTGGCCGCGTACCCCGATCTCGTCGCGGAACTGGACGGGATCGCGGCAGGCATCGGCTGGCCGGCCGAGGACATCTTTCTGTGGAATTGCCGCGGCGAGCTGATCCATAACGCGCCGGACGGCTGCACGACGCTCGCCGCGCGCGGCGCGGACGGCACGCGCTGGATCGCGCACAATGAGGACGGCGATCCGTTCCTGCGCGAGCGCTGCCTGCTCGTCGACGTGCAGCCTGCGGGCAAGCCGGGCTTCATCAGTTTTTATTACCCCGGTTCGCTGCCGGGCCATACCTTTGCCGCGAACCGAGCGGGCATCGCGCAGGCGATCAACAACCTGCGGATCCGCACGCCGGCACCGGGCGTGCCGCGGATGATCCTCGCGCGCGCCGTGCTCGATGCGACGTCGCTCGACGCGGCAGCCGACGTACTGCGCCTGCATGCCCGCGCGAGCGGTTTTCATCACACGCTCGGCGCGACCGGCGATGCGCGGCTGCTGAGCATCGAAGCGAGCGCCGCGCGTTGTTCGGTGGTTGACGTCACGCGGCTCGCGGGCCATGCGAACCATCTCGTGCATCCCGGCTGCGAAGCAGAGGCGCAGATCGTCACGCAATCGTCGGCCGACCGCCAGCGGTGCGTCGACACGCTGACGCCCGGCATCGACGCGATCGATGAAGCCGCGCTGCTGCGCGTGCTCGGCGATCGCGCGCCGGAAGGGCTGCCGATCTACCGCGATGATCCGGCCGACCCCGACGACGAGAACACGCTCGCGACCGCGGTGTTCGCGATCGGCGCGGCGGCGATCGATTTCACCATTCACCAGCACGGCACGCAGCGCTTCGCGACGCGCATTGTGCCGTCCGGGCGCGCGCACGGCGCGTCCTGACCATGAGGCAACGCATGACGACCGTTTTCCATCGCGCTCCGCGCGCCACCTTGCCCGTCGCCGTCGCAGGCGACGGCATCGAGATCATCGATTCGACCGGCAAACGCTATATCGACGCATGCGGCGGCGCAGCCGTCTCGTGTCTCGGCCACAGCAACCAGCGCGTGATCGACGCGATCAAGCGCCAGGCACAGCAACTGCCGTACGCGCACACGTCGTTCTTCACGACCGACGTGGCCGAGGAACTGGCCGACCGGCTCGTCGACGGCGCGCCGGCCGGGCTCGAACACGTGTATTTCGTGTCGGGCGGCTCCGAGGCGATCGAGGCCGCGCTGAAGCTCGCGCGCCAGTATTTCGTCGAGAAGGGCGAGCCGCAGCGCCGCCATTTCATCGCGCGGCGCCAGAGCTATCACGGCAACACGCTCGGCGCGCTCGCGATCGGCGGCAACGCGTGGCGGCGCGAGCCGTTCCTGCCGCTGCTGATCGAAGCGCATCACGTGAGCCCGTGTTATGCGTACCGCGACCAGCAGGGCGGAGAAACCGACGAAGCGTATGCGCAGCGCCTGGCGGACGAACTCGAGCAGAAGATCGTCGAACTCGGTGCGGAAAGCGTCGCTGCGTTCGTCGCGGAAACGGTGGTGGGCGCAACGGCCGGCGCGGTGCCGCCGGTGCGCACGTACCTGACGAAGATTCGCGCGGTGTGCGACAAGTACGGCGTGCTGCTGATTCTCGACGAGATCATGTCGGGGATGGGGCGCACGGGTTACCTGTACGCGTGCGATGAAGACGGCGTCGCGCCCGACCTGCTGACGATCGCGAAAGGGCTCGGCGCGGGTTACCAGCCGATCGGCGCGACGCTCGTCAGCGACCGCATCTACCGGACGATCGTCGACGGGTCGGGCTTCTTCCAGCACGGCCACACCTACCTCGGCCATGCGACCGCATGCGCGGCCGCGCTCGAGGTGCAGCGCGTGATTGCCGAGGAGAAGCTGCTCGACAACGTGAAGGCGCGCGGTGAGCAGTTGCGCGCGTCGTTGCGCGAGCACTACGGCGCGCATCCGCATGTCGGCGACGTGCGTGGCCGCGGGTTGTTCGTCGGCGTCGAGCTCGTGCGCGATCGCGACAGCAAGGCGACGTTCGATCCCGCGCTGAAGCTGCATGCGGCGGTCAAGCGCGAAGCGATGCAGCGCGGCTTGATGGTGTACCCGATGGGCGGGACGATCGACGGCGTCCATGGCGACCACATCCTGATTGCACCGCCGTTCATCTGTACCGCGCAGCAGATCGATACGATCGTCGAGCGCCTGTCCGGCGCGATCGGCGCGGCGCTCGCTGCGGCCGGCGCGTGACGGCTCGATGCACTGAACTTCAGCGGATCATCACCATGACAGACAGACTGCCGCCGTTCGATCCCGCGTCGGCCACCGACGCACAGAAGGCCGTGCTGGCCGACATTCTCAGCGGCCCGCGCGGCAACCTGAACGGGCCGTTTCTCGGCTGGATCGCAAGCCCCGAGCTTGCTCAGCATGCGCAGAAGCTCGGCGCGTTCTGCCGCTATCGCACGGGCCTGCCGCTGCGGCTGTCGGAGCTCGCGATTCTCGTGACGGCCGCGCGCTGGCGCTCGCAGGCCGAGTGGCACATCCACCATCCGATCGCGCTCGACGCGGGTGTGCCGGCCGCGACCGCCGACGCGATCCGGCGCGGCGCCGAACCTGCATTCGAGTCGGATGACGATGCATTGATCCATGCATTTGCGAGCGAGCTGTACGACACTCGGCGCGTCAGAGACGCAACGTTCGCGCGCGCGCAAGCGCGCTTCGGCCACGAAACCGTCGTGAATCTCGTTGCGCTGCTCGGCTATTACGCGCTCGTCGCGATGACGCTGAACACGTTCGGCATGCGCGCGGACGGGCAAACCGATTTGCCGTTTCCGGAGTAATGGCCGTGCAAATGGCCGTGCATTGATCGTGCCGGAACAGCGGGCGCGATACGTCTGACGATCGCGCCGCCGGCATCAATGCAACCAAATGTATTCATGCGGGATCAACGGCCGATGGCCGCGTATGATGGCTTGTTCGCGTCGAAATGATCGGTGAACAAGCATGACGAGTACCCGCAAGACCTTGATGATTGCCGGAGGGCTCCTGGTAGCCGCGGCCGGCACAGCATACGTGATGCTCCTGCGCGCGGACCACCGTGCGATCGAAGACGCCGGCATCGGCGATTCGGCCGCGCCGGTTGCCGCGGCGCCCGCGAACAGCGATCACGCGGTGCAGGGCACCATTGCGCCGCCGGCACCGGTTGCCGCGATGGCCGCCCATGCCGATACGGCGCAGAAACAGGCGGCTGTCCCGCCGCCTCCCCCCGCACCGGCGCCCGCGCCGGCAGCACCCGCGCGCGTGAGCGCCGCACCTGCATCTGTCCCCGCCGTTCCGGTTGTCAGCGAGAAAGCGCAGCCGGTGTCGAAGCCGAGCGCGCCGCCGCCGAAAGTCAACGTCGTGACGGTCGATGCGCAGGATTCGACCCCGCCGGCCGCACAACCGGCACAGCCGGCCGCGCCCGCACAGGTCACGCAACGCGCGCCGCGCAAGCGCGACGGCCTCGAACGCCACGCGGCCGCAGCACCTTCAGCAACGAAATCCGCAACGAAATCCGAAACGGCGGAGACGGCCGCGCTCGTCAGGGAATCGGCGAAGCTCGATCCGTCGTTGCCGCCGCCACCGGTGTCGTCGATGTCGGCGAGTTCCGGTTCGTATCGGCAGGGCGGTTCTTCGTCGGGTGCGAACCCGGTTGCCGCCGCGATGACCGAGCAACTGGTCAGGCAGTCGAGCAGTCTCAATTCGTCGACCGGCAGCCCGGCCGCCAACGCGAAGTGATGTCGGCGGCGGTGTGGAACGGGGGCGGGACGACGGGCCGTCGCGCGAGCGGTCCGGCGCGGCTGCGATAGATCGTTCATGCGACGGGTAGATATCGTTCCACCAGTCTGGCCCAGAAAGCGGAACCGACGACCAGGTTTTCGTCATTGAAGTCGTAGGTCGCGCTATGCAGCGTGTTCCCGCCGTCGGTCGGTCCGTTGCCGATCCGCAGGAATGCGCCGGGGCAGGCCTGTAACATGTAGGCAAAGTCCTCGCTGCCCATCAACGGAGCCATCTGTTCCGTCACGCGCGCCTCGCCAACCAACTCTTTCGCGACTTCGATCGCAAGCTCGGTTTCGGCTTCGGCGTTCGTCACTACCGGGTAGCCTTCCACATAATCGACGACGGCACGGAGGCCGTAACTGTCGGCCTGCGCGTGCACGAGCTCGGTGATTCTTTCCTTCAGCATCCGGCGGACATCCGCGTTGAACGACCGAACGCTGATGCTCAACTCGACTTCGCCCGGAATCACGTTCGGGGCCGATCCTCCGGCGATCTTGCCGATCGTCACGACCGCGGACTGCGTCGGATCGACGTTGCGCGAAACGATGGTCTGCAATGCCATCACGATACTGCCAGCCGCGACGATCGGGTCGTTGGCCAGGTGTGGGCGGGCAGCGTGCCCGCCCTTGCCGATGACCTTCACGAAGACACGGTCGCCCGCGGCCATGAAATGCCCCTTGCGGAACATGAACGTGCCCGCCGGCGCGCCCGGATGGTTGTGCATGGCGAACACCGCGTCGCAGGGAAAGCGCGTGAAGAGCCCTTGCTCGACCATGCGCTTGGCCCCGCTGTCGAATCCGCGTTCCTCGGCCGGCTGGAAGATCAGATGCACGGTGCCGTCGAATCGCCCGCGTTGTGCGAGGTGTCGGGCCGCGCCGAGCAACATCGCGGTATGGCCGTCATGGCCGCACGCATGCATTCGTCCCGGGTGGAGGCTCTTGTGACCGAACGTATTGCGTTCGTCGATCGGCAGCGCGTCCATGTCGGCGCGGATTCCGATACGACGTTCGCTTGAACCCAGCCGCAGCGTGCCGACCACGCCGGTGCCGGCAATACCTGTCGCGACCGAATAGCCATATTCCTTCAGGCGACTTGCGACGATTTCTGCTGTCTGCACTTCCTCGAATGCCAGTTCGGGGCAGCAATGCAGCGTATAGCGCAGCCTGCGCATGTCGTCGGCAAGCGGCTGCAGATCGGGGATGGAACTGAGGTCGGGTAATAGCATGCGCGGTCCAGGAAAAATGCGGCTGACTAGAAGGGGCCCCAATGCATCGCGACGCCGGTCGCAATGGCGACGATGCAGATGGCGAACCAGGCAATCAGCAGCGGCATGACGAAACGTACCCACTTGAAGTACGGGATGCCGGACGTTGCGAGGACAGCCATCAGGACACCGGAAGTCGGGTTGAAGCAGTTGATGAAGCCTTCGCCGAGCAGCACGGCCTGCACCGTGACCTGTCGGGTCAGGTGCAACGTGTCGCCAAGCGGCGCGAAGATCGGGACGAGCACCGCCGATTCGCCGGACCCGGACGAGATGCCGACATGTATCAACGCGGCGCTCAGGAACATGCAGATCGCGGCCAGTGTGGAATCGAGCGGTGCGAGCATGCCGGCGAGCGTGTTGACGATCGGGTCCATGATTCTGCCGTCGCCGAGCACGATCGAGATGGCCCGCGCCATGCCGACCACGAGCGCGCCCTTGACGAGCCCGCCGCAGCCGTGGAGGAACGTGTCCGCGATCGAGCCCGGACGCATGCCGCTCACGATCCCGGCGGCGATCGCCATGACGAGAAACATCGCGATCATTTCGATCTCCGCCCAGTTGCGCGTCGACGAACCGTAGACGAAAACCGCCAGGCAGACGAGCACGATGCCGACGACGGCGAGTTGCCGGGCGTCGAACCGTCGCGTGGACAGGGGCGACAGGGTACCGGCCGCCCGGATCGCGGAGTCGGAAACCGTTGCGTCGTTCGTTCGACGGGCACGGATGCGTACGACGAGGAAAATGACGGTGGCCGCCAGAAACGCGACATAGATGCACACCCGGAACGTCATGCCGGAAAACATCGGCAGGCCGGCCAGGCGTTGCGACAATCCGGTCGTTACCGGGTTGAGGATGCCCGTGTTGAAGCCGGCATACGTGCCGAGATAGATCATGCCGGCGCCGGTTTCTTTTGGCAGTTGCATCGACTCTGCGAGCAGCAGTCCGAGCGGGACGAACGCGACGACCGAATTCGTCACCACGCCGAGTGTGCCGAGCAGCGAAAAAATGCAGCAAACGACGACGACGGCGGCGTACGATCGTGTGCGCTCCCCCGGTGCGACCAGCGCGAGTGCGCTGCGGACGGCGCCCGTCGATTCGAGTACGGCCAGTGCGCCGCCGGTGAACAGGATGAGAAAGATGATGGGCGCGGAAGTAGTCATCCCCTTGGCCAGCGCGACGAACATCTCGCCCGGCATCACGCCGTGCCGGGCAACCGGTTTCAGGCTGTTCGGAACGACGAAGCTGATACCGTTGCTGGCCGTTCGCGCAAACTCGCCTGACGGCACGACCCAGGTCGCGATGGCGGCCGCCACCAGCATGACGAACAGCAGCACATAGGGGCTGATCGGCTCCTTGCCGTCGCGCGCGCGGGTGGGCTGGCGCGGTTGCTGCGTGCCGTCGACCGGCCGGCTGGCGTCGTTCATGTTGCTCCTCCGTTGATGTGCTCGAGTGGTAAGCCACCCTGTTTTCAGTCCGGCGCGGGGTGTCTGCCTGCCCGGGCCGGCTCCGGGGCGGAGTATCGGCGAAATTCCGTCTGGAAAGTTGCTTCCATCGCTGCGAAAATGTTGCATTGAAGGCAACACTGGAGCCAGCATTGGATACGGTCGAACGGAGTCTTTCGGAGCGCACGCTGCAATATCTGGTCGCGATCGCAACGTACGGCGGAATGCGTCAGGCGGCGCTCGGTCTGGATGTGAACGTGTCGACGATCAGTCGGCAGGTTGCCCTTGCCGAGCGCGAGCTTAGGCTGTCGCTGGTGACCCGTCGCGGGCGAAAAATGGAGTTGACGGAAGCGGGGCAGATGGCGGTCGATTATTTTCGCGACTGCGAACGCAGCGCCCGCCGGTTTCGTGCGCAGCTCGACGAATATCGCGGCCTCAAACGGGGGCAGGTCACGATCGCCGCCGGCGAAGGGGCGGTTGCGAGCCTGGTCTCGATGGTCCTCAAGCCTTTCCTGGAAAAATATCCGGGTATCACCGTGGAGTTGCGCACCGGTTCGCTTCCGCAGCTCTTGTCGATGACACGGGAGGATCAGGTCGATATCTGCGTATCGATCGGTACCACGACGGATCCGACATTGAACGCGCGCCTGTTCCAGAGCGAGCCCATCTGCGCGATCTTCTCGGTAGATCATCCGATGGCGTCGCGCAAATCGATGAAGATGGAAGCGCTCGCCAACGAGCGCCTGGTCTTCATGCCCGCCGAGTTCGGGCTGCAGGCCCATGTCGATGCGATCCTCGCCGATATCGGGCGCACGTATGTGCCTGCATTCCGTTGCGACCGGTTTTCGACGGCAGTCGCGATTGCGGCGCAGAATCTCGCCGTTGCGTTCATGACACGCGGGGCGGCCCAGGAGAGGATCGCGGCGGGCCAGGTCGCCGCGGTGCCGCTCGATCATCCGATCGCACGCTCGTTCGATCGCTATGTGGTCACGCGTGCGGGGCGGCGACTCGGTCCGGCCGCGAACTATCTGCGACGGGAAATCGTGAGGTTGATGTCGACCGTGTAGCGACGAAAGGGGGCTATGACCTTCGTTCCACCGCCACTCGACGAAGATGCAAAAAAAGGACCCCGCACGCCGACCAAAGCATGCGGGGCCAAGAGAGACAAACCGTTGCGACGATGCGCTGACGTGCGTTACGCGGCGACCGCTTCTTCGGCCTGCGGCTGAGCGGCGGCAACCGGCGTCACGTCCTGCCGGATCAGGTGGTCGAACGCGCCGAGCGATGCCTTCGCGCCTTCGCCGACCGCGATCACGATCTGCTTGAACGGCACCGTCGTCACGTCGCCGGCCGCGAACACGCCTGGCACCGACGTCGCGCCGCGCGCATCGACGACGATCTCGCCGTGCTTCGACAGTTCGATCGTGCCTTTCAGCCATTCGGTGTTCGGCACGAGGCCGATCTGCACGAACACGCCTTCGAGATCGATGCGCTGCGTTTCGCCCGAGCGCAGATCCTTGTAGACGAGCCCGTTCAGCTTGCTGCCGTCGCCGGTCAGCTCGGTCGTCTGCGCCTGCGTGACGATCGTCACGTTCGGCAGGCTGCGCAGCTTGCGCTGCAGCACTTCGTCCGCGCGCAGTTGCGCGCCGTATTCGATCAGCGTGACTTCCTTTACGATGCCGGCGAGGTCGATCGCGGCCTCGACACCCGAGTTGCCGCCGCCGACCACGGCGACGCGCTTGCCCTTGAACAGCGGGCCGTCGCAGTGCGGGCAGTACGCGACACCGCGATTGCGGTATTCGCGCTCGCCCGGCACGTTGATTTCACGCCAGCGCGCGCCGGTCGCGAGAATGATCGTCTTCGCCTTCAGCACCGCGCCGTTCGCGAGGCGAATCTGGTGCACGTCGCCCGGGATCAGCGCGTCGGCGCGCTGCACGTCCATGATGTCGACGTCGTATTGCTTTACGTGCTGCTCGAGCGCGGTCGCGAATTTCGGCCCTTCGGTTTCCTGCACCGACACGAAGTTCTCGATTGCCATCGTATCGAGCACCTGGCCGCCGAAACGCTCGGCAACGACGCCCGTCGCGATGCCCTTGCGCGCCGAGTAGATCGCAGCGGCCGCACCTGCCGGCCCGCCGCCGACGATCAGCGTATCGAACACGGGCTTGTTTTCGAGCGACTTCGCGGCACGGGCGCTCGCACCCGTATCGAGCTTCGCGAGGATTTCCTTCACGCTGATGCGGCCCTGGCCGAACGATGCGCCGTTCAGGAACATCGTCGGCACGGCCATGATCTGGCGCGACTCGACTTCATTCTGGAACAGCGCGCCGTCGATCGCGACGTGACGGATGCGCGGGTTGATCAGCGACATCACGTTCAGCGCCTGCACGACTTCCGGGCAGTTCTGGCACGACAGCGAGAAATACGTTTCGAACGCGTAGTCGCCGTCGAGCGCACGGATCTGTTCGACGACGTCGTCGTCGAGCTTGATCGGGTGGCCGCCCGTCTGCAGCAGCGCGAGCACGAGCGACGTGAATTCATGGCCCATCGGAATGCCGGCGAAGCGGATGCCGGCCGGCTTGCCGGGCTCGCCGATCGAAAACGACGGCTTGCGCTCGGCGTCGTCGCGGCGTTCGGTCACGGTCACGCGATCCGTCAGCGACGCAATCTCGTTCAGCAGCGCATGCAGTTCCTGCGATTTCGCGCTGTCGTCGAGCGAGGCGACGAGTTCGATCGGGCGCGTGATCTTTTCGAGGTACGCTTTCAGTTGGGTCTTGAGATTGGCGTCGAGCATGGCGTTTCGGATTCCGTATTAATGATTATGGTCGGGCACGTCGTGCCGGAGGAGGGCGCGGGCCGCGCGATGCGGCGGCCCGCCGTCGCGCGCCTCGTGCGAGGCGCGCGGAGCGCTCGTCAGATCTTGCCGATCAGGTCGAGCGACGGGGTCAGCGTTTCCGCACCCGGCGTCCACTTGGCCGGGCACACTTCACCCGGGTGCGCCGCGATGTATTGCGCAGCCTGCACCTTGCGCAGCAGTTCGCCTGCGTCGCGGCCGATGCCGTTGTCGTGGATTTCGCACAGCTTGATCTCGCCTTCCGGGTTGATCACGAACGTGCCGCGCAGTGCCATCCCTTCTTCCTCGATCAGCACGTCGAAGTTGCGCGACAGCGCGAGCGTCGGGTCGCCGATCATCGGGTACTTGATCTTGCCGATCGTGTCCGACGTGTCATGCCATGCCTTGTGCGTGAAGTGCGTGTCGGTCGACACGCCGTAGATTTCGACACCCAGCTTCTGGAATTCCGCGTAACGGTCGGCGAGGTCGCCCAGCTCGGTCGGGCAGACGAACGTGAAGTCGGCCGGGTAGAACACGACGACGGACCACTTGCCCTTGAAGTTCTCTTCGGAAACGGACACGAAATCGCCGTTGTGGTATGCGGTTGCCTTGAACGGCTTGATTTGGGTGTTGATGATCGGCATCTGGTGAGTTCCTTTGCTTCAGTGGTGAGTGGAGTGTTGCCAGTATCCGGGTTCACCCTGACTTTGTGAAATTGCTTGTTTCAATCCGGGGCATCGGGAATTTCTATCTGCTTCCGGCCCTTGATTGTGCGGGGCGTGCGGGGAGGCGCTTTTGACGGATGGGCGGGCGGGGTGGAGGTGGAGACCTGAGCAAGGTGCCCGGCGCCTGAGTGGCCTCGGGCGCAATACAATCCGAAGCAAGCCGGGTGAGGGCCTTCACCTGCGGACAGCCGATCTATCTGAACAACGCGGGATCCCATGAAGAAAAGCCTGATCGTCCTGGACGAAATACCGCCGTCGTTTCCCGATCTGATTGGAGACGGGCTGGCCGAATTCAACACGGTGTCGAAAGGGCCGTCGAACTACAGGGATCTGGCGATCTCGGTCGGCGACACGGACGACTGCGCCGGAGGATTGGTCGGCTACACCGCATGGGGATGGCTGTTCGTCCAGTGGCTGTGGGTCGCGGAGCACGCACGCGGCCAGGGGTATGCGTCCGGCCTGCTCGTGCGCGCGGAGCAAGTCGCGGCGGAAAGAGGGTGTGCAGCCGCGTGGATCGATACCTTCAATCCCGATGCGAAGCGGCTGTACGAGCGATTCGGCTATGTCGTGTTCGGCGAGCTGGCTGATTTTCCGGCTGGGCACACGCGATACTTTTTGCAGAAGCGGTTCGGGGCGATTGCTTCGAGTTGAATGGGCTCATTTGTCGCGATGAGGCGGGTGGCATGGCATCAAACGACGAACAACGCCACGGCAGATCGATTCCGAACCGCGCAGAAGGGTGTTCGAACGGCGGATGCCGACGCGGGCGTTCACCACTCCGAGCGCAAAATTTCCTGACTGGTGACCGCGCGGCCTTTCCATAGACCGAACACCTCGTCGGGAAGCGACTTCCTGTGCCGTGCGATATAGGCGTCGATTGCATCGCGAATGATCTTGGCTCGGGAGCTGTTCTTGATCGCCGCAATGGTGGTCAACGCGGCATGCTGGTCATCCGATAGATCGACCGGAATTCTGTTCATTGCATCCTCCGTTACGTGACTCGCACATCATGACTATCCGGTCGGGCAAGCGCAAGGTTGCGGCATAGCCGATGCGCGTGCAGCCTCCCTGATCAGTGGACCGACGGCGCAGCGGCGGCCGGGCCCGCTCAGATCCCCGCCATCTTCCTCAACCACTCCGCGAGCCGCCTTGCCCCGTCCGGCATGTCCGCATCCTCGCGCGTGCACAGGTAGTAATCGCGCCCGTCGTCGAGCGCGTGATCGAACAGCTTCACGAGTTCGCCGTTCGCCAGTTCGCGCTCGACCAGCGGCGCGCGCAGCAGCGCGGCGCCGAGATCCGCGCGCGCGGCGCTCAGCGTCAACTGGCCATCTTCGAACATCGGCCCCACTGCATGCGACACATGCCGCACGCCGGCGCCTTGCAACCAGTTGACCCAGGTGCTGCGATCCTCGTCGTGCACGAGCGGTGCATGCGCGAGATCGGCCGGCGTGCGAAACGGCCCGTGGCGCTTCAGGAACGACGGGCTGCACATCGGCACCATCGCGCCCGGCAGCAGCCGCTCGCAGCGATAGCCGGGCCAGTCGCCGGTGCCGAAGCGGATCGACAGGTCCGACGCATCGCTTCGATAGTTGCGGTGATGCGCATACAGCACGGTCACGTCGACATCCGTGTTGTCGGCCAGGAACGCGTGCAGCCGCGGAATGAACCAGCCGATGCCGAGCAGCGGAATCAGGCTGACGGTGATCTGCCGCAGCGACGATCGGTCGCGCACGAAGCGCGTCGCGCTGCGCAGCACCGAGAACGCGGCGCTGATCGAGCGGTAATAGTCGCGCCCTTCGTCGGTGAGCGCGAGCAGCCGGCCCTCGCGCACCGTCAGCGGCGTCTGGATGAACGCTTCGAGCAGTTGCAGTTGATGGCTGACCGCCGACGGCGTGATGTCGAGTTCGCCCGCCGCCGCGGTAACCGACCCGAGACGCGCAAATGCTTCGAACGCACGCACCGCGCGCAGTGGTGGATCGTGCGGCAATTGTTCGATATTTTTCATGTGTCGAATTTTATCGAAAAGTCAGGGTAAGCGACAGCCGGAAAATATCTTGCGTTTACAAAGTGTTGAGTTAATGTATCGAGAACGGAATAAGCATCCAACAATTGAGTATTTGGGGTGTGGTTGCTGAATATTTAATATTTTTCATGTTTTGATCCGATCCACTGATCCCCGCACATGAAAATCGCCTTCCTTCACGCCAGCCTCGTTTTCTCGGCGGCCGCCCTGGTCGCCTCCGCTCCCGCGTTCGCGCAGTCCGCGCCGCAGACGATCCTGATCGGTCTCGCCGCGCCGCTTACCGGCCCGTCCGCGCGTATCGGCAAGGACCTGCAGAACGGCGCGCAACTCGCGATCGACGACGCGAACGCCAAGCATCCGACCATCGGCGGCAAGCCGGTCGTCTACAAGCTCGTCGCGGCCGACGACCAGTCCGATCCGCGCACGGCCGTCGCGGTCGCGCAGCAGCTCGTCGACCAGCACGTGATCGGCGTCGTCGGTCACTGGAACACGGGCTGCAGCGTGCCGGCGTCGCGCGTCTATCGCGATGCGGGTATCGCGCAGATCGCGCCGGCGTCCACCGGCCATCAATACACGCAGCAGGGCTACGCAACGGCGTTCCGCATCATGGGCCACGACGATGCGGGCGGCAACTTCACCGGCGCGTATGCGGTGAAGACGCTGAAGGCGAAGCGCATCGCGGTGATCGACGATCGCACGTCGTTCGGCGCGGGGCTGGCCGATCAGTTCATCAAGGGCGTGCAGGCGAACGGCGGCGCGATCGTCGATCGCCAGTACGTGAACGACAAGACGACCGACTTCAGCGGCGTGCTGACCGCGATCAAGGGCAAGCGCGCGGATCTCGTGTTCTTCGGCGGCCTCGATGCGCAGGCCGCGCCGATCGCGCGCCGGATGCGCCAGTTGAGCGTGAACGCACCGCTGCTCGGCGCGGGCGGCTTCGTGAGCCAGACCTTCCTGTCGCTCGCGGGCAAGGACGGCGACGGCGTGACGGCACTCGAACCGGGCCTGCCGCTCGACCGGATGCCGGGCGGCAAGTCGTTCGACACGCAATACCAGGCGCGTTTTCGCGCACCGATCGAGCTGCACGCGCCGTTCGCGTACGACGCGGCGGCCACGCTGATCGCGGCCGCGCAGAAGGCCGGTACGACGCAACCGGCGAAGCTGGTCGCGGCGGTCCGTGCGATCGACCGGCCCGGCGTGACGGGGCGGATCGCGTTTGACGGCGAAGGCAACCTGAAGAACCCGGCCTTCACGATCTACCAGGTGCGCGGCGGCAAGTGGACCGTCGTCGACGTGCTCGGCGGCACGCGCACCGCGACCCAATAAACGATACAGACGATCCCCATGAACGAACCGACCCGGACATCCGCCGCCGCACCCGAGGACACGCGCCTCGGGATCCTCGCGCGGCGCCGCATCGAAGCGGAAATCATCAAGCCGATCTACGAGATCATGAAACGCGAGTTCGGCGCCGAGCGCGCGCAGGCCGTGATCGCGGAAGCCGTGCGCGGCGCGGCCGTCGACGCGGGCCGCACGTTCGCCGCGCAGGAGCCGGACGGCACGAGCGTGAAGTCGTTCATCGCGCTGCAGGTGCTGTGGGAGAAGGACGACGCGCTCGACGTCGAGGTGCGGCGCGCGGACGATGCGCACTACGACTACGACGTGCATCGCTGCAGCTACGCGGAGATGTATCACGCGATGGGGCTCGGCGAGATCGGCCACCTGCTGAGCTGCGCGCGCGACAGCTATTTCATCCAGGGCTATGCGCCGAACATCGCGCTTACGCGCACCAGCACGATCATGCAGGGCGGCAAGCGCTGCGATTTCCGCTACGCACTGCAGAGCGCGCCGGAGAACGGCGATGCGTGACGACAACGTGCGCACGCCGCGCGTCGACGGCGACCGCCTGTGGGCGTCGCTCGACCGGATGGCGCAGATCGGCGCGACACCGAAGGGCGGCGTCTGCCGTCTCGCGCTGACCGATCTCGATCGCGAGTCGCGCGACCTGTTCGTGCAGTGGGCGCGCGACGCCGGGTGCACGGTGCGCGTGGATCGGATGGGCAATGTGTTCGCGCGCCGCGCGGGCCGCAATCCCGACGCTGCGCCGGTGATGACGGGCTCGCACGCCGATTCGCAGCCGACGGGCGGCCGCTACGACGGCATCTACGGTGTGCTTGGCGGGCTCGAGGTCGTACGTGCGCTGAACGACGCGGGCATCGAGACCGAACGCCCGATCGACGTCGTGATCTGGACCAACGAGGAAGGCTCGCGCTTCGCGCCGGCGATGGTCGCGGCCGGCGTGTTCTCGGGCGTCTATACGCTCGAATACGGGTTGTCGCGTACCGACAGCGCGGGCAAGACGATCGGCGAGGAACTGGAGCGAATCGGTTACGCGGGCGCCGAGCCTGTCGGCGGTTATCCGGTGCACGCGGCGTACGAGCTGCATATCGAACAGGGCGCGATTCTCGAGCGGGCCGGCAAGACGATCGGCGTCGTGACGGCCGGGCAGGGGCAGCGCTGGTACGAGGTGACGCTCACCGGTGTCGATGCGCACGCGGGCACGACGCCGATGGATTTCCGTCGCGATGCGCTGGTCGGCGCCGCGCGGATGATCTCGTTCATCGACGTGCTCGGCCGCCGTTACGCGCCGTACGCGCGCGCGACGGTCGGGATGATCGAGGCGCGGCCGAATTCGCGCAACACGGTGCCGGGCGGCTGTTTCTTCACGGTCGAGTTTCGTCACCCCGACGACGCGGTGCTCGACGAACTGGACGCGGCGCTGCGCGCGGAACTCGCGCGCGTGGCCGCCGAGACCGGCCTCGGCGCGCAGATCGAACGGATCTTCAAGTACCCGCCGATACCGTTCGCGCCGCGCTGCATCGACGCAGTGCGTGACGCGGCCCGGGCGCTCGGGCTGTCGCACATGGATATCGTGTCCGGCGCGGGCCATGACGCGTGTTATGTCGCGCGCGTCGCGCCGACTGGAATGATCTTCGTGCCGTGCGTCGACGGGCTGAGCCACAACGAGGCCGAAGCGATCACGCCAGAATGGTCGGCGGCGGGCGCCGACGTGTTGTTGCGCGCGGTGTTGCAGAGCGCGCAGGAGGCGTGAGCTTGACAGCGGCGTCTTACTTGCCGGCCTTGCGCCGCGCCATATACGCGAGATACGCGACGATCTGGTCGAGTTCCCGGTCGCTCAACTGATCGGGCGGAAACGCCGGCATGCTCCGGCCCGGCCAGTCGCGCACCGACGCCGGGTTGCGGATGTAGCGGCGCAGCGCGGCGGGCTGGAAGTAGTCGACCGGATTCATCGGTGCGTTCAGGTCGGGGCCGGCATGGCTGCTGCCCGCGCCGTCGAGGCGGTGGCACGCGAGACATTGCGTGACGAACAGGTGCTGGCCCGCGCGGGCTGGATCGTTTTCGGGCAACGCGGAATCGACGGCGAGCGACGGCCAGCGCGCGACGGGCGACGATTCGATCGTGACGCGCACGATCTGATAGGGCCACTGTTCGCCGCGCACCGACGACGCGTCCGGCCCGAGCCATACGAGATAGAACGGCCCCGCGCTGACCTGCTTGCCGGGCAGCTTCGGCCACGGATGGGCCGGTTCCTCGATCGCGAGCCATGCGACGGCGCCGGCCGGCGCGCGGCGGCGCACGAGATCCAGCGGCAGTTGCGCGGCGAAACCGTCGGCCGCGCGCGTTTCGAGCACGCCGTCGGCCGGCAGCGGCGTGTCGCCGAGCAGCGCGGCGAACGGCACGGCGCGGAACGTCATCGGTCGGCCGTACGCGATGTCGCGCGGCACGTGGATGTCCGTCGCATCGGGGCGCGCGAGCAGCGTCTGCCGTGTGAGGGCACGGGCCGTGCCGTCGGTCTCGAGTTCGAGCGTGGACTGGGCCGACGCGCGTTGTCCAATCAGGCAAACCGTCAGCAGCACAAGCGAAAACCACTGGCGCTTCAGCATTCGTTCTCCGGGAAAGGGCGTTCCGGCGGCGGCAGGACGCGGAAGCCGCGGCCGATGGAAGGAATCGGGCGACAGTCTATCCGGTACGCGCGGCGCTGGCGACTTCGGCGCGGGAAAGGCGGGGCGGTCATGATCGGACAGGCCCGCGACAGCGGGCCCGAATACCGGGCTGCCGAATTGGCGAGGTATCGTCGTCGCGCGGTTCGGACAGGAACAGGACGAAGGGCCGTGTGGCAGAACACACGGACTGCCCGCATTCACGACATTGGCGTTACCGAACCGTCGTCAATGACTCGTACACGGCACTTCGTTCTTCGGCAACGGCGTGTCCCGCTCCGGCTCGAAATCGGCTTCGCGCGTGCCCGCCGGTGTCAGCGACACGAAATGCATCGTCGCGCCGCGCGCCGGGAAACCCGCGATGCCCGTCGTGCCCCACGGAATCGGCGAGCGCTGCGCGCCGCTCACCGAAATGTCCGCCGGCGCAAGTGCCAGCGTCAGCAGCCGCCCGTCGCGGGTCGGCACATACGCATGCGTGCCGGAGATTCCGATGCCGGATTCGCGCACCGACGCGGGCAGGCAGTCGAGCGTCGCCGTGCGATGGCCGTCCGGGTCGATCAGCATCGCGACGCCGCGATCGTCCGCGGTCGTCGTGACGACGATGAAGCGGTCGATCGCCGGCACGTAAGCCGACGCATACACGTAGTACCGGATCGCGTCGTTCAGCGGCCCGAGCTTGTCCAGCTTCGCCGTGACCGGATCGAATACCGCGTATTCGAGCGTCGCGTCCGTACTGCCTTCGATGAATTTCTGCCAGACGAGCAGCGCGTTGCGCGGCGAGGCCGCGATCACGGGCCACCACTCGCGGCGGTGCGGCGCGACCGCGACGTGGTTCAGCACGCGCCCGGCCGCATCGTAGGTTTTCAGGTAGACGCCGTTGCCGGTGCCGAGGTTGTCGACGCCGCCGCCGTCGATCCAGTCGGCGGAATAGAACACGACGAAGCGTTCGCCGACCGTCGCAACATGCCCCGAGTGGCCGCCCGACTCGACGTCGTTCGGGTAGGGCTTGACCGGCTTCAGGTCGCGGCGGTAGACGCCGTAGCGCTGGCTGACTTCCTGCGGCGCGTTCCAGCCGTCCTCGAACGTGACGAAGATGTCGCCGCGCGCGTTCTGCGCGATCGACACGGGTTCCTGCGCCTCGGGGCGGCTGATGAACGGTCGGACGTGCAGCAGGTGCGGCTTGCCGGGCAGCCATTCGCCGACGTACACGTCGTGCGGCCAGTTGCCGTTGCGCATCGCACCGCGCGGCACGATGCCCGAGCTGCTGAAGAACACCCAGCGCTTGCCGTTGCCCGCGTCGGCCACGCCGATGCCGTGCATGAAGCGCCGCGGGTCGCCGGTGTCCTGTGGCGCGGCCGAAGCCTGAACGGTGACCGTATGCATGGCCGGCGCGACGGCGCGGGCCGGCGGCGGCGCCGCGACGATGCAGCACGCGCCGCAGAGCGCAGCCGCGACGAGACGTGCCGCGTTCGGCCGCCCCGCGGGCTGCGCCGGGCGCCTTCGCTCCGTCATTCGACGGTCACCGATTTCGCGAGGTTGCGCGGCTTGTCGACGTCGGCGCCGCGCGCGCAGCCGACGTGATACGCGAGCAGCTGCAGCGGGACCACGTTGACGATCGGCGACAGCAGGTCGCCCGATTCGCGCATGCGGATCAGGTGTGTATCGCGATCGACGTCGATCTCGAGCTGGTTGCCGGCCAGCACATAGAGCCGCCCGCCGCGCGCGCGCACCTCGGCCATGTTGGACTTCAGCTTCTGGAACAGGCGGTCGTCCGGCGCGATCGTGACGACCGGCATCGCGCTCGTGACGAGCGCGAGCGGGCCGTGCTTCAGCTCGCCGGCCGCATAGCCTTCCGCGTGGATGTACGACACCTCCTTGAGCTTCAGCGCGCCTTCCATCGCGATCGGGAAATGAATGCCGCGCCCGAGGAACAGCGCGTTCTCGGTGCGGGCGAATTTCGCGGCCCAGCCCATGATCTGCGTTTCGAGCGCGAGCGCGTGGCCGATGCGGCCGGACAGCGCGCGCAATTGCTTCAGGTGCAGCGCGGCGTGCGCCGCGTCGAGCCGGCCGCGCAACTGCGCGAGCGTCAGCGTCAGCACGAACAGCGCGACGAGCTGCGTCGTGAACGCCTTGGTCGACGCGACGCCGAGCTCGATGCCGGCCCGCGTCAGGAACCGCAGCGGCGCGTTGCGCACGATCGTGCTGGTTGCCACGTTGCAGATCGCCATCGACAGTTCCTGGCCCATCTCGCGCGCACGCTCGATCGCGCCGATCGTGTCGGCCGTCTCGCCCGACTGCGAAATGCCGACGACGAGCGTGCGCGGATCGGCCACGGTGTCGCGGTAGCGGAATTCGCTGGCGACCTCGACCTGCGCCGGCACACCCGCGATGCTTTCGAGCCAGTACTTCGCGGTCAGGCCCGCGTAGTAGCTGGTGCCGCAGCCGAGCAGCAGCACGCTCCTCACTCTCGACAGCAGCGCGCGCGTGCTTTCGCTCGCGTCGAACAGCGCCGGCGAGATCGTGTCGATGCCGTCGAGCGTGCTGGCGATCGCCTTCGGCTGCTCGAAGATCTCCTTCTGCATGAAGTGCTGGTACGGGCCGAGCGCGGCGTCGCCGTCGCGGGCCTTCACTTCGCACAGCGGGCGCTGAGCCTCGCGCCCGCCCGAGTCGACCACCGCGATGCGTTCCGGCGTGATCAGCGCGACGTCGCCGTCTTCCAGGTAGACGAAGCGGTCGGTCAGGTCGCCGAGTGCCGCGCAGTCCGACGCAAGGTAGTTCTGTTCGGCGCCGATGCCGATCACGAGCGGCGAGCCGGCGCGCGCGGCGACGAGCCGCTGCGGCTCGCGCGCGCTCAGGACCGCGATCGCATACGCGCCGTGCAGCCGCTTGACGGCGCGCACGACCGCGTCGAACAGGTCGTCGCGATAGACGCTGTGGATCAGGTGTGCGATCACCTCGGTGTCGGTTTCGCCGCGAAACGTGTAGCCGCGCTGCCGCAGCTCGGCGCGCAGCGCGTCGTGGTTCTCGATGATGCCGTTGTGCACGACCGCGATCGTGTCGCCCGACATGATCGGATGCGCGTTCATTTCCGACGGCGCGCCGTGCGTCGCCCAGCGCGTATGCGCGATGCAGGTCTGCGCTTCGAGGCCGAGCGTCAGCACGCGATCCTGCAGGTCCGTCACGCGCCGCAGCGTGCGTTCGCTGCGCAGGCGGCCGCCGTCCTGCACGGCGATGCCGCACGAATCGTAGCCGCGATACTCGAGCCGGCTCAGCGCATTGACCAGCTGCGGCACCTGATTGTTCAGGCCGCTTGCTCCGACGATTCCACACATGATTCACCTCGTCCACAAGAAGTTGCCGGCCTGCCGGCGATGCATGGCAGCGCGGCGTCAGGAGCGGCGCCGCCGCGCACGGATACCGTCCCGTGCGCGGCGGCGCGTCTCCACTGATCTACTCGCGGGGCGGCGGCCCCGCGTGGGCTACCCATTCGATGCCGGAAATCGACCCGTTCGCGTCGTGCGACGCGACGAGAATGCGCGTCGTGCGGCGCGCGCCGCGCCGTCGCGTGCCGGCGAGCGCGGTCGCCGGCACCGAGCGCACCTTCACGCTGGCCGAGCGCCGCAGCATCTTCGACACGCGCAGCCGGTACGCGAGCGGATGCACGACACGCCCCGCGATCAGCCACGTGACGGTCGTGCCCGCGATGGTCGCGATGCAGGTCGCGTAGAACACCATCTGTTCGATCGGCATCTCGGCCTGGTTGAACGGCAGCAGGTAGCGGTACGTGTAGATGCAGATCGATGCCCACACGGCGCCGACCAGCGCGGGCCGCACAAGGCGGAACCAGACGACCAGCACGGAGCCGACGATGCGGCCGCGCTCGGCGATCATTTCGCGCGGCGCGCGCAGGGAAAGGTCAATAATCGGCGCGTTCTTCATGTTGAATGCCTCGGTCGGGGCTGACCCATACGGCCCGCTTGCCGCGGCCCCGCAGCACGGTGGCGGGCAGGGCGACGACGGTGGTGATCATGCTGATCAGCCAGAAGGCCACGGGATACCAGACGGTGTCCAGGAAATACATCAGGAGTTTCTCGTCGTAACGACGATCGATCATGCTGCCGATGATCAATTGCAGGATGCAGGTGGCGACCAGCAGCATTCCGTGCCAGTGCGGCACGACCGATACGTGCCAGTTCTGCGGCAAAGGATGGAAGACATCGACGAGCGCGAGCAGCAGGATGAACGACATCGAATAGGCCCACGCGATGCCGATCAGGTACTCGATGAACAGCGGCCACATCATCATCTGCGTCGGCCGTGCGAGCGTGCCCGCATACTTCATCAGCACCTGGATGCCGCCTTTCGCCCAGCGCAGCCGCTGCCGGTACAGCCCCTTCAGCGTTTCGGGCATCAGGATCCAGCTCAGCGCGTGCGGCTCGTACACGACGCGCCAGTCGCGGCACTGCAGCTTCCAGCTGATGTCGATGTCCTCGGTCAGCATGTCCGAACTCCAGTAGCCGACGTCGGCGAGCGCGGTCTTGCGGAACATCGTGATGACGCCCGACACCGTGAAGATGCGGCCGTACACCTGCTGCGTGCGCTTGATCAGCCCGACGATCGACGAGAATTCGCCGACCTGCATGCGGCCGAGCAGCGACGTGCGCGTGCGGATGCGCGGATTGCCGGTCACGGCGCCGACGCCGGGGTCGGTCAGGAAGTGCTCGAGCATCCAGCCGATCGCGTCGTGCGCGAGCAGCGAATCGCCGTCGATGCACAGCAGGTATTCCGCGTTGGATACGGCTGCCGCGGTCGTGAGCCCGACCGCCTTGCCTTCGTTGCGCGCGTGATGAATCACGAGCAGCCGCGGGATCTCCTCGGCCAGCTCGTTGAGGATGTCGCCGGTGCGATCCTTGCTGCCGTCGTTGACCGCGATGATGTCGTAGTTCGGGTAGTCCATCCCGTTCAGGTGCCCGATCACGCTGCGCGCGTTCGCGGCTTCGTTGAAGCAGGGCACGACGATCGAGATCTTCGGGATGCCGCTCGACGCGATCGTCCGCGTCGACAGCACGCGCCCCTCCTCGAGCAGGAAGTAGTGCACGACGCCGCCGATCATCCACAGATACGACATGAAGAACGGGTAGTAGAAGACGAAATCCTGCAGGCGCGTGATGAGGCCGTGGGTCGTCATGGTGTTTTCGCCCCCTTCGGGTGCTGCATCTGCATCAGCGCGTTGATCGACGTCGGATCGAGACGCGACTTCAGCGACATCACGTCGCGCATCGTGTCGAGATCCGGCTGGTTGTTCAGGAAGTTGTCCGGGTAGTAGCCGAAATTCACCGCGCCCTTGCTGCGCAGCCGCCGCATCTGCGCGAGCAGCGCGTTGCCGGCAATGTCCTTGCGCGCGCGCCAGTCGTACGACTGCAGTTCGAACACGGTGCGCGCGAGGCCGCGCTGTTTCGCGCGCACGGCGTCGACGAGCCGGTCCATCCAGCGCTCGGGGTCCGGCGCCTGTTCCATGTACGGCATCGCCATCAGCGCGACGAAGTCGTAGGCGGCGAGGAAATCGTCGTAGTTCTGCGCGTACCACGCTTCGGACTCGGGCTTCAGCACCGGCAGCGCGAAGAGGTTGCGCGCGGTCAGCACGTCGCCCGCGTTCTGGTTCGCGAGCACGATCTGTTCGAGCTGGCGCGTCAGGTCGATCAGGTAGCGCGTCTTCTGCCGCGTCCAGCGGCTCATCAGGTCCGGCGTCGCGCGGATCTTGCCGATGTCGGCCGGCAGCCCCCACTGCGAGTACGTGCTCAGTGCGTGCCGGCCGGCGTCCTCGTAATCGTCGAGCACGGCGTCGTCGCTGAACAGGATGCCGCTGAACGACGCGTACTTGCCGAGATCCTCGTAGATCTGCTCGATCATCAGTCGCGCCTGCGGGTCGAACGGGCTCAGGCGGTACACGCGCGAGCCGTTTTCGCGCGCGGGCGCGCCGCCGTACGCGCTGACGGCCTCGAGCCCGCGATGCTTGTCGGGCGGCGGGCGGAACGCGAGCACCGGCATCCATGCGTACACCTGCACGTTCGAGCGCGTGTTGAGCTGCCACGCGGCGCGCGAGAACAGGTCGGCGCGCATCGGCAGGTGCCGGTTCGGGAAGTACAGCGATTCCGCGACGCCCGTGCCCTTCGGATCGGCGAACGCCTGCAGGTACACCGATTTCGGCTGCATCCGGTAGATGCGCTCGACCAGCTTGCCGAGATTCGTTTCCTGCCGCGCCGGATCGGGATCGTAGACCTGGTCGAGATCGACCTGCACGACACGCTCGGGGACGTCGACGTCGCCGCGGTTGGTCGCCGGCTCGCGCATCGACCGCTCGAACCCGCCGATGTCGACGTCGTACATCATCAGGATCCGCCGCAGCCGGTCGAGCGGCACGTCCGGCGTATTCGGGCCGGCGTCGAGGCTGAACTGGATGTCCATGCCGAGCGACGTCGAGATCTTGCGCACGGGCTGGTTTTCCGCGCCGTATGGCCAGACCATCGAGCGTGCGACGATGCCGGTGCGTTCGCGAATCTGCCGCACGCATGTCTGCAGGTCGTTGTGCACGCGGGCTTCGAACTCCGCATCGGTTTCATAGCGCTTCTCGTTTTCGAGGTACAGGTGCGACGTGGTGGCCGGCAACTCGTTGCCCTGTGGATTCGCGACCGCGCCGTGATGGAGGTTGTGCGTGTGGCACGCGAGCTCGACGAGATTCGACTGGCCGACCTTCTGCACCTCGTCCCACGACATGAAGTAGTCGCGCGGCATCTGGATCCTGTCGCTGATCCTGATCGGCGCATCCGGCGGTGCGTCGATCCACGCGGTGACGATGCCCATCACGGCCGGATACTTGAAGCGCTCGAGCAGCGGCAGGACTTTCGTGTAGTGGCTGCGGTAGCCGTCGTCGAACGTGAGCAGCACCGCGCGGGGCGGCAGCGGCTTGCCGCCGTGCCGCGACGCCTCGATCTGCCTGACCGTGACGGTGTGATAGTTGTTGGTCTGCAGCCACGAGAAGATGGCCGTCAGCGTGCCGGTGTCGACCGCGTACGGATCGACCATCGTCGACGTGGCGAACGACGACAGCAGGTTGTCGCGCACGTCGTGCAGGCAGATCACGCGGAACGTCTTGCCGTCGACCGGATCGGACGGCGGCAGCAGGTCGATCATCCGCGCGTTCGTCACGCCCGGGAACAACGAACAGGCCGCAAACGTGCCGAGACATCCGCACATGAAGATCCGTCTGGATTGCATTGCTCGATCTCCTTGCTAGAACGGCAGGTTGACCGACAGGAAGCCGGTTTCGGAGCGCTCGCGCTGGCCGTCGTACGCATGGCTGGCGACCTCGACGCCGTAGGTCAGCGTGATGTCGTGCTTGAACGTCCATGCATGCTCGAGGCGGGCGCTCCACAGCGGGCTGGTGCCGAAGCCGCGCTCGTTGTACACGCCGCCGGACGCCGACAGGCGCTGCTGCAACGACATGTCGCCCTTCTTCCACAGCGTCAACTGGTGCATGACGGTCGCCGCCGCTGCGTAGTCGCGGCCCGGGCTGAAGTAGGGCGCATCCTGCCGCGTGTTGCTGTCGGTGCCGAGATTCAGCGACACGTTGACGAGCTGGTTCGCGGACGTGTACACGCGCTGCGTGCCGGTCGCGGAAATTTCCTGGTGCAGGTTCGCATCGCTGTAGCGGCTCACGCCGTAGCTCAGCTTGACTTCGCGGCGGTCGTTCTGGCGATACACGACCTCGACGTTCGCGGAGCGGCCCCAGATGTGCGCGACATACGCCTTCCACGGCAGCGAATTGTCGTTGGAGTCGAGCGCGCCGCTGACCGTCCAGTAATCGTTGAGGTTGTACGTGATGGAGCCGCGGCCGCCGGTTCGCCCGTCCGCGCCGAGCGAGCGCGTGACTTCGCCCAGGATCGTGAGCGGCCCGTGCCGGTAGTCGCCGCCGACACCCGTGCGCGTGCGGCTGATATTGCCGGCATCGGTTTGCGCATGGCCGAAGAACGTGTGGGCAAACACGCGCCAGTTGTCGCCGAACGGTTGCGAATACACATAACTGTCCGACGAGAAGCTGTTGTCGGCCAGCGCGCTGTTGCCGTGCTCGTAGCTCAGGTCGGTCGTGAACACGGGGCTGCGGTACGCGTTGTAGTCGCGCTTGAACGTGCGCACGGAGCCGCTGTCGGGGAACGTGTTGTCGAAGGTCTGGTCGACGCTCTTCGCGGTCGCGTAGTCGTCGGCCGCCAGCGATGCGCGGCCGAGCCCCGCGAGCATTTCCACGCTGTCCGGGTGGTCGGTCAGCGACGCGCGATACATCGCGATCGCCTGGCGCGGATGCGACTGGCCCGATACGGCGTCGGCGTGCGCGGCGCGGACCTCCGCGTTGAACGGCACTTCCTTCTCGAGCTTTTCCAGCGCGGCGATCCCTTCGTCCACCCGGCCCGTGTAGATCAGGTATTGCGCGCGCAGCCGGTAGTAGCGCAGGTAGTCGTCGTTTTCCGGCCCCCACGTCCGCACCTGGTTGGCCGGCGGCAGCGATTTGCCCATGTCGTCGAGCACCTGGCTCGCGTCCGCCGCGCGTCCCTGGTCGACGTACGACCAGAACAGGCCCTCGCGCAATTCGATCGGACGCGTGCGCGGGCCGTACTGGAAGCCGCGCGTCGCACTGTCCGTCGGCGACGCGGTTGCCTGCTTCAGCGCGCGCTGGTACACGGCGTTGGCCTTGGCCGGTTCGCTCAGGTACAGGTATGCGTCGCCGACGGCCGCCAGCGCGTCGATCGAGATTTCCGCATCCGGCGGAATCGTCTCGAACGTCGCGACGGCCGTCTTCATTTCGCCGCGCGCCGCGTAGGCGATCGTCCGGTCGCCGGCGAGCGCGGTCCTGACCGGCGAATACTCGGGGGTGGCCGGCAACCGCTTGTCGAGGTCGTCCGCGGCGCGCAATGCGTTGTCGAGCCCGTCGAAGCGGTCGGCGCTCGTCATCGAGCGCGACTTGTCGCGTCCGCCGCGCACCTGCTGGCGAATCGACAGTTCCTCGAGCCGCGCGAGATCGACGGCGGAGAAGACATCGGGGCGCGCTTTCGCTTCTTCCAGCGCCTTGATCGCGCCGCCGCTCGACGCGAGGCCGAACACGTCGTTGCGGACGGTGGCCGGATCGGCGGTGCGGAGGTCGGGCATCTGCGCGTTCGGGGTTTCCGCGTCGGGTATCTGGGCGCCGGGCGGTTGGGTGCCGGGCGCCTGCGCATTCGGCACCGGCGCGCCCGGGGTCTGCGGGTTCGGTGTCTGGGCAGCGGGCATCGCGGTATTCGGCGTCTGGGCACTCGTGGCCTGCGCGATCGGTGTCGGCGCATTCGGCGGTGGTGCGTCCGGTGCGAGCGAACCCTGTATCGGCACGTCCGACGGCTTCGGATTCGGCGTACCGTTGGTGCCGGCGATTTCGCCGACGCCGCCCGGTTCCGTATCGCCTTCGGCGGAGAGGCAGGGGCCGGACGCGACGAGCAGCAACACGAGCGGCGCATGCAGGAGGATCCGCCGGCTGGACGGAGCGACGGCGGTGCAGTGTTGTTTCCGATTGTTGTCCACGGTGTGTCCTCACTATGAAACGATCGCATCGGTTGCACGCCCGACGATGCCCGCCGCCGCTCGTCGCGCGGCCGGGCAGCGGCGCCTGGCCACGCGGAACCGGCTCACAGGCGATTGCGGACTGCTTGCCCGAGCAACGAGCGCGATTCGCTGTTCGTCGGGTCGATCGCGAGCGCCCGGCTCGCGTTTTGCTCCACACAGTTCCATTCGTCGATCTGCGCGCACCAGCGCGCCTTTGCCAGCGCGCGGGCGCCTTCCAGTTCCGCGTGCGTGACGCTTGCCGTCTGCATGTGCGCCGGGTCGGCGCCGTACGAGTGCGGCTTCGGCGCGAGGTCCATGCGGTTTCTCGTGCTCGCCAGCGTCTCGGTTCGCGGTGCGCGATGCGCATCGCCGAGCCGTGCGTTGGCGCGACCGTGGGCCGGCGCGGCACGCGTATTGGCCGCGAGTTTCACGGGTGGCGTGTGCGACGGTTGCCGGTGTTTTGGGGCGGTGCGGTGCGCTGCCCGTGGCGGGGCTTCCGGTTCGGCCGCGAGCGTGACGGGCGGCATCGTCGACACCTCGGGCGTCGCCGCCGCGGATGGTTCGGGCGGCGCCGGCGGCGCGGCCTGTGCGATCGTCGGCGCCGGCCCGGGGGCGACCGATGTTCCGGACGCGCCGGTTGCGCGGGATGTCGCGGCCACGATCGCATTGCGGTATTTCCCGACCGCGGTTCCGATCGCGCCGGAGAGGTCGTGCGTCACGCTGGCATGGCCGAGCGCCGTGTCCCGCTCGGCATACGCGAAGATGCCGAAGATCGTGGCAAACGCGACGAAGCTGAGTGCGGCGTTCTTTCCTGGCCCCCAGGAAGGTTTCGGCTGGCTGGCGGGCGAGTCGTCCGGTCGTTCTGCACGAGTCATTCGATGCTCCTCGATTCGATACGCTGCGGCAAATGATGCAACTGGAGCGGGTTCAGGCGGCGCTCACCATCGCAACTGCGTGGTGAGTACGCCCGTTTCGACAATCGCGAACTGCGTGGCGCCCTGATAGGTGCCTTCGACCCGGTAGCTCGCATCGGGCACGCTGAACAGGCAACGCGACCCCGATGCGTTGAATTCGACGAGCACGCGACCGTGTCGCCTCAGGCGTACCTGTACGTTGGCAAGCGGTTGCCCGGTCCGGGCCGACGCGAACGACACGCCGAGGTTGTATGGACGGCCGTCGGGGGGGAGCGGCGCCGTACCGTCGATTTGTGCATCGCCGCAGATATACGAAATCACGTAGCGGCCTGCGCCAGGACCGGATGCGGGTGCCTGGGCCATGGCATTGATGCAGAGCGTGGAGATGACGACGCTCAGGAAAGGGCGAGCATGCTGTCGAAGTGAGGAAGACATTGCAACCTCCGGTCCGGAATCAATGGCAACGCATTTAATCCGAGTCAAATTTGCCAGCGTTCTTTTTGCGACACGCTATTGATACACGATGGATTTTGAATCGACAACCGCATGTGGCTTGAATGAAACGAAGGCAAAAGATCCTATTTAAATAGGATTGCGATGAATTCGTCTGAATTGGTTGGCGATGAAGAAAGTCGATCTTGCCAGATATGAATATTGCTTTTCGGTAGAGATGATCGCGCGCGCATTTAATCAAGTCTGAGGTATCGAAATTCGTACCGAAAAATAACGACTGATAAAAGAAAATTTTGCGTCTGTTTTCGAGGTGAATCGAGGAATATCCGGATACGGATTACGCGATTTTAAATGAGGGTGCGAAGTTTTTTGATTTCAGGATTGTTTATTTGAAATCGAAACTTTTTATTTGTTCTGTAACAGGGAATTTATGATCTTAAAATAAGACGAGATATTAAGCTGCGATGCAACAGGGTTAAAGGGCTCTATTTTGAATCGCAAACGTTTGCATTTTTATTCGATATCGATTCCGGGCCTGCACGGTGCTTTCGCGGGCTGCGGCGGGATTGCCGGTTGCTGCCGGAAAGGAGGTCGCGTTCGACGCGAACCGGTGCGACGCGGGGGCATGCGGACACCGGATTGCCCGGGACCGCACTGCAACCGCACCCGTGCTCGCGCCGTGGACAAACACGACGCGAACGCGAATGTCAGCGGCTGCCGCCCGCGCTTCGCCGCGCGATCCGCATGGCCGGCGCGGCCGACGGCACGGCATCGAGCGCGCCTTCGACTGCCGCACGCGGCCGGTTCATGATGTAGGTCCACAACTGCTCGGCCGCGAGCCCGCGCTTGCGTGCCGATCGATACAGGCGGATTTCGAGTTCGGTGATCCAGTCCCCGGAACCCGCGCACACGAGCGTGCCTTCCGCGAGCTCCTTCGCGACGCAGCTTTCCGGCAGCCAGCCGATCCCGTGCCCGGCCACGACCATGCCCTTCAATGCCTCGGACATGTGCGTCTCGAAGCAGCGGTGCAGCGCATACGGCTCGGTCGCATTCAGCAGCAGCATCTCGACGATGTTGCCGAGAAACGCGCCCGACGAATACGCGAGCAGCGGCAGCGGGGCATCGGGCGTGCCCGGCAACTGGAACACGGGCTTGCCGCGCGCGTCGGGCGTCGACACCGGCAGGATCCGCTCGACGCCGAGGCTGATGAACGGGAAGTGGTTCGGGTCGAGCACGATCGGCAACTGCGGATGGTGATAACCGAGCAGCAGGTCGCATTCGCCTTCGACGAGCTGCTGCACGCCTTCCGGCACGTTCACCGCGTTGACGCGCGCGGTCACGTGGCCGACCTCGCCGTTGAGCTGCTTGAGCCATTCGGGAAACAGCGTGAAGACGAGCGTATGCGCGACGGCGAAACGCACGACCTGGTCGCTGGCCGCGAACTGGTCGTAGCCGTTCACGAGATTGCGCGCCGCATACATGCTGCGCAGGATGTCCGCGGCGAGGCCGCGGAACATCTGGCCGGCCGGCGTCAGCGTGATCGGGTTGATGCTGCGGTCGACCAGCTTCGCGTCCATCCAGGTTTCAAGCGCGGCAATTCGTCTGCTGAATGCCGACTGCGTCAGGTGCCGGTTACGCGCGGCCCGGGAAAAGCTCTTGGTATCCGCAAGGCTCAGGAAATCTTCCAGCCACTTTGCTTCCATTTCGATCTTCGCTTTTTATAGTCGGCGCCTGGCGGGCGGCGGCGCCGTTTCGCTGCACGAATCTTCTAGCGTACCGCGCCTCGGTCGAGTCGACCCGATGTTTTTTTTCGATGGGTGTCAGTCGAAATATGCATGGGCATTGTCGGCGGGATTACGGCTGCATAGGTTTGAGGTGCCGGACCCGGCTAACCGGTCAGTTCACCGCGTCGAACTGCCGGGGCGCCGCAGACGGTACTTCCCCAGGGCCCGGCACGCGCGGTGTGCGTGCCGGCCCGCCTTTTCCTCCTTCCGCTCCGGCGGTCCGGCGCTTCAGGCGGGCCGCTTTTTTGTGCAGTGCAGATTGCACATTCATGACACGCGGGAGAACTATGTTCGTCAGACGCGGCGCAGCATCGGCCGTGCGCGATCTCGGCGCATCGATGGGGCGAATGGCGTCGCACGCTGCACCGTAATGGTGCAGCTTGCCGCGCGGGCTTGCCCGGCGCGGCGAAAAATGGGGGGCACACAAGGCACGTTCCTTGCAACGCAGTGGTTACGCCGGTCCGGCATGCGCAATGCCGGGGAAAACGATCGATGGAGAAAAGATCGATGAAGCCATTCGATGAAATGCTGCAATCCGGCGACATGGTAAGGGCGCCTTACGCGCGCCTGAAGCAATGGCTCGACACGCAGAATCCCGCGAGCCTCGCCCAGAAAGCCCATGACGCGGAGGGTGTGTTCCGCAAGACGGGCATCACGTTTGCCGTCTACGGCGACGCGGAGGCCGCCGAGCGGCTGATTCCGTTCGATATCGTCCCGCGCATCATCTCGGGTTCGGAATGGAGCCGGCTGTCGCTCGGCATCGAGCAACGCGTGATGGCGCTCAACGCCTTCCTCGACGACATCTACCACCGCCAGGAGATCGTGCGCGCGGGCATCGTGCCGAAGCACCTGATCGCGCACAACGAAGCCTTCATTCCGGAGATGATCGATTTCCGGCCGCCCGGGAACGTTTACACGCACATCATCGGCGTCGACATCGTGCGCACCGGCGAGAACGAGTTCTACGTGCTGGAGGACAACGCGCGTACGCCGTCCGGCGTGTCGTACATGCTGGAAAACCGCGAGACGATGATGCAGCTCTTCCCGGAGCTGTTCCAGCAGGTGAAGGTGCGCCCGGTCGAGACCTATCCGCAGATGCTGCGCCAGTCGCTCGCGGCCGTGTGCCCGCCGGGCGGCAACGCCGACAACCCGACCGTCGCCGTGCTGACGCCCGGCATCCACAATTCCGCGTACTACGAACATTCGTTCCTCGCCGACCAGATGGGCGTGCACCTCGTCGAGGGCAACGACCTGCAGGTGATCGACGGCCGCGTCGCGATGCGCACGACCGAGGGTTTCCGCCCGATCGACGTGCTGTACCGCCGCGTCGACGACGCGTTCCTCGATCCGCTCACGTTCCGCCCCGATTCGGCGCTCGGCGTGGCGGGGATCATGGACGTGTACCGCGCGGGCAACATCACGATCGCGAACGCGCCCGGCACCGGCATCGCCGACGACAAGGCGATCTACTCGTACATGCCGGAGATCGTCGAGTTCTACACGGGCCGCAAGGCGTTGCTGGAGAACGTGCCGACCTGGCGCTGCGGCGAGGCCGACAGCCTCAAGTACGTGCTCGACCATCTCGACGAACTGGTCGTGAAGGAAGTGCACGGCTCGGGCGGCTACGGGATGCTCGTCGGGCCGTGCGCGTCGAAGGCCGAACTCGAGGCGTTCGCCGCGAAGCTGCGCGCGCGGCCCGCGAACTATATCGCGCAACCCACGCTGGCGTTGTCCACGACGCCGATCCTGACCGAAGCCGGCCTCGCGCCGCGCCATGTCGACCTGCGGCCGTTCGTGCTGGTGTCGGACCGGATCCGCATTACGCCGGGCGGGCTCACGCGCGTCGCGCTGAAGGAAGGATCGCTCGTCGTCAATTCGAGCCAGGGCGGCGGCACCAAGGACACGTGGGTGCTGGCCGACTGAGCCGAAGGCGACCGCGCGCCTCGCCGGGCGAGGCGCGAAACGAACGAAGACGGAGTGGACACGAGATGCTTCTGGGACGTACTGCAAGCGGTCTCTACTGGATGTACCGCTATATCGAGCGCGCGGAGAACATCGCGCGCATCGTCGATGCCGGGCTGCGGATGGCGCTCACGCGCACGGCCGACGCACCGGCCGAATGGTCGTCGGTGCTCGTCAGCTCGGGCGCCGACGACGGCTACCGGCAGAAATACGACGCGTATGCGGCCGATACCGTGACCGACTACCTGCTGCGCGACCGCGACAACCCGTCGAGCGTGCTGTCGTGCATCGAGGCCGCGCGCTCGAACGCGCGGATGGTGCGCACGGCGCTGACGCGCGAGGCATGGGAGAGCGTGAACGGCGCGTGGCTCGCGCTGCGCCGGGCGCTCGCGCAGCCGGTGCCGGAGAGCGGGCTGCCGGCCGTGCTCGACGAGGTGAAGCGCGAAACCGCGCTGATCCTCGGCAGCTTCTACAGCACCATGCTGCGCAACGAGATCTTCGATTTCGCGCAGATCGGCGCATTCGTCGAGCGCGCGGACAACACCGCGCGGATCATCGACGTGAAGTACCACCTGCTGCTGCCGTCGGTGTCGCACGTCGGCACGATCCTCGACAACTACCAGTGGGAGACGATCCTGCGCTGCGTCGCCGCGCACCGTTCGTACCGCTGGGTGTACGACGTGCAGTACAAGCCGATGAACATTGCCGACTACCTGATCCTGAACGGCCGCATGCCGCGTTCGCTGCGCTATTGCTACGGGCGCGTCGTGTCGAGCCTGAACCTGCTCGCGAAGGATTACGGCGTGACACACCCGTGTCACGACACGGCCACGAAGATCCTGCAGATGCTGTCCGATACCTCGGTCGAGCGGATCTTCAAGAGCGGCCTGCACGAATTCCTGACCGATTTCATCGGCCGCAACAACAGCCTCGGGCTCGAAATCGCCCAGGCCTACAACTTCGACTGAGACTTGCCATGCGACTCGCCATCCGACACATCTCGCGTTATCAGTTCGACGATCAAGCCACCCATGCGCTGCAACGGCTGCGGCTGCGCCCGCAGTCGGGGCCCGGGCAGACGGTGCGCGCGTGGCAGGTCACGATCGACGGCGTCGAGCCGACCCTGTCGTACGCCGACGGGCTCGGTAACCGGATCGACCTCGTGCGTCACGACCGCGGCGCGAAGGCCGAGATCGTCGTCGTCGCGGCCGGCGTCGTCGAGACGCAGGACCGCGCGGGCATTCTCGGCAATCCCGAAGGCTATGCGCCGCCGTGGATCTTCGAGCGCGAGACCGCGCTCACGAAGGCGGGCGACACCGTGCGCGAGCTCACGCAAGCGCTGCCGATCGAGCCGTACGGCCTCGACGCGCTGCACTGGCTGATGACGGAAGTGCACGGCCGCATCGCGTACGCGCCGAACCTGGCCGCCGAGGCGCCCGTCGATGCGGAAACCGCGCTGCAAAGCGGCGAGGGCACGAGCCGCGACCATGCGCACGCGTTCATCGCGGCCGCGCGCGCGCTGAAGATTCCCGCGCGCTATATCTCCGGCTACGTGCTCGCCGACAGCGCGATGCAGCGCATCGCCGACGCGAAGCAGAACGCGGGCGACGACGAAGCAGAGGAAGCGCTCGCGTTGCAGAGCGGCGAGGGCATGCAGCAGGCGCTCGGCGCGTCGCACGCCGCGCAGTCGCAGTCGCAGTCGCAGGGGTTGCCGCAGCCGGCGCTCGGCGCGCAGCCGCAAGCCACCGCGCTGATGCAGCAGCCGGCCGGCCATGCGTGGGCCGAGGCCTATGTCGAAGGGCTCGGCTGGGTCGGGTTCGATCCGTTCATGAACCGCTGCCCGGACGAGCGCTACGTGCGTATCGCGATCGGCCTCGACTATCGCGACGCGCAGCCCGTGACGGGGCTCGGCGCGACGGCCGTCGGCGTCGAGATCAGCGTCGTGCAGACGCCCGAACTCGTCTGACCTGACGCGCGCTTTCGCCGAATCCGCCGTGCCGGGCCGCCGCGTCGAGGGCGACGCGGCGCGCGCGGCCGGCCCAACCCGAATCGAGCTCCCATGTCCATCCACGTCGCGCTGCATCACACCACCCGCTATCGCTACGACCGGCTCGTCAACCTCGGCCCGCAGGTCGTGCGCTTGCGGCCCGCGCCGCACTGCCGGACGCCGATCCTCGCGTATTCGATGACGGTCGAGCCCGCGCAGCACTTCATCAACTGGCAGCAGGACCCGTTCTCGAACTATCTCGCGCGGCTCGTGTTTCCGGAGCGCACCGAGCATTTCGAGGTCACGATCGATCTCGTTGCCGAGATGTCGGTGTACAACCCCTTCGACTTTTTCCTGGAAGCGAGCGCGGAGCAATACCCGTTCAGTTACGACGACGCGCTGAAGACCGAGCTCGCGCCGTACCTGGTATGCGATCCGCAGACGGGCGCGTCGCCGCTGTTCCGCGCGTATGTCGACGGCGTCGACCGCACGCCGGCCGGCACCGTGAACTTCCTCGTCGCGCTGAACCAGCAGCTTCAGAGCGACATCGGCTATCTCGTGCGGATGGAGCCGGGCGTGCAGACGCCCGAGCAGACGCTGGAGCTCGCGTCCGGCTCGTGCCGCGACAGCGCGTGGCTGCTCGTGCAGCTTTGCCGGCATCTCGGCATCGCCGCGCGCTTCGTGTCGGGCTACCTGATCCAGCTCACGCCCGACGTGAAGTCGCTCGACGGCCCGAGCGGCACGTCGGTCGACTTCACCGACCTGCACGCATGGTGCGAGGTCTACCTGCCGGGCGCCGGATGGATCGGCTTCGATCCGACGTCGGGCCTGCTCGCCGGCGAAGGGCATATTCCGCTCGCGTGCACGCCGCAGCCGACGAGCGCCGCGCCGGTCGAGGGGCTGATCGACGAGTGCGAGGTGTCGTTCGAGCACGAGATGACGGTGACGCGCGTGTACGAATCGCCGCGCGTGACGAAGCCGTATACGGAATCGCAATGGGACGCCGTGCGCACGCTCGGCACGCAGGTCGACGGCGCACTGGCGGCCGGCGACGTGCGGCTCACGCAGGGCGGCGAGCCGACCTTCGTGTCGATCGACGATCGCGACGGCGCCGAGTGGAACACCGATGCGCTCGGCCCGACCAAGCGCGGCTATGCGACCGAACTCGTGCAGCGGCTGCGCGCCGAATACGGCGACGGCGGCTTCCTGCATTTCGGGCAGGGCAAGTGGTACCCGGGCGAGCAACTGCCGCGCTGGGCGCTGTCGATCTTCTGGCGCGCGGACGGCCAGCCCGTGTGGCACGATCCGTCGCTGTTCGCCGACGAGCGCGAGCCGTCCGCGCTGACGACCGACGACGCGAAGCGCTTCATCGACGCGCTGGCCGCGCGGCTGAACCTGACCGGCGAATTCATCCTGCCCGGTTACGAGGACGTCTGGTACTACCTGTGGCGCGAGCGCCGGCTGCCCGTCAACGTCGATCCGTTCGACTCGCGCCTCGACGACGAGCTCGAACGCGCGCGGCTGCGCAAGGTGTTCGAGCAGCAGCTCGACAGCGTGGTCGGTTACGTGCTGCCGGTCAAGCGCACGGACGACGAGCCGGGCCTCGACGGGCCGCGCTGGCAGACGGGGCCGTGGTTCTTCCGCGACGAGCGGATGTACCTCGTGCCCGGCGATTCGCCGATGGGCTATCGGCTGCCGCTCGATTCGCTGCCGTGGGCCGCCCGCGCCGACCATCCGTACCTGGTCGAACGCGACCCGTTCGCGCCGCGCGACGCGCTGCCCGAAGCCGCTGCCGTCCGCGCGCGCTACGCGGGCCCGGACGACGCGCCGCGCTACCTGTCCGGCGTGCACCGCGAAGCGGCCGCGCAGACCGTGATGCAGTTGCGCAACGACGGCACGGCCAGCGGGCGGCATGCCGCGCCCGCGCAAGATCTGCAGCGCCCGCCCGAGCGCTTCGAATCGGCCGCGTGGATCACGCGCACCGCGCTGTGCGCCGAAGTGCGCAACGGTATCCTGTACCTGTTCATGCCGCCGCTCGCCGCGCTCGAGGATTATCTCGAGCTGCTCGGCGCGATCGAGCTGACCGCGCACGCGCTCGGCGTGAAGCTCGTGCTCGAAGGTTATCCGCCGCCGCGCGACGCGCGGCTGAAGCTGCTGCAGGTGACGCCCGATCCCGGCGTGATCGAGGTGAACATCCATCCGGCCAGGAGCTTCGACGAGCTCGTCGATCAGACCGAATTCCTGTACGACGCCGCGTGGCAGTCGCGGATGTGCAGCGAGAAGTTCATGGTCGACGGCCGCCATGTCGGCACGGGCGGCGGCAACCACTTCGTGCTCGGCGGCGCGACGCCGGCCGACAGCCCGTTCCTGCGCCGCCCGGACCTGCTCGCGAGCCTGATCGCGTACTGGCACAACCATCCGTCGCTGTCCTACCTGTTCTCCGGGCTCTTCATCGGGCCGACGAGCCAGGCGCCGCGTGTCGACGAGGCGCGCAACGACCAGCTCTACGAACTCGACATCGCGTTCGCCGAGATCCAGCGCAACAAGCTGCTCTACGGGCAGGACATGCCGCCGTGGCTCGTCGACCGCGTGCTGCGCAACCTGCTGATCGACGTGACGGGCAACACGCACCGCAGCGAGTTCTGCATCGACAAGCTGTATTCGCCCGATTCGTCGACCGGCCGGCTCGGCCTGCTCGAACTGCGCGCGTTCGAGATGCCGCCGCATGCGCGGATGAGCATCGTGCAGCAATTGCTGCTGCGCGCGCTGGTCGCGCGCTTCTGGGCCGCGCCGTACACGACGCCGCTCACACGCTGGGGCACCGCGCTGCACGACCGCTTCATGCTGCCCGCATTTCTTCAGATGGATTTCGACGACGTGCTGGCCGAACTGCGCGACGCCGGTTTCGCGTTCGATCCGGCATGGTTCGCGCCGCACTTCGAATTCCGCTTCCCGCTGTTCGGCCAGATCGCGGTGAACGGGATGCAGCTATCGCTGCGCGGCGGGCTGGAGCCGTGGCACGTGATGGGCGAGGAGGGCGCGCCCGGCGGCACGGTGCGCTACGTCGATTCGTCGGTCGAACGGCTCGAAGTGCGCGTGACGGGGCTGAACGACAACCGGCACGTCGTGACGGTCAACGGCCGCGCGCTGCCGCTGCAGCCGACCGGCACGGTCGGCGAATACGTCGCGGGCGTGCGCTACAAGGCGTGGGCGCCGCCGTCGGCGCTGCATCCGACCATCGGTGTGCACGCGCCGCTCACGTTCGACATCGTCGATACGTGGCTGCAGCGCTCGCTCGGCGGCTGCCGCTATCACGTCTCGCATCCGGGCGGGCGCAACTACGCGACGTTTCCCGTCAATGCGTACGAGGCCGAGAGCCGCCGGCTCGCGCGCTTCGTCGAGATGGGGCATACGCCGGGACGGATGGACGTGTCGGCTGCCGCGCCGAGCCGCGAATTCCCGTTCACGCTCGACTTGCGGCGGCCGTGACGGGCCGATGGCAGGACCGACGACGATGCGCGGTTCGCGATTTCCCGGCGCGCCGGCCGCTGGCGGCCCCGCCGGAATGCTAGGATGCGGGCAGATTGCGGCCGCGCGCCGCGCCTCGCCGCCCGTGCGGCGGCGGGCATGCGCGCCCGCGCCCTGACGACGAAACGACACCGTGCAGCCCATTCACTCCGACCATCTCGCCGACCCCGACGCGATGCCCACGCTTTTCGATACCGGCGCGCAGCCGGACGCCGCCGAACTGGCCGCCGCGCTCGCGGCGCCGGCGGCCGCCGGCCGTTACGACGAACTGCGCGGCAGCGCGGCCGGCCTGAACGCGCCTGCGCTTGCGCCCGCGTGGCGCAGTTTCTTCACATCGATCGGCAGCGACGGCGTGGCCGACCTCGATCGTCGCGCCGACGAGCTGCACCGGCGCATGCGCGAGAACGGCCTGTTCTACCAGTTGCACGAGCAGCGCGCCGGCGACGGCGCGGCCGGCCCGTGGTCGCTCGACCTGCTGCCGCTGATCGTCACGCCGGAGGACTGGGTCGCGATCGAACGCGGCGTGCTGCAGCGCGTGCGGCTGCTCAACGCGACGATGGCCGACCTGTACGGGCCGCAGACGATCCTGCAGCGCGGGCTGCTGCCGCCCGCGCTCGTCACCGGGCATCCGGGCTACCTGCGCGCGATGCGCGGCGCGCGCGTGCCGGGCGACACGTGGCTGCACGTCGTCGCGTTCGATCTCGCGCGCGGCCCGGACGGGCAGTGGCGGATCGTCGCGCAGCACACGCAGGGCGCGGCCGGGCTCGGCTACCTGCTCGAAAACCGCCTGATCGTGTCGCGGCTTTTTCCGCGCGGATTTCGCGGGCTGCGCGTGCAGCGGCTCGCGTCCGCGTACCGCGCGCTGCTGCAGAGCATGCAGGCGCTCAGCCCTACCGCCAAGAATTCGCGGATCGTCCTGCTGACGCCGGGGCCGCACAGCGCAACGTATTTCGAGCATGCGTATCTCGCGCGCTACCTCGGTCTCACGCTCGTCGAGGGCGGCGACCTGACCGCGCGCGACAACCGCGTATTCCTGAAGACGCTGCGCGGGCTCGAACCCGTGCACGGCATCCTGCGGCGCGTCGACGATGCGTGGCTCGATCCGCTCGAACTGCGGCCCGATTCGATGCTCGGCGTGCCGGGGCTGCTGCAGGCCGTGCGCGCGGGCAACGTGCTGCTTGCGAATGCGCCGGGCTCGGGTTTCCTCGAGTCGCCGGCCATGCTCGGCTTCATGCCGCGTCTCGCGGAAGGCTTGCTTGGCGAAACGCTGACGCTGCCGGCCGTGCATTCGTGGTGGTGCGGCGAGGCGGCCGCGTGCGACGATGCGCTGCCGCAGCTCGCGCGCGGCATCGTGAAGGCGTCGTATCCGGCCGACGTGCAGGCGGGCGGCCCGTTCGATCCGGTGATCGGCGCGCGGCTCACGCAGGCGCAGCTTGCCGACTGGCGCGCGCGGATACTCGCGCGGCCCGAACACTACACGGTGCAGGCCGACCTGCCGCTGTCGCAGGCGCCGACCTGGCCTGGGCACGGCACGCCCGACGGCAACGGCGGCGCGCGCATCGTGCCGAAGCCGCTGCTGCTGCGCGTGTTCGCGCTCGCCGACGGCGCGCAGCGCTGGCGGCTTCTGCCCGGCGGGCTGTCGCGGGTCGGCACGCGCGACACGCTGTTCAACGCGCCGATGCCGCGCGGCGGCAGCACCGTCGATACGTGGGTGATGACCGAAGGCATCGTCGATTCGACGACGCTGCTGCAGACGCACCTCGGCCCCGACGACCTCGTCGAGCGGCCGCGCGCGATCGCGAGCCGCGCGGCCGAGAACCTGTTCTGGCTCGGCCGTTACACCGAGCGCGCGACCAACCTGATGCGGCTGGCGCGCGCCGCGCTCGAACGGCTGCGCGGCGAAGACGACGTCGACAGCCCCGCGCATCTGGAGCTGCTCGATACGCTGTGCCGCGACACGGGCCTGATCGCGGCCGATGCGCCGAACGCCGTCGATGCGCCGCGTGCGTTCCAGCACACGCTCGCGACGTCGCTGACGCGCGGCGCGGATCGCACGTCGGGCATCGCGTCGTGCCTGCTCGGGATGCGCGGCGCGGCCGCCGCGATCCGCGAACGGCTGTCGAGCGATCAATGGCGGCTGATCGACGACGCAACGCAACTGTTTGCCGACAGCGCGGGCCAGCCGGAAGCCGAGGAGCAGATCGGCAACGAAGCGCTGCAGTTGCTGGAGCGTCTCGGCCTGCTGCTCGGCGCGATCACCGGCGCGCAGACCGACAACATGACGCGCGACGACGGCTGGCGCTTGCTGTCGATCGGCCGGCAGATCGAACGGCTGGACTTCTTGTGCGCTGTGTTGAAGTTCGCGTTCGACGAAGGCGCCGTGCACCGGCAGGACGGCTTCGAGCTCGTGCTGGAGCTGTTCGACAGCACGATCACGTTCCGCTCGCGGTTCCAGCGGGGCTTCGATGTCGCGCCGCTGTTGTCGCTCGTCGTGCTCGATACCGACAACCCGCGCTCGCTCGGCTGGGTCGTGCAGGCGCTGCGCGGCCGGCTGACGAAGGTCGAGCGCAGCGAAGGCTATGCGCTGTCCGAGTTGGCCGAGACGATTCCGGACGTGCCCGTGTGGTCGCTGCACGAACTGTGCGAAACAACCGACGGCGGCCGGCACGACAAACTGCTCGATGCGCTCGACACGACGGTGAAGGCGGTCTGGGAACTGTCGAACCGGATCGGCGAACGCTATTTCAGCCACGTGCGCGAGGCGGGCAGGACGCTATGGTGACGACGAAAGGCGCGGCGAAAACGCCGCCCGGTTCCGGCAATGCACGGCAGGCAGCGGCACCGTCCGCACCTGCCGCACCGACCGCCGTTGCGTCCGGCCGCTTGCTGCGCGTCACGCACGACACCGAATACCGTTACGCGGCACGCGTCGAATCGGCGCAGCACCAGGCACGCCTGCAACCGCTCGCGACATCGCGGCAGCAGGTACTGGCGTTCTCGCTCGATATCGAGCCCGCGCCGGAATCGGTCGGCACGGAGATCGACGCGTTCGGCAACGCGCGCGCATCGTTCGCGTTGAACCAGCCGCACGACGCGCTGCTCGTGCGCAGCCGCAGCACGGTGCGCGTCACAGCGCCCGTGTGGTCGCTCGGCGCGCGCGGCGAGCCGCCGCCCGCGATCGCGCATCCCGACGGGCAACAGGCGACCGGATGGGAAGCCGTGCGCGACCGCTTGCGGTTCAGCGCGGGGCAGCCTTACGACGCGGCGAGCGAATTCGTGTTCGCGTCGCCGCACGTCGCGTGCGATCCCGAACTCGCCGCGTATGCGGCCGCGAGCTTCACGCCGCAACGGCCGCTCGTGCAGGCCGCATGGGACCTGATGCGGCGCGTGCATGCCGATTTCGCGTACACGCCGAACAGCACCGACATCACGACGTCGGCACTCGATGCGCTGCGGTTGCGCAAAGGTGTTTGCCAGGATTTCGCGCACGTGATGATCGGCGCGCTGCGCTCGCTCGGGCTGGCCGCGCGTTACGTGAGCGGCTATCTGCTCACGCAGCCGCCGCCCGGGCAGCCGCGGCTGATCGGCGCCGACGCGTCGCATGCGTGGGTCGAGGTGTACGACCCGGCGTGGCCCGAGGACAACGGCTGGCTGCAGCTCGATCCGACCAACGACCGCGCGCCGGGCGACGATTACGTGATGCTGTCGATCGGCCGCGACTATGCGGACGTGACGCCGCTGCGCGGCGTGATTCGCGGCGGCGGCGCGGATCAGGAGCTGAAGGTCGGCGTGACGGTCGAGCCGCTCGACACGCCGTGATGTCGCGCGATGCCGCCTGCCCGGGCGATGCGCCGTTTAAGTCTTCGTTAATACTGCACGCCTAGCATGGTGATGCCGGCGAGCGGATCGGAACCCCGGTCCGGCGCCGGCGGCACGCGAGGGTGGGGCGACGTCACGGCGCCGCACCGTCGCGCATCGCGATTCCCTTGCAACGGCGGCAGACCATGATCAAGCACTTCGACTACACGCTCGGCAGCGACACGATTGCGCTCTGCGCGAGCTTCGGCGCGGGGCCGGCGTTGCGCCGCGTGCTCGTGAGCCGCGCGGATTCGATGGAGACGCTGGTGGTGCTCGACGCGCGCGGCCTGTCGGGCCTGCTGAAGGTGGCGACCGAAGAACCGGAAGGGCTGCTCGACGAAGCGATCCGCAAGGTCGGCGACGAGCAACTCGTCGAACGGGCGATCAGCGGCAGGACGATCGTCGAAACCGCGCTTTGATCGGGTGGCGCGGCGCGTGCCGGCAGGCATTGCCGCACGCGCCGCATTGCGTTGCGCTGCGTTGATTACGCGGCGAACCGGTCCGTTGCCGCGAGCAGCGCCTGCAGGATCCCCGGCTCGTTGTACGCGTGTCCGGCGCCGGGCACGATCTCGAACGTCGCGTCCGGCCACGCCTTCGACAGGTCCCATGCGGTGCGCGCGGGCGTTGCGATGTCGTAGCGGCCTTGCACGATCACGCCCGGAATGCCGGCGAGGCGATGCGCGTCGCGCAGCAACTGGCCTTCTTCGACGAAGCCTCGGTTGACGAAGTAGTGGTTTTCGATCCGCGCGAACGCGAGTGCGTAGTGGCCGTCCGCGAAGTGCGCGGCGAGCGCGGGATCGGGCAGCAGCGTGATCGTGCGACCTTCCCAGATGCTCCATGCGCGCGCGGCTTCGAGCTTCGCGGCTTCGTCGTCGCCGGTCAGCCGGCGATGGTAGGCGGTCATCAGGTCGCCGCGCTCCGCTTCCGGAATCGGTGCGAGGAAGGCTTCCCACAGGTCGGGAAACAGCCACGATGCGCCTTCCTGGTAGTACCACAGCAATTCCGCACGACGCATCGTGAAGATGCCGCGCACGACCAGCGCGCTCACGCGCTCGGGGTGCGTTTCCGCATACGCGATCGACAGCGCGCTGCCCCACGAGCCGCCGAATACCAGCCATTGCTCGGCGCCGACCATTTCGCGCAGGCGTTCGATATCGTCGACCAGATGCCACGTCGTGTTGTTCTCGAGGCTCGCATGCGGCGTCGAGCGCCCGCAGCCGCGCTGGTCGAACAGCAGGATGTCGTAGCGCTCCGGATCGAACAGGCGGCGATGGTCGGGGCTGCAGCCCGCGCCGGGGCCGCCGTGCAGGAACACGGCGGGCTTGCCGGCCGGGTTGCCGCAGCGCTCCCAGTAGATGCGATGGCCGTCGCCGGTGTCGAGGTGGCCGTGGGCGTAGGGTTCGATCGGTGGGTACACAGGCAGGCTCCGGGTGAGGGGCGACAGGAGGCGGACGAGCGGGCCGGTGTGCAGGCGAGGCACGGTACGACGGATATTGCGGCGCCGCAAGAATTCGTTGCGTGGGCATCGGACCGGCCGCCGCCGGACAAGGCTTGTCATTATGCCAATTCGCCGCCCCGGACGTCGGCTCGCTATGGGGTGCGCCGTCGCCGGCGTCCGCCCCGGGATTTTTGAAGCAATTTCATTCCGATATTTTTCATACAAAATCCCGGCGGCATATCGGCGTGCCGACCGGGGCGCCTGCCTATCTCCTGCTTCTTTACCGTGCCAACGGGAACCAGCCGATGAACCATCGCGTCACGCAGTTGACCGGGTTGCGCGCCGTCGCGGTGTCGATGGTCGTCGTCGGCCATGCCGAACATGTGCTGCCGGGCGGCTACACGGGCTGGTACACGCCGTTGCGGCTGATCGCCGACGGCCGGCTCGGCGTGCTGATCTTCTTCGTCCTCAGCGGTTTCCTGATCACCAACGTGCTGCGCGCCGAGTTCGCGCGCACGGGCGGCATCGCGCTGACGTCGTTCTACGTGCGCCGCGCGCTGCGGATCTGGCCGGCCTGCTACGTCTATCTCGCGGCCGTCGCGATCGTGGCCTTCGCCGGCTGGTTCGACGTCGATCGCCGGCAGTGGCTGTATGCGGCGCTGCACCTGTGGAACTATTCGGCGTGGTTCGGGTTGACCGGCGACAACGCGCTGCATCCGGACGGCGCGTGGTATCTCGGCCATTTCTGGTCGCTCGCGCTCGAGGAGCAGTTCTACTGGTTCTGGCCGCTGCTGTTCGTGTATGGCACCCGCCGCGGCGGCACGCGCTGGCTGGCCGCGTTGATCCTGATCGTGCCGCTGGTGCGCGCCGTCACGTATTTCGTTGCGCCGGCGCTGCGCGGGCAGCTTGCGATGATGCTCCACACGGGCGTCGATTCGATCCTGATCGGCTGCTATGCGTCGCTCAACCGCGAACGGCTCGAAGCGTGGATCCGCTCGTGGCGCGGCGAGACGCAGATCGTGACGGCGATTGTCTTTATCGTGCTGCTCGGCATGCCGCTCGCCGAACATCGGCTCGGCGGCTTCTGGAACGCGACGTACGGCGTGACGCTCGAAGCCGCGCTGATCGCGATCGTGATCGTCGTGCTGAATTTTCGCGGCGAGTTCTGGTGTGCGCGCTGGCTGCGCGCGAGGCCGGTCGTGTTCATCGGCACGATCTCGTTCAGCCTTTATCTGTGGCAGCAGCCGTTCGCGAACCCGGCCCTGCCGGTCGCGCATGCGTTTCCGCTCGGCATCATGTGGGCGTTGCTGGCCGCGACGGCCAGCTATTTCCTCGTCGAAAAACCGTTCCTGAGGCTGAAGGATCGGTATACGGCGCGCGAGGCGCGACGCGTGCGCGACGACGCGTTGCTGAGGCCGGTGGCGGGCGACGCGATCGGGCCGAAGGTGGTGGAGTAGGCGGGCGGGGGAACGGCACTGCGCCCGCGTCGCAATGTCACTTGAAGCGCTTCAGCGCGGCAGGTGAATACCAGAAGTTTCGGTACATATCGATCCCGTACGACTTGTCGTCGTAGCGGACGACCGTTCGCACGGTACGTTTTCCCGTGTCCGAGTGTTTGTCGTCGTCGCTTTCCATCTTTGTGACGTGCGCCGTAATCGACAGATCCGCAAAACCGTTGTGCGATGTCTTCTCGACAGCAATCGTCATGCGGGCAGACTCGCTGCGCAGGTCGCTGGTATCGGGGCCACACGAGGTGCCTGCGATAGCGACCCAGCCATTGAGATTTGTACCGAATACAGGGCGGATGCGGTTGCCGTTGCGCACCCACAGTGTCAGTTCGTTCTCGGTGTAGGCATCGGGGCAACTCGGCCCGCGCGCGCTGCTCGTGAACACGACGCCGAACGCGCGCACCTCAGGCGACAGCCGGTACGGCGCGGTATCGATGCGATAGCTGCTCTCGCCGATTTCCGTCGTCGCGTCTTCCTGGACGATCGACCGATCGGCCGCAACGACCTTGCCGCCCTCGACGAGCGCGACGACCTGCAGCTTGTCGCTTTCGTCCGGGTTCTTGCTCTTCGGAAGCGAATCGAACGCGACGGCCGCGATCGTCGTGCCCGGCGCATTCGGCATGACCTTGCACGCCGACGCGACGACGAGCCGGTCCGCGTCGCGCGTGGCGATGCGTGCGCTTGCGATGCCGGCCCAGCGGGCGATGGTCGTGACGGTGTCGTCGCCGCAAGGCTGGCTGTCGGCGGCGTGAGCGGTGGGCGTGGCGGCAAGCGCCAGCAAAGGAAGAAAGCGACGGATTTTCATGGTCTCGATGGGAAAACGGGTTCTTCGAAGATTTCCTGGGAACGCGGGGTAGCGCGTCGGTGTTCGGCCAGGCGCCGACGCTCGGCCGGATTTTCGTAACGACCGGTCACGCGCGAATAGCGGCCAAAGAGATAAATGAACCGCAAGCCGGCATTGATCGACGCTCGCCAGCGCTGAGGCGTGGAGCGCGCTGCGGGTCGCCCGCCTTGAGCGCGGCATCGTCCGGTGATTTTCGTCGGCTGTCGAGCCTCCCAGTCTAGGGATAAATGGTTTCGCCGCGATTCAGCATGCCGATGAACTCGTCGATCTTGCGCACCCGTGTTGCGGGCTTTTTGGCATTCTGTATCCGAAACAGGATGGCGTAGCGGTTTCGGCCGTTCAGCGTCGCAAAGAACGCGCTGGCCTTGGGATTGGCATCCAGTGCGGCCTGCAGGTCGTCCGGCACGACCGAGTTGCTGGCGGACGTATAGGCAGCCTCCCAGCGGCCATCCTCTTTGGCTTTCTCGATTTCTCGCATGCCCGAAGGAAGCATTCTGCCCGCGGCGATCAGCGCTTCGGCCCGGTCTTTGTTGAGCCTGGACCAGATACTTTTTGCGGAGCGTCGAGTGAAGCGTTGCAGCCAGTATTCTTCACTTTCAGTCTGTTTTTGACCGTCTATCCAGCCATGACAAAGGGCACTTTCCAGCGCCTGTTCGTAAGTCAAGGTTGGCTGCCCGGCGCCCTTTTTGGCAAGGCGCAGCCATATCCCGGTCGAGGTACCGCCGTTTTGCGTCAACCAGTTTTCCCATTCATGCTGGTCAAGGAATGTCAGACGAGGCTCAGTCATGGAGCGATCCGAATGGTTGCATTCAGGCAGCGAGGCTTTTTCGTTCACTGAAACCTCGTAGATTACCGATTTACGCGGATTTGGAAATACCCGATTTATCGACAATTCAGCGTGTATCCCATCGGAGGGAAGATGGAGGTCTTTCCTGGCGGAGCATCCAGTTGACCGGTTTCCCACCAACATCTGCCATTGCCATCGGTTCCGGCGATGACCGGCAGGGGGCGACAAGCGACACCCACAGAAATCCGCGAAGAACAAAAAAGGCCCTTGCGGGCCTTCGGTCGACGAGAAGCTGCAGCCGCTTACCGCGTCAGCGCAGTAAAACCATCCAGCAACCGGTCGACGTCGGCCGCTTCGATCGCGCCCATCGTCGAGATGCGGAACAGTTCCTTCGACAGCCCGCCTTGCCCCGCGTAAATCACGAAGCCGCGTGCCTTCAGGCCGTCGTGCAGCGTCTCGTACGTGACGCCCTGCGGCAGCCGGTACGCGCGCAGCACGACCGACGACGCGCCTTCCGGCAGCACCAGCGGCATCCCGCGCGCGGCGAGGCCGGCTTGTGCCTGGTCGGCGAGCGCCTTGTAATGCGCATGGCGCGCACGCCAGCCGCCGGCTTCGTCGAATTCGCGCAGCGCCTCGACGAGCGCGTAGTACGCGTGCACGGACGGCGTGAACGGCGTGTTGCGCTGGTCCTGCAGCTTCGCGAGACGGCCGAGGTCGAGGTAGTACGTGCGGCTCGCGGCCTTCGCGAGCGCGCTGCGGCGCACGATCACGAACGCCGCGCCCGGCACGCCGTGCAGGCACTTGTTCGCGGTCGCGGCAACCGCGTCGATGTCGCCGCCGGCGAAGTCGATCGCTTCCGCGCCGAAGCTGCTGACGCCGTCGACGAGCAGCTTCACGCCGCGTGCGCGGCATACGTCGGCGATCGCGCCGAGATCGTTCAGGCGGCCCGTCGTCGTTTCGTGATGGATCACGGCGACGTGCGAGTAGCCGCCCGCGTCGAGGCGCGCGGCGATCTGCGCGAGATCGGGCGCCTGCATCCATTCATGCTTCAGCACGTCGTGCGCGATCCCGTACTGCGTCGCGATCTGCGCGATCCGCTCGCCGTACACGCCGTTCTCGATCACGAGCAGCCTGCCGTCCTGCGGCACGAGCGCCGCGATCATGCTCTCGACGGCGGCCGTGCCCGAGCCGGTCATCAGCACGGCGGCCCATTCGGCCGGATCGAGCTCGTATGCGGCGACGAGGCGCGCGCGCGCTTCGTCCTGCAGATCGAAGAATTCGCTTTCGCGATGGCACAGGTCGGGTTGCAGCAGGCTGCGGCGCACGCGTTCGGTGAGCGTTACCGGGCCGGGGTTCAGCAGCAGCATCAATGGGCTCCTTCAGCGTGGGCTTCGGTCTGCGCGGCGCCGATGTGCCGCATCAGACGGGTCTTGACCTCGACCGGCGTGACGGTCGGGCGGGGCAGGCCGTCGGGCACGCCCGTGCGGATCGCGAGACGAACGAACTGCGCACCATCGCTCGACGCGGCAAGCGCGGCATCGAGCACGTCGAGCGTGTCGCCTTCGGCCGCCGACGCGTAGCCGCATGCGGCCGCGACGCCCGCGAACGACACGTGCCGCGACACGGTCGCCTGGCCGCCCGTCGATTCGTGTGCGCCGTTGTCGAGCAGCACGTGCGTGAGGTTGGCCGGGCCGTAGGTGCCGAGCGTCGCGAATACGCCCATCCGCATCAGCGCGGCGCCGTCGCCGTCGACGGCCACCACGCGCAGGTCGGGGCGCGCGAGCGCGAGGCCGAGCGCGAGCGGCGTCACGCAACCCATCGAGCCGACCATGTACAACTGGTTCGGGCGATCGTCGATTGCGTAGAGTTCGCGGCCGCAGAAACCGGTCGACGCGAGCACGACGGTCGAATCGACCGGTGTGTGCGCGATCACGCGTTGCAGCGCGTCGTGACGGGTCGGCCACGCGTCGGCCGACACGGCGCGCGACGACGATTGCGCGGCGACATGCGCACGCGGCTGCGCCGCCGGGTTCGCCTGCAGTTCATACGGCGCGACGCTGCCTTTCTGCATCACGAGCGCGTACGGGCGGCCCGTCGCGTCCATGTGCGCGATCGCGCGGTCGAGTGCCGGGCCGACCTGTTCGGGGTCGGTCGGGAACGTCTCCCACGGAATCTCCATCGTGTCGAGCATCGCGGGCGTGATCGGGCCCATCAGCGCGTGCTGCGGCTCGTCGGCGACACCCGGCTGGCCGCGCCACGTGACGATCAGCAGTTGCGGCAGGCGGAACGTCCAGGTCAGCGACGTCAGCGGGCTCACCGCGTTGCCGAGCCCCGAGTTCTGCATCATCGCGATCCCGCGCTTGCCGCCGAGCGTCGCGCCCGCGATCAGCGCGACCGCGTCGCCTTCGTTCGCGGCCGACACGTAGTGCAGCGTCGGGTCCTGCAGGACGTAGTTGATGAACGGCGTCAGGTACGAGCAGGGCACGCCCGCGTACCAGTCGAAACCGCGTTCGCGCGCGGCCTCGACGAACCGGGCCGCTTCGATCATTGCGCGCCCCCGTTGCCGGCGCCCGGCTCGGACAGCGGCGTCTGGCCGTGCGCGAAGTCGCCCGCGCGGCGGAAGTCTTCGAGATCGTTGACGCCGCGCCAGTGGCCGTGCACGTACTGCACTTCGATCTTCTCGCCGGCGGCGATCAGTTCGTTGAGGAGCGTGGGGAGGTCGAGCGTGTCGAAATCGTCGCGCGCCTGCAGCGTCGCGAGCATCGCCTTCAGGCGATCGACGCCGGCGCCGCGCACGTTCAGCAGGCCGATCCAGCGGCCGTGCGTCGTGCCTTCGGTGGCGTCGCTCGACACGCGCTGCAGCGTGGTCTTCTGGCCGAACAGGCCGCGGTCGTCGGCGGCCGAGCAGACCGCGAAGTCGCGCACGCTCTGGTTCGACGGCTGCGTCAGCGACGAATCGACGACGACGCTGAACTCGGCCTCGCTCTCGGCGAGGTCGCGCAGGATGTAGCTGCGGAACAGCAGGTCGCCGTACGAGATCACGGTGTCGCCCGTCAGGCGCTCCGCCGCGCACGCGAGCGACGCGAGCTCGCCCGTCTGCGCATGGCGCTCGTTGACGACGAGCTTGATGCCCGACGTGTCGATCGCGTCGGCGCGATAGCCGCCGACCACGGTGATGTCGTTCACGCCTTGCTTCTTGAAGCCGTCGACGAGCCAGCGCAGCAGCGGCTTGCCGGCGACCGGCAGCATGACCTTGGGCTTGTCTTCGGTGACGGCTTCGAGCCCCTTGCCGCGGCTCGCGGCGAGCACGACCGCCGCGTTCGACGCGCGCGACGACGACGACAGGTAGATGCGCTCGGCCGCCGAGTATTCGTCGGCGTCCTGCAGGCGGAAGATCTCGTTGACCGACGCGACGCGGTCTTCGACGTTGATCAGCGTTTCGTTCTCGTGGATCTCGCGCGCGACGGCCTGCATTGCCGACGCGGACGCGCGGATCAGGTGGTTCGCCCAGATCACGGTGCTGATGCCGGCCTGGCGGAACACGTCGGTCGGCGTGCTGTAGTACTTGGTCGGCACGATCACGAGCGGCGCCTTGCCGCTCCATTCGCGTGCGAACTGCAGGATTTCGTCCGGGCGCGACAGCTTGCTGTGGATCAGGATCGCGTCGGCGCCGGCTTCCGCGTACGCGTTCGCGCGGCGCAGCGCCTCGTCCATCCCCCAGCCCGCGATCAGCGCCTCGACGCGCGCGACGATCGAGAAGTCGGGATCGGTCTGCGAATCCTTGCCGGCCTTGATCTTGCCGCAGAACTCGTCGATCTCGGCGAGCGGCTGGCGCTCGCCGTCGATGAAGCTGTTCGTCTTCGGGAACTGCTTGTCCTCGATGCAGACGCCGGCGATGCCGCGCTGTTCGAGCTTCTTCACGAGGCGGCGCACGTTGTTGAAGTTGCCGTAGCCGGTGTCGCCGTCGAGCAGGATCGGCAGGTCGCTTGCGTCGGCCATGAATTCGAGCACGTCGACGACCTGGGTCCAGCTGGCCTCGTTGTTGTCGCGCACGCCGAACTGCGCGGAGATCGCGAGGCCCGAAGCCCAGATCCCCTTGAAGCCGGCCTCGCGGACGATCCGCGCGGACAGGCCGTTGTGCGCTTCCATCAGGAATTCGAGGTCGCTGCTGACGAGCATGCGGCGCAGGCGTGCGCTGCGCGATTCGGTGAAGTTGGGTTCGCGTGCGTTCATCGTGCGGCTCCTGCGGTGGTGCGTTGAATCAGGGGGAGGATTTCTTGCGTCGCGCGTGCGACATCGTTCGGGAAGTCGATCTCGATCCACGGCGAGCCGGTGACGTCGGCGACGTCGAACGAATGGCCGCCTTCGAGCAGCAGGTCGCGCACGGCTTCCTCGTGCGGCATGTTCGCGCGGCCGCTGTCGACGTAGCTCGCGACGATCGTCGCGAGGCGGCGCGCGGTGCCTTCGGTGAAGCGGAAGAAGCCGACCGATTCGCCGATCGTGTCGTAGTCGAGGTCGACCGCGAGCTGCTTGCGCAGCTCGACCGGCACGCCGTTCTTCACGCACAGCTTGACGGGTTCGTCGCCGGCCTCGAAGTCGCGATCGATCAGCAGGCGGTCGACCGCCTTGTCGGGATCGGCCACCAGCGCGTGCAGGATGTTCTCGTCATACAGCACGTCGGCGTCCATCAGCAGCACGTCGCCGCCGCGCGTCATCGCATCGGCGACGGTATGCACGGTCAGCACGCTGCCGAGGTCGTAGCGCTCGTTCAGCACGATCTCGGCCTGGCGGCCGAGGCGCTTCAATTCCTGCTCGACCTTCCCGGCCTGGAAGCCGAGCCCGAGCACGATCTCGTCGACGCCCGCGGCGTCGAGCACGCGCAGATGGCGCTCGAGCAGCGAAACGTCGTCGAAGCGCAGCAGGCACTTCGGGAACTGTGCCTCGGGCGGTTGTTGCAGGCGCAAGCCGAGGCCTGCCGCAAGAATGATGGCTCGCATGGGTTCTCCAACCAAAAAGCCGGCGGATCTGAACGATCAGTCGGCGAGCGGCTGCGGCGCACGGCGCCGCTGCCAGTTTCTTTCACTGAAATGCAGATAGAGCAGGCCGGGCAGGCCGAGCGCGAGTTCGCGCGCGCGCTTCGCGAGCGACAGCGCGAGCGCCGCGTCGGGCGGCAGTCCGACCAGCGGGGCGAGCAGCAGGTAGCCGCCTTCCTGCGCGCCGAGCGAGCCCGGGATCGCGAAGGCCGCGCCGCGGATCGCCTGGCCGACGCTTTCGAGCAGCAGCGCGTCGAGCCAGCTCACCGGGTGCCCGAGGAAGTGCAGCGCGAGCCACACTTCCGCGGTACCGACGATCCAGCCGACGAGGCTCAATGCGAAGGTTTTCGCGACCTTCGCGCGATCGCGGTACAGCGCGCCGACCGCGTCGTCGATCGCGTCGGCACGGGTCGCGAGCGACGACCAGTCGCGCGGGCCGAGCAGCTTCGACGCGAGGCGCAGGCCGCGGCCGAACAGCCCGCGTCGCTGCGCCATGTAGAACAGCACGGCGAGCGCGCCGAGTACACCGGTGGCGATCAGCGCGGGCGTGCGCAGGTGCGCGACCGACTCGTGCGTTGCATAAAGGCTGAACGCGGCGATGCCGATCAGCGCGAACGCCATCTGCGCGAGCGCCTGCATCGTCGTGCCGACGGTAACGGCAGCCGCCGCGTCGGCCATCCGCGTGCCGCGCTGCGCGAGGTGGCGCACCATCAGCACGGGGCCGCCGATCTGCCCGGCGGGCAGCAGGCTGTTGACCGATTCGCCGACCCAGCGCGCGCGCAGCGCGTTGCCGAGCTCGGCGCCCGGCTGGCCGCGGCGGAACATCACGGAGATCGCGATCGCGTCGATCACGAGCGGCACGACGTGGAACGCCGCGACGAGCGCGAGGCCCCAGCCGGCCGCGAGGAACGTGGACGCGACCGCGCCGACGCCCTGCCATGCAAGGAGTGCGATGAAGAGTGCCGTCCCGAGGGACAGCAGGATCAGGCCGGCGCGTGTCATGACCCGATCGTGCGTCGCGTGGCCAGTTGCTTGAACACCTGGCGGAAACCGAAATACGCGATCGCGTCCTTCATGTTCGAGATGAAGCGCTTCCACGGCCGCATGCCGGGGTTCGTCACGTATTCGAAAGTCAGCGACACGCGCATCTCGTTCTGGCCGAGCGGCGTGATGCGGTGGCGCAGCTTGTCGCCGTCGAACAGCACGATGCCGCCGTCGGCGATCTGCACGGAGCCCGGTTCGTCGGGCACGTCCGGGTTGCGCGTGTGCAGCTCGTAGTCGAGCCGGCACGACGATTCGTCGATCACGCCGATCAGCAGCGTGTAGCGGCGGCCGTCGTAGTACGACGTGTCGTAGTGCCAGCCGATGTGATCGCCGGGCTTCGTGTAGTAATACAGCGCGTACGCGTGCGGATCGTCGTCCGGCGACAGCATCAGCTTGTCGCCCGTGACCTTCTCGAGGAAGCCGATCAGCGCCTTCGACCGATACAGCTCGGCGATGTACGGCGCCTGCTCGTCGATCGTATGGCGACTCACGCTGCCGCCCTGCTTGTGGCCGGGCAGGTAATTGCGGTTCAGGCCGGCCTGCATCGCGCGGGCGGCCGCCGCGAGTTTCGCGTGCGCGTCGGCCGGCAGGAACGCGTCGAGATACAGGAACGACCCCTGGCGCGTGTAGTCGCCGCGCAGGTGGTCGAGGTCGAGATGGCCGACGCAGTCGGCCACCGTGCGATCGGGGTCGGACGCGGCCGCGCGCGCAGGCGCGGGGCGTGCCGGGCTCAGCACGGAGTCGTCGCGCGTGCTCGGAGTCATTTGGAAGCCTGGATTTCGGTTGGATTCTGCGGGAGGTTGCCGCGCCGGACGACGCGCCACCAGTCGATCACGACCCATGCGGCGAACAGCGGGGCGCCGATCGACGCCGCGAGCAGGAACGGTTCGACGCCGTCGACGAGCGTCACGAGCGGCAGCAGATACAGCACGTCTTCGGTCTCGAAGCCGCCGGCGAACGCCTGCTTGGTACCGGCCTTGCCGGCGATCGATTCGATCCGCATGCGCAGGAAGAAGATCAGCGCGACGGCCGCGCCGGCCACCGCGCCGAGCAGCACCGGCGACGCGGCCATCTGGCCGCCCTGGGCGACGATGCCGAGGCCCATGCTGACGAACAGTGCGATCGTCACCACCGCATCGGCCGCGAGGTCGTAAAAATGACCGATCTTGCTGGACTTGCCGCTGATGCGCGCGAGCTCGCCGTCGGTGTGGTCGACGAAATTCGACAGCACGATCAGGAACGCGCCCGCGTTGCTCCAGCCGAAACCGCCGTGCGCGAGGCACCAGGCGCCGGCGAGGCCGATCAGCAGACGAAGCGTAGTAAGGTGATTCGGGGTGACCGGCGTATCGACAAGCGGTCGGACAAGCGAGCGCGCGAGCCGCGCATCCCAGGTGCGAGGCAGGGGGGGCTCGGAGCGTGTGGCGGTTTTTCTTTGGTCCATCGGCGAAATATATACGGAATTGTAATTTGTTGCTTTTTATTCAATCAGTGTCCTGACATACGGTAGTGATACCGCTTCTTGCGGGCCGCGGTCGGGCGAAAACCGGGCGTGCGAAAGGGCGCGCAAACGGGGCGGCCGGGCCCGTATTCCAGTGTGGTTCGCATCGCGCGGCTGTCAAGGACAGGCGGGCCTCGAAGGCCGCTGCGGCGGTGCTTTTCGTGCATGCCGGCGGGCGGCGCGCGGCGCGTGCGATCTTGATCTGCGTCAGGCCCGGAAACGGCGCATCGGGCGACAATCGGCCGCGCCGCATCCGTATCGACCATTGCCGATCGGCGGGCGGCAAATTGCAATGGAAATCCGCCGATTGATTCGCGAAGGTTGGCGATCGGCGACCGGTCATTCGTCCCGATGCTTTCGCGCACCTTTCGTGTGCATCCGGTTCATGCGGAGCACCTGTCACAGAACGGTCGTTCGATACCCGGCAAATTCGGCAAGGATCTTTTGCATCCGACGGACATTTCGCGGCGAGCGCGTCTGCGATACTCCGACCGTGCCTGTGGTGCAGGCCGCTCCTTGCGGCCCCAAGGGCTTCATGTCGCTCAGGAGCGCCCCCGCGACGTCAACGACAGATCAAAGCGTCAGAAACCAGCCATGTCTTCATCACGCATCCTCGCTCCCGCCCTGCGTTCGCTCGTCCGCACCGCCGACGAAGCCGCCGCGCTGATCCGTCCCGGCATGACCGTCGCCATGAGCGGCTTCACCGGGTCGGGCTATCCGAAGGCCGTGCCGGCCGCGCTTGCCGCCCGCATCGACGCGGCGCACGCGCGCGGCGAGGACTTCCGGATCAACGTGCTGACGGGCGCGTCGACCGCGCCGGAACTCGACGGCGCGCTCGCCCGCACCAACGGCATCTCGATGCGGCTGCCGTACCAGTCCGACCCGACGCTGCGCGACAAGATCAATAGCGGCGAAGTCGACTACCAGGACGTCCACCTGAGCCACGTCGCGCAATATGCGTGGTTCGGGCTGTACGGCGATCTCGACGTCGCGATCGTCGAAGTCGCGGGCATCCGCGAGGACGGGCTGCTGATTCCGTCCGCGTCGATCGGCAACAACAAGACGTGGCTCGAACGCGCGAAGCACGTGATCCTCGAAGTGAACGCGCGCCAGCCGCTCGGCCTCGACGGGATGCACGACATCTATTACGGCACGGCGCTGCCGCCGCATCGCAAGCCGATTCCGCTGACGAAGAGCGACGACCGGATCGGCGAGCCGTACCTGCGCTGCCCGGCCGACAAGATCGTCGCGATCGTCGAGACCGACGCGCCGGATCGCAGCAATGCGTTCTCCGCGCCGGACGAGACGTCGAAGCAGATCGCGCTGCAATTGATCGACTTCCTGCGCCACGAAGTGAAGCGCGGCCGGCTGCCGGACAACCTGCTGCCGCTGCAGTCGGGCGTCGGCAACATCACGAACGCGGTGCTCGCGGAGCTCGGCTCGGCCGGCTTCTCGAACCTGACCGCGTACACCGAAGTGATCCAGGACGGCATGCTCGACCTGCTCGACGACGGCACGCTGAGCTTCGCGTCGGCCACCGCGCTGTCGCTGAGCCCGGCCGCCGTGCAGCGCTTCGCCGACGAGATCGCGACGTTCCGCGAGAAGATCGTGCTGCGCCCGCAGGAGATCAGCAACCATCCGGAACTCGTGCGCCGCCTCGGCTGCATCGCGATGAACGGGATGATCGAGGCCGACATCTACGGCAACGTGAACTCGACGCACGTGATGGGCACGAAGATCCAGAACGGCATCGGCGGCTCGGGCGACTTCGCGCGCAACGGCTACCTGTCGTGTTTCATGTCGGCGAGTACCGCGAAGGGCGGCGCGATCTCGCGGATCGTGCCGATGGCGAGCCACGTCGACCATACCGAGCACGACGTCGCGGTGGTCGTCACCGAGCAGGGCCTCGCGGATTTGCGCGGCCTGTCGCCGAAGCAGCGCGCGCGCAAGGTCATCGCGACCTGCGCGCACCCGGATTACCGGCCGATGCTCGAGGACTACTTCGAGCGCGCGTCGCGCGAAAGCTTCGGCAAGCACACGCCGCACCTGCTCGCCGAAGCGCTGTCGTGGCACGAGCGCTACGTGCGGACCGGGACGATGAAGGCCTGACGCGAAGCGGGCGCGCGTCGCGTGCGCCCGCCGTGATCGTCAATCCATCGCCGCGTGCGCGACGTCGACGCTCGCCGTTTTCTGCGGCGGGCGGATCAGCAGCAACAGCGGAATCATCAGCAGCGTCGCGACGAACATCAGCTTGAAGTCGTTCAGGTACGCGATCATCGTCGCCTGCTGGTTGATCGTGCGGTCGAGCAGCGCGAAGTCGAGCTGGCTGCCGGCGATCGCCTGCACGGCCGGGTTGAACGGCGTGATGTGGGTCGCGAGGTCGGCATGCGCGACCTGCGTGTTGCGCGTCATCAGCGTCTGCACGATCGAGATGCCGATACTGCTGCCGATGTTGCGCATCAGGCTGTAGGTGGCCGTGCCGTCCGCGCGCAGCTCGGGCGGCAGCGTCGAGAACGACAGCGCGCTCAGCGGCACGAACACGAGCCCCAGCCCGAAGCCCTGGACGACGCCGGGCCACACGATGTCCGATTCGGACAGCACGACCGTGTACTGCATCATCTGCCACAGCGCGAGCGCCGAAATCGACAGCCCCGCGAGCAGCAGCAGTCGCGCATCCACGTATTTCAGCAGCCGCCCGACGAACAGCATCGCGATCATCGTGCCCGCGCCGCTTGGCGCGGTGACGAGGCCGGTCGTCGCGACCGGGTAGCCCATCAGGTTCTGCAGCATCGGCGGCAGCAGCGCGCGCGTCGCGTACAGCACCGCGCCGACGACGAAGATGAACAGCGTGCCCGTTGCAAAGTTCGAGTCGCGCAGCAGTTCCGACTTGAAGAACGACGCGTTGCCGACGGTCGCCGTATGCACGAGGAAGAACGCGAAGCCGAGCGCCGCGACGAGCGCCTCGATGCGGATTTCGTATGAGCCGAACCAGTCGAGCTGTTCGCCGCGGTCGAGCA